>CAZSSA010000072.1:2675-12245 GCA_964609375.1 uncultured Verrucomicrobiota bacterium | reverse complement strand
AAAATGATAAAATTACCTTGACGGCCTTGCGGGAATGTCATAGCAAGAAAATGTGCTAGAGGGTGGCGTGGGAGTGAAGGAAATCCATAAGGGTTAACCAAAGGAGGCGGCAATGAAAATGAAGACATGGATTGCTGTGTTGACGGTGGTTGGCGTATGGGTGGGTGGAGCGGTTGCGCAGCAGGCGCCCGTACCGGCGGCACCGGCCAAGGAGACCCCGAAACAGGAAGCCAAGACCGTGGTGGCGGCTGAAGCGCCGGTGGCGCCTCCCCCCGGCCGGGCGACGCTCGGTGTGCATTTCATGGACCAGGATGTCGAGACGTTTGGCGACCTGGTGCTTCCCGTGTATTCGTTCAAGAGCGGGCTGTTGTTTGTGAATCCGCGTGGGAGCATCAACGACAGTGACGGGCAGGAAGGGAACATCGGTCTTGGCTACCGTCATTTGTTTCCCGACAAGAATTTCATCGTCGGCGCCAACGTCTACTATGATCTGCGCGATACCGAGCTTGACAACACCTTTGATCAGTTCGGGGCCGGGGTCGAGTTCCTGAGCCAGTGGGTGGATGCGCGCGCGAACTACTACCTGCCCGAGGAAGACGCGAAGGAAAGTGATCTTTACCGCCAGCAGACCGACAAGGTGCGTGAGATTACCGAGCATTGGCGCAAGCCCGTCGGCGACGGTTACATCATCGAGCAACACGGGTGGACGGCGGATTCGACCTATGAGGTGACCTCGCTCCAGCATTACCGGCTTTATGAGCAGGCGCTGGAAGGGTTTGACGCTGAAGTCGGCGCGTTGCTCCCGATTCCCGTGGTGCAGGAGTTTGTGGACGTGAAGGCGTTTGTGGGCTGGTATGATTTTGAAGCCAATCACGGGGACGACATCCAGGGGGTGAAGGCGAGGCTGGAAGTCCGGGCATTGCCCTCGTTGCTGCTGGATGCGACCTGGCTGGAAGACAAGGCGCTTTACGGGTCGCGATATTCCGTGGGGGCAAGGGCGAGCGTGCCGTTTGATCTGGCCAACCTGAGCCGGGGTAAGAATCCGTTTGCCGGCGCGTTGGCCGGTTTCGGGCTGTCGAAGGAGAAGGCGCCGCTGTCGTCGCGGCTCACGGAGATGGTTATCCGCGACCTGCATGTGCGCACGGATGCGTCCGATCCGGAGGAGATTGTTGCCGACCGCCGCCAGGTGGACAAGAAACTGGTCAGCCGGACTAAAAAGGGGAAATACCATGTGCTGGCGACGGATGTCATCTTTGTGGATGACGACAACCGCAGCGGGAACGAGGATGGGAGCTGGGAGCATCCGTACCGCGCGATCCAGACCGGTGTGGATGATCCACGCGGCAAGATGGTGTATGTGCTGGATGCACGCCAGCAGTATTACGAGAACGTCATTATGCGTGGGGAGATGATCCTGTGGGGCAACGGGTGTCCGTTCTATGGCGCTGGCGGCCAGTTCCTGGGCAACGGTGTGTACCCGGTGGTCAACGGCCGGAACCTGGGGCCTGTGTTCACGCTGGCGAGCGGAAGCTATGAAAGGCCTACGGAACTTGTCGGGTTCGAGATCACCCGGGAACTTCCGGCCTATGCACTGCAAGCCAAGGAGCCGAGCCAAGGTTCGGCCGCCATCTATGGTGAGAATGTAACAGGGATCAGGGTCCTTCAAAACTATATCCACGGGCGGGACATTGGCGGTGGCGTGGTGATCAACAATAATTACATGCCTTCCTTTGACGGCAGTATTTCAGGGAACCGCATCGACGGGATCAGCGGCGACGGCATCTCGATCAACCTGAATCATGTCTCCTCGGTGGATGTAACGCTGGCCGACAACGATGTTACCCGTTGCAGCGGGAACGGCCTCTACTTTTATGCCTATGAAAGCAGCGAAATCACATCCCGCATTTCCGGTCGGTATTCCAATAATGACGGCCAGGGGGTGTACTACCATTGCCAAGAGGACTACTATTCCAGTGGTAACGAGACGGATATCAATGCGACCTTCTCCGGTATCACGGCTAACGACAATGGCGGGTATGGGGTTTTCGCGTACGCTTATAATTACGATTATTACTACTCAACATCCGAGCCGATCGAGATCAACATGTCCTTCTCCGACATCACGGCAAACCGGAATGGGTCGGGTGGCGTCTATGTTCAAACCTACGCTTATGACTACAGCTACGGTTACTACTATAACAATGCCACGCCGATTAACGTTGGCCTTTCGCTTTCCGGGATCGAGGCCAACGACAATGGGGGGAACGGAGTTCAGGTGCATGTTGACGCCTATAAATACGACTATTACGGCTATTATTCTTACGGGAACGGCCCCGTGAACATAGATGTCTCACTGGATGGGATCCGGGCTAGCGGCAATGAAGGGTATGGGGTGTATTCTTATATTTACGGGTACAATTTGGATTACTACAGCCCGACCGAGTTGGATATCAGGGCCTCCTTCTCGGATATTGTCGCGAACGGGAACACAAGTGGCGGCCTCATTTCCTACCTCCGCTCGACTTCCGGTAATTACTACTCGTCGGCGTCCTCTGTCCTGATGGAGTCCTCGTACGATGAAATCACGGCAAACGGGAATGGCGGTGCCGGCGTGAGCATCTATAATGAAAACTGGCGTTGGTACTACTACTACTACAATTCCGGTTTGACCCTGGATACGACTCTTTCGTCTATCACGGCGGACAACAATGCCGGTGACGGGGTTTACCTGTATCAACACTCCGATAACTATGGCGACAGCGGCGTGGATGTTGACGGAGTAACGGCACAGGGCAACGGGCAGAATGGTATCAATGCCTCCTTGGACGCCTATGGGAATCTCTCGGCCAGGTTCACGGGCAACCTGGTTGCCGGAAATACCGCGGACGGTCTTGTTCTGAATGCCGCGACCGATGGTTCGTTGGATCTGTATGGCGAGGGGAATGTGGCGAGGAATAACGGCGACGACGGCTTCCATATGAATGCAAGCGGCAGCTCGCTCAGTCAGTATGATTTCGGTGGTGGGCCGCTGGGCAGCGCGGGCTACAATGTCATGGTGGACAATGGTGGCTATGGTCTGGTTTGGAACAGCGAAGATGACTTGACGGCCCAGTACAACTACTGGGACGGTGTGGTCCCGCCGGTTGCCGGGTCGGAATTCACCGGTAACGTGGATGGCGACAATGCGCTGGCAACCGAGCCGGTCCTTCCGTGAGTGCATGACCGGTTGTGAGTGACATTCCAGGGGATCCATCCTAACGGAAGGTTGCTGTATGAAGCCCCTGACGCTTGATGGGAGATGTTGCCAGGAACTGTTGCCAAAAACTTGCCAGGAACTGTGCCAAGAAACTGTTGACAGGATTTTGGGATGCTGATAACTGTATCGGCCTTCTAATACGGGCACCCGTGGTGGAATTGGCAGACACGTAAGATTCAGGTTCTTATGCCGCAAGGTGTGGGGGTTCAACTCCCTCCGGGTGCACCATCCTACCTCCCGAACCGATCAACGGGCAACCATCGGCCTTCAAATCAGCCTTTGGCAGGCCAGGCCTTTATTCTTTCTGCCTTTGTCATGATCATTGGCTTTCGTATGCCTCATGGTGACTCATCGATACAGGGTGGCGACGCATGACACAGCTTTTTTCGAGTGACTTGCCACGGTCGATAAAAGTTGTAAGTTGTTATGGATAAACATATTGCTTGGATTAATGAATAAAAAAGCGGCAGGTGGGCATGGAACTTGCAGTTAGAAGAGGCTCAACCTTAATAGGGGGGGACTATGAGTGATGAGAACATAGAGAAGTTGAAGCAGTTGGCGAGTCAGCTAGTTGAGTTTGCTGACTATGCCAGTGATCGAAGTGATGATGATCGATGTTTTCTTCTCTATGGGCTCACCAAGGATTGTGGATACAAGATACTTGCAGAGGCGGAGCGGGAGTGGAAGAATCACGTCGCGCAGAGAAGGGTGATTAGTAGCGATAAACCAATGAGGAAGGAAGGACGAAAAAATGAGTAGGTACTGGTGGATGGGCGTGGTTGTGGCAAGCTTATTGTCTTGTAGTTGCGGGGTATCTGAAACCCGTGTGGCCGATGTGAAGGGGGGCGATGGTGACTCGGCATGGTTAACGTCGATGGATGCTGCCATGAAAGTGGCGGCAGAGAAAGGGCTGCCGATCCTGGCTGACTTTTCGGGGTCTGATTGGTGTGGCTGGTGCATCAAGCTTGATAAGGAGGTCTTTTCGCAGGCTGCCTTTCAGAAGTACGCCAAGGATAAGCTGGTGTTACTGCTGGTTGATTTTCCACAAGGCAAGCAACAGTCCGATGCGGAGAAGACGGCTAACCGAGCGCTAATGGAAAAATACGGTGTGCAGGGTTTTCCGACCGTATTGCTGCTGGACGCTACGGGAAAGGAACTGGCGCGGACGGGATATAAGGCGGGCGGAGCCGAAGCCTATGTTGGTCATTTGAAAGGGTTGATGGGAAAGAAGGCTGAATAGGAATTCAACGGGGGGAAGGCGCCGGGTGAAAGCAACCGCATCCGGCGTGTTTTGCCTCGATGGGATTTGGGTTTTATGGGATGAAGTGTAATGACGAAAGCAAAGGAGAAGATCATCATGCGATATGTATGTAATGTTTGTGGATATGTATACGACCCCAGGAAAGGCGACACTGATCATGGCATTGCGCCAGGCACTTCCTTTGAGGATCTGCCTGCTGACTGGGTCTGCCCGGATTGCGGAGTTGAGAAGAGCGAGTTTTCCCCGGAGTAAGAAGGATTGCAGGGCAATAGGGCTGGTGTGCAATCGAGAGCATAAAGTGATAACAAAAAGGAGTGAATAACATGACGACGCGACTTGAGATATATAAGTGTGAGGTGTGCGGGAATGTGGTGGAAGTGGTTCATGCGAGCGGCGGGACCCTGGTGTGTTGCGATAAGCCGATGAAGCTGTTCAAGGAGAACACCGTGGATGCCGCCAAGGAAAAGCATATACCGTTGATTGAGAGAGTGGCCAATGGTGTCAAGGTGACCGTCGGCAGTGTTCAGCATCCGATGGAAGAGAAGCATTATATTGAATGGATTGAGTTGCTGGTCGATGATAAGGTTCTCAGGCAGCATCTGAAGCCCGGACAGCCGCCGATAGCGCTGTTTGAAGGCGTGCGGGAAGGGACTGTGAGCGCCCGCGAGTACTGCAATTTGCATGGGTTGTGGAAGGTCTAAGAGAAATCAAGACGGGAAGCGAAAACAGGAGAGAATGAGATGATTAGTAATAAAATGACGGAAGCGATCAATAAGCAGATCAACAGTGAGCTATATTCGGCTTATTTGTATCTGGCGATGTCCGCTGAGGCTGAACTCAAGGGGTACAAGGGGACCGCGAAGTGGTTTCAGGTCCAGTTTCAGGAGGAAATGGGACATGCCATGAAACTCAAGAGTTATCTGTTGGAGCAGGGATCCGAGGTGGAACTTGGCGCGATTGCCAAGCCTGCCGTGGGATACAAATCGTTGCTGGCGATGTTTGAGGCGACGTTGAAACATGAACAGTCCATCACGAGGTCGATCAATGGACTGATGGATGCTGCGGTGAAGGAGAAGGATTATGCCACACAGATATTGCTTCAGTGGTACATTACCGAGCAGGTTGAAGAAGAAGCCAATGACAACGATATTATTGTGATGCTGAAGATGGCGGGGAGTTCGACCGGTGCGCTGTTGATGCTTGATAAGCAATTGGGCAAGCGTGGCGAGAAGGCGTAAGTGACGGAATGGTTTTCCCGCTGCCTGTAGGGGTGTTATTTTAAACGCGCCTGCAGGTGGCGAGGGAAGCCAGGGAGGGTGTCGCAAGCAAGGATCCAGAGAGTTGAGGCGGGGTTGAGGGGATTATGGTTTTCAGGACATGTACTTCTTGCGGGCATGAGTGGGCGACTCGACAGGAGTTGATGGGTGATCCTGCCGTGACCGTAGTAGGGTATCAGTCCTCATTCAAGGAGCTTTCGGCTGGGTTCTTCCTTTTCAATCACAATGATGAAGGATGCCAAACGACGATGGCCATTCCGGCCGGTGATTTTTTTGACTTGTATGACGGGCCGCTCTATGAAGGGCGGATGACGGGGACAAAGGAATGCCCGGGGTACTGTCTGAACAAGGATGAGATGGGTTCCTGTCCGGCGCACTGTGAATGTGCTTTTGTTCGCGAAGTGCTGCAGGTTGTCTTGACATGGCCCAAGCGAAGCGCTGCATAAGGGATAACGATGATGCTGAAAAATCGGTGGGTGTGGGGGGCTCTGGTGGCGATGTTGTTAAGCGCCGGCATGGCGTTTGCCGGCAATGATCCCTTTGGGGTTGATGTGAGCCGGATTCAGCAGGGGACGGGAGTGGTGGTCTCGGTCAGGTTCAAGGTTCCATCGGGCTATCATGTTTATGCGGACCAACTGGCGGTTCAATCGGACGGCAAGGTGTTGACGCCTGTTGAGGTGCCCGTTCCATCCACATTCCGTGATCCGCTGCTGGGGGAGGAGCGGCAGGCCTATACCGGAGATTTTGCGGCGGTGTATAGCCTGCCGGAGGGTAGTGTTTCTGTAGAGGTTGCCTACCAGGGATGTGATGAGAGCACCTGCTTTTTCCCGCAGAAGAAAACCTTTCGGTTAGGAGCCGCAGCGCCATTGCAAGCGGGAAGCAAGAGCGCTGCCGGGGAAAGCGTTGACGACCATGCAGCGGTGCCGCCAGGCGGTGTGAACCCAGTCGGTTATATCGTGGCGGGGCAGGCGGCGGGGTATCTCCGGTCGGATGAGTTTCTCGGATTTCTGGATCGTTTGGAAGGTCGGGAGACGGTGGCGAAAAGCGGTCGTTCCATGGGTGACCGACTGAGTCACGGGATGGCCTTATTCGGGGCTGATCCGCTTGAATTCTTTAAACAATACGGCGCTTGGTGGACATTTTTGATCGTGATCCTGGGCGGATTGTTGCTGAATTTGACTCCCTGCGTGTTGCCGATGATCCCCATCAATCTGGCGATTATCGGGGCGGGTGCACAGGATGGGTCCAAGGTGCGCGGATTTGCACTGGGGGGGACGTATGGAATGGGGATGGCGTTGGTTTACGGGGTGCTTGGGGTGGTGGTTGTATTTACCGGGGCGCAGTTCGGCGCCTTGAATTCCCTGCCCTGGTTCAATGCCGTGATGGCCGTGGTGTTTGTATTGCTGGGATTGGCCATGTTTGATGTATTCGCGATTGATCTGTCGCGGTTCCAAGGGCAGATCGGCGGGAGTGGATTCGCGGCGAAACGAGGAAGTTATCTGGTGGCATTGGTCATGGGAGGTGTTGCTGCATTATTGGCCGGGGCCTGCGTGGCGCCGGTGGTGATTGCGGTGCTGTTGCTCTCGGGAAAGTTATATGCGGCGGGGGCGATGGTGGGGGTGTTGCTACCGTTTGTGCTGGGGTTGGGCATGGCGTTGCCGTGGCCGTTGGCGGGGGCGGGGTTATCGTTTTTGCCGAAGCCGGGCGGATGGATGACGTGGGTTAAGCGCGGGTTTGGCGTGTTTATTGTTGCCTTGGCTGGTTATTACGGGCTTTTGGCGTATCAGGGGTGGATGGGGACGGGTGGGGTTCAAAAGGCGAAAGATGACGGGGCGCAACACGTTCGCGCCGACGATCGGAATGATTTGGATGCCCGGATTACGGGGGCGATTGGGGAGGGGCGGCCTGTGTTTTTGGATTTCTGGGCAACGTGGTGCAAAAACTGTCATGCCATGGAAGCCACGACTTTCCGTGAGCCGGAGGTTCGGGCGCGGCTAAATGGTTATACGGTTATCAAAGTTCAGGCGGAGCGGCCCCAGGATGCCGCCGTCAGTGCGGTGCTGGAGGAGTATTCCGTCAAGGGGCTTCCGACGTATGTGGTGCTAAAGCCTAAAGGTAAGACGGAGGGGCGTCGTGCAGAGGCGTCGCCAAGGTAAGAAGCATCCATGTCCCGACTGCCGGGTGTGCCAGTGGTGCCCGGATTCCCGATGTGCGTTGTGTCAGGGATGGTTGGTGACGGCCAAGCCTTGCGCGAGTGGCGGTTGCTGCAAGGGCGTGCGATCCAAGGCAGGAGATTTGCGTCATGCCAAATGAACATCCAGTGAACCGGTCGCAGGCGGTTGTGGCTCCAGCCGTGGGGAAATGGGATTTGCCACTGGGGATTGTGATTGTCGGGGCGTCGGGTGATTTGGCCCAGCGGAAGATCATTCCAGCGTTGTTTGCGTTGTATTGCCAGGGTTATCTTCCGGCTGATTTTCATGTGTACGGGATGGCGCGCTCGCCAATGAGCCATGATCAATTTCGAGCGAGGATTGCGGAGCATCTGACCTGCCGGTATTCGCCCGGTGAATCCTGCGCGGAGAAAACGGCGGAGTTTCTCCGGAGGTGTTATTATTCGGCAGGGAAGTATGGGGCGGTGGATACCTATCTCGATTTGTTCCAATTGATGAGTGGCATCGAGGGGCGTGCCGATGCGAACCGGCTGTTTTATATGGCGGTGCCGCCGACGGTATTTCTTGAGGTGGCGAGGGCGTTGGGGAATTCCGGGATGGTCGCGTGCGGGTCGCGGAAGGAATGGTCGCGGGTGGTGATTGAGAAACCGTTCGGGCGTGACCGGGCATCCTCCGATTATCTGGTTCAGGAAATGAACAGGGTGTTTGCCGAGGAATCCACGTTCCGGATTGATCACTATCTTGGCAAGGAGATTGTGCAGAATCTGATGGTATTGAGGTTTGCCAACCTGGTGTTTGATCCCATCTGGAATCGGAATTATGTGGAGAGCATCAGGATATCATGGAAAGAATCGATGGGTGTTGGCAATCGGGGCGGGTATTTCGACGAGTTCGGGATTGTTCGTGACGTGATGCAGAATCATTTGCTGCAAATTCTGGCGCTGTTGACGATGGAGAAGCCAGCCGGGTATAGCGCGGGCGCGGTGCGTGATGAGAAGGTGCGTTTGTTGAGGTGTATTCCGCCGGTCTTGATGGACGAGATGTTCATTGGGCAATATGCAGGGAGTGAGCGGGGCGGGGTGGCGTACACCCGGGAGCCCGGGGTGCCTGCGGATTCGCTGACGCCAACCTATGCGTCAGCGGTGCTGCACATTCGCAATGCGAGGTGGGATGGTGTGCCCGTGTACATCGAGGCCGGAAAGGGGGTGGAGCAGAGGATTAACGAGGTGCGGATGCGATTCAGGAGCTTGCCGGACAACATTTTCGGAGCGGCGATGGGGGGGGTAACGTCGAACGAGATGATTATCCGGATCCAGCCGGATGAGGCGATTACGCTGCGGATCATGAACAAGGCACCGGGACTTGATCTGGTATTGCAGCAGACGGAACTGAATCTTCGCTATCAAACGGCTTTTACTGAAACGATACCGGATGCCTATGAATGCCTGTTGCTGGATGTGATTCAAGGGGATCGGAATTTGTTCATCCGGGCGGATGAGCTGGCGGCGGCGTGGGATATTTTTACACCGGTGTTGAAGCGGATTGAAGAGGAGAAGGTCAAGCCGGCATTATATCCGTTTGGGAGTACAGGGCCGGAAGGGGGGG
>CAZSSA010000072.1:0-2575 GCA_964609375.1 uncultured Verrucomicrobiota bacterium | reverse complement strand
GCCGTTATGTTGGCCGGCGGCAAGACGCCGTTGCCTATTTACGAAGCGGTGGAGCGACGACGATTGAAGGCTGTCGAGGATCTTTTCCTGATGTATTCCGACGAGCGCATGGTGCCCGATACGTCGCCGGAGAGCAATTACGGTAGTACCCGTTCCCTGGTGGATATGTTGGGGATGGAAGAAGGGCGAGTGCTGCGCGTCCAAACCGAACTGGAGTTGAAAAAGGCTGCGGAGCAGTATGGGACTTCGCTGGGACGGTTTCTGAAGGCGGGAGGACGCATTACGTTGGGGTTGTTGGGATTAGGGGCGGACGGGCATACGGCGTCCCTTTTTTCCAGGGATGATGTGATGAGGGGGGCCGGGGCATTGGCGGTGGCCATACGCCGACCGGAAAAACCTGATCGAGTTTCTGTAACGCCTGACTTGTTAAAGTATGTGGAAACACTTATCTTCATCGTCGTGGGTGCCGACAAGCGTGAAGCAATCGAGAAATTGCTGAAACAGCCGGAACGATGTACGGCGGGAATGGCCGTCCACGCGGCCAAGAGCGTTCAGCTCTGGACTGTGTAAAAAGAAACGAGCTCAGGAGAAAAGAAATGATCGACAAGAAAAAAGACTGCAAACATGAGCATGGCCATGGCGGACATCTTTGTGTGTTGGCCAGCGAAGGTAGTTTTGACGAGATCAAGCAGATCACCAAGAATCCAAAGTTTATTTGCTTTAACTGCGGACGCGTGGCTGATCGGGAAGGGAACCTTTGTAACCCGATGCCGTTAGAGGATTGATTACGGGCCGGATGGGCCACTGCGTGTCAAGCCACGCGGAAATCAAGGCGGCGTCAAGCTGCCGCGCTCCAAAGGCCGATATGAGTGATGCTGAAGCACGGCACCGGATTGATAGTCTTCGAACGGCTATTGATCGGCATAACCGGTTGTATTATGTGGAGGCCCGTCCGGAGATTTCCGACCGGGACTATGATCGTCTTTATGACGAACTCAAGCATCTGGAGGAGCAGTATCCCGGCCTTGTGACGCCCGATTCCCCCACTCAGCGGGTGGGGGGGCAGCCCCTCAAGGAGTTCAAAGGCGTGCGGCATCTGAAGCCGATGATGTCGCTGGATAATACCTACTCCTTTGAGGAATTGAGGGAGTTTGACGGGCGTGTGCGCAAATTGCTTCCGGGAGAGGCGTTCCGCTACGTATTGGAGCCCAAGGTGGACGGTTGTTCCATCAGCGTTCGTTATGAAAACGGGCTGATGGTGTTGGGGACAACAAGGGGCGATGGGACAACCGGCGATGATATTACCGAAAACCTGAAGACCATTCGGGCCATTCCGTTGCGGCTGAACGCGGCTGGTGGCGAGACGATTCCATCGTTCATCGAAGTTCGGGGCGAGGCCTTCATGCCGGTCGAGGGATTTCGCCGGCTGAATGAAGAGCGTGTGAAGAATGAAGAGGAACCGTTTGCGAATCCCCGCAATGCGACGGCTGGGTCGTTGAAGCAATTGGATTCCAAGGTTGTGGCGCGGCGTCCGTTGTCGGTTGTTTTCTATGCGGTGGGGGCGGTTGAAGGGCTGGAATATGAAAGCCAGGAAGCGGTGTTGAAGGGGCTGCGGGCACTGGGTCTGCCGACACCCGGTCACTGGTGGGTGTGTGAGGGGATCGAGGACGTGATTCGCCATTCCGAGGAATTGCGCGGGATGGAGGCCGACTTGCCCTATGAGATAGACGGGGCGGTGGTCAAGGTGAACGACCTTGGCCAGTGGAAGCGGTTGGGGACGACGGCCAAGGCGCCGCGGTATGCCATTGCCTATAAATATTCACACGAGCAGGCGCAGACGGTGTTATGTGCGATTACTGTGCAGGTGGGGAGGACGGGGACGTTGACACCGGTGGCGGAATTGGAGCCGGTGGCGTTGGCGGGTTCCACCATTGCGCGTGCAACGTTGCATAACGAGGAAGAGATCAGGCGGAAGGATATCCGGGTTGGGGACGTGGTGATTATTGAGAAGGCGGGAGAAGTGATTCCGGCGGTGGTTGAGGTGGTCCTTGCCAGGCGGAAGAGCGACTCGCGTCCGTTTGATTTGACGGAACATCTGCATGGAAAGTGTCCGGCGTGTGGTGGGCCAATCAGTCGCGATCCTGAGTTTGTGGCATGGAGGTGCGACAATATTGCCTGTCCTGCTCAGCTCAAGCGGACGATTGAACACTTTGCCGGGCGGCACGGGATGGACATTGAGGGGCTCGGAGAGATGTTGGTTAACCAATTGGTTGATCGCGAGTTGGTGCGTGATGTGGCGGATGTGTATGGGTTGACGGTGGAGCAGATTGCCGGGTTGGAGCGGATGGCGGAGAAGTCGGCGATAAATGTGGTCAAGGCGATTGAGGGAAGTAAACAGCAGGATTTGTGGCGGTTGATTCACAGTCTTGGCATTTTGCATGTGGGTGAGGGGGCGGCGCGGAAGCTGGCGGAGTATTTTGGAGAGCTGGATAAGTTAGCCAAGGCGGATGCCGAGATGTTGCAGCGGGTGCCGGATGTCGGACCGGTCATGGCGGAGCACATTGTTGATTTCTTT
>CAZSSA010000071.1:10817-12414 GCA_964609375.1 uncultured Verrucomicrobiota bacterium | reverse complement strand
CCGGAACCTTCTTCCTTTGCCTTGCTTGGTCTTGGGTTGGGTTTGGTTGCTTGGCGCCGGATGCGTAAGTAACTGATTGGTTACATGATGATTGTTGAAGGGCGGCTGAATAAGCCGCCCTTTTTGTTTTTGGGAGGGAAAGGAGGGGTGGGGCGACCATGGATGTATTTTGGAGGTTCGTTTTGGTTTGACTAAGATGAATGCTGTTTGTTCAAGTGTGTGCGCAATTCGGAATTAATTCCACCCAGCGGGAAGTAGTATGCGGGAATGTCCGCCGGGCGTTTTTTGCGTAGGGGCGAGGGAGGGGACGGACGAAGATGGGGAGGGGAGATTTGGTAGGGACGGTTCTCCGAGCCGTCCGGGAAAATAGGGGAGAGCGGACGCCCCGGAGGTGCGTCCCTACCGAGGATGGGGAAGGGAAGAAGGCGGACGCCCCGGAGGTGCGTCCCTACCGGGGGGATACCGAAGATCAAAGATGTGTTTGTGCCGAAGGACAATGTTGAAAATTGAATGGAGGATAAGATGACAAAGAAATTGATTGGGTTTGTGATTGGGTTGAGTTCTTTTGCTGCACTGGCGCTGGCGGGTGACTCGCGCATTCTGATTTTGAATGCGGCGGGTTTGGATTCCAGTACATTGGAATCCTTGCGGGCACATGCGGAAAAGGAATTGTTTGTGCCAGTTGCGGCTGAAACAGTTGCTGGCGCGAAGAGTGATGACTTGAAGGTGATTGGACAGAATCTTGCCGGCAAGAAAACAGCAAAGGAAGCCTGTTTGGTCATTCTGGCAAATGGGACGGCTACCAATGGCCACGCCTTGATGATGACGAATGAGCAGGTTGTGGTGGTGAATGTGAAGGCGTTGCGGTCTGATGATCCGGTGAAGCTGACGCGGCGGCTGCAGCGGTGGGTGTTGCGAGGGCCGGCGATTTTATTCGGTGTTGGGCCGGATATGGATCCACGTAGCGTGATGTGTGATTATGTGACGGCAGAGGATTTGGACATGCTGGGGTTGAATTTTTCGCCGCCATGGATGGATATGGTCCGGCAGGCGGAGGCGAAGCGCGGATTGAAGGTGCGGGGGTTTGGGGAGTGAGGGGGGGGTAGGGGGGGGCGGCTGTTAGGCTGTTTCCGCCGGAGGCGGATCCGCCTTTGGCGGAAGACTGTTAGGCTGTTAGGAGGGGGGAGAGAGCAGAGAGCAGAATGAATAATCAATTACATGCTGAACGGATGGAGCGGTTCCGGGCGGCGGGGCTTTATCTGGTGACGTCGCAGGCGCTTTCGGGCGGGCGGTCGACAGTTGAAATTGTGAGTGCGGCGTTGACTGGCGGTGTGCGGTTGATTCAACTGCGGGAGAAAGAGATGCCGTTGCGTGAGTATGTCGCCTTGGCGCAACAGGTGCGGGAGTTGACGGCTGCACAGGGTGCCTTGTTGATTATCAATGACCGGGTGGATGTGGCACTGGCCGTGGGGGCGGATGGTGTTCATCTGGGGCAGGATGATTTTCCGATTCCGGCGGCGAGGGCAATAGCCCCCGAACTCATCATTGGATCTTCCACGCATTCCCTTGAGGAGGCGGTGCGGGCGCAGGCGGAGGG
>CAZSSA010000071.1:0-10717 GCA_964609375.1 uncultured Verrucomicrobiota bacterium | reverse complement strand
GTTACTTCTGCCAGGATGCGGTCGTAATCCTGAACGGAAAAGTTGCCGCCTGCTGCCGACAGGGCATTGGCTGAACCAGCGGCTACGGCACGGCGTAATGCTTCTTGAGGTGGCATGTCTTGAAGGAGCGAAAGCGTTAGGCCAGCCAGGAATGAATCTCCGCTGCCTATTGGATTGACGATCGTTAATGGTGGTGGAGTGGCAAGCCAGAGTCCTGAATCGCTTGCCAGAACGGCTCCTTTGGCGCCAAGGGTGATGATTACCGTGGAAATCCCGTTGTGCTGGATGGCTTTTGCGGCTTTCGCTGCTGTGTCGCTGTCGTCAAATTCATGCCAACCGAGCAGGATAGCGGCCTCGGTGCTGTTAATTTTTATGACTTCGGGTGATGCGGATACGGCGGCCTTAAGTGGAGCGCCACTTGAATCAACGAACACCCTGCGTTTATCGCGGTTCAAGGCTTTGATCAATGTGCTTATCACCTCGGGAGGCAAGCCCAAGGGAAGGGTTCCGCTTAGGCATACGGCGCGCGTTTTGGCGGCAAGGGCGAGGATGCTGGTTTGCAGTTGTTCCCAGTCGTGAAGGGTGACGGTGGGGCCTTCTTCGTTCAAGACGGTGATCTCTCCTGTTTCCGGTGCCAGGATGATCACGGAGACGCGGGTTTCCCCTTCGATCCATGTCCAGTCTGCAAGAATGCCGTCGCGTTCGGCGTAGTCGGCCAGCATGTGTCCGGTGTGGCCACCGAGGAAGCCGGTGCAGATGGCGTCGGTGGGGGAAGAGCGGACGCCCCGGAGGTGCGTCCCTGCCGAAGAGAGACTGCGGATGGCACGTGCGACGTTGATGCCTTTGCCGGCGGCGGAGAGTGTCAGGGCGGTGCTACGGCAAACGCGGCCGGGATGGAAGGCGGGTACGGTTTGGACCCTGTCGAAGGCTGGGTTGGGAGTGATGGTGAGGATCATTGGGAGGGGGAATGGTTGATGGGGAATGGTTAATGGGGAATGGTTGATGAGGGAGGATGAGGATTAGGGTTCAGGGATCGGGGTTCAGGAAGGGATGCCGGGCAGATGGCGGTAAGGTTTTCGTATTTCCATGTGAGGGGGAAATTTTGGCATTGGCGGGGTTTGGCGGATTGAATGAGACACTGAGAATGGTTCATGGGGAATGGTTGATGGTGGGAGGGAGGGGGGGAGGGGGGGGGCGTTTGGGGCCTGCCCGCAGTGGCTGCGCCACAGGCGCTGCAGGTGGGTTCAGGGTTCAGGGTTCGGGGAAGAGGGATGGAGAGGAAAATGCAGGAGCCGTCGGGTTGGTCCAACAGGGACAGGCCCCGGCGGTCGTCCCGCAGCCGCGTGTAGCGGGAGGTAAAGGTGATGGCATCGATCCCCAGTGAGGCAGCGATGGTTTCAATTTCGCCTTTTTCCAAGCGGACTTCGCCAGTATGTCTGCAACAGTTTCCACAGCGCAGACAGGTGAAGGCCGGCGACGAATCTGGTGCTGGGGGGGTCATTTATTTGGTGCCGACATCGACAACACTGGGATCATAATTTGCCGGAGGCTCGAAACCGAGGAGTCGCAGGCAGGTGGCGGCCAGACTGCTGATGCCGAGACCTTGGTGGGGCCCCAGTTTCAAGTTGGCCGTTCCCGTGGGGTCATAGATATAAACCGGGACAGGGTTGAGCGAGTGACTGGTTTTGACCTTGGTACGTTTGTTTTCAATCTTGGCCTTGCCGGTTTTCTTGTCGTGTTCATACATGTCGTCCGCATTGCCATGGTCTGCCGAGATGACCAGGATGCCGCCAGCGGCTTGAACGGCGGGGATGAGGCGGCCCAGGCACAGGTCGACGGTTTCGACGGCAATTTCGGTGGCCTGGTAGACACCGGTATGGCCGACCATATCGCCGTTGGGGAAGTTCAGGCGGATGAAGCGGTGCTTGTTGGCGGTGATGGCTTCAAGGACGGCATCGGTGATTTCCGCGGCCTTCATCCAGGGGCGTTGCTCGAAGGGGAGGACATCCGAGGGAATCTCGACATAATCCTCGAGTGAGTCGTTGAATTTGCCGGAGCGGTTGCCGTTGAAGAAATAGGTGACGTGGCCGTATTTCTGGGTCTCGCTGATGGCGAGTTGGCGGATGCCGCTTTGGGCGAGGTATTCGCCAACGGTGTCGGCGATGGCTGGCGGATCGACAAGGAAACGCTTGGGGAGTTTCAGATCGCCGTCATATTGCATGATGCCGGCGAAGGAGACATCCGGGCGAGGGGAGCGGTCGAATTCCGTCAGGGTGGCGTCTTCGAAGGCGCGGCTGATTTCGATGGAACGGTCACCGCGGAAGTTGAAGAAGATGACGCTGTCCTTGTCCACAATTTTACCGATGGGTAGTCCCTTGTCGGCGATGACGAAGGGGGGTAGATCCTGGTCAATGACGTTGGGGATGGCTTTACGGTGTGATTCGATGGCTTCGCGGGCGGAGGCGAACTGGGGGCCGATACCGCGGACGTGGGTATCCCAGCCGCGTTTAACCATATCCCAGTTGGCGCCGTAGCGATCCATGGTGATGTTCATGCGTCCGCCGCCCGAGGCGATCCGGAAATCGACGGCGCTGTTGGCATTGAGTTCTGCCAGGAATTGTTCGAAGGGGGTGACGTAGTCCAGGGCGGAGGTTTCGCTGACGTCGCGGCCATCCAGAAGGATGTGAATGCGTGCGCGTTTGACGCCGTCGGCCTTGGCGTGGCTCAGCATGGCTTTGAGGTGATCAATGTGGCTATGCACATTGCCGTCGGAGAAAAGGCCGATAAAATGCAGGGTAGAGTTATGCCTGATGCAATTGGCGATCTGGTCTTTCCAGGCCTGGCCGCGGAACATGGAGCCGGAGGCGATGGCCTCGGTGACCAGTTTGGCGCCCTGGGCGAAGACACGCCCGCACCCGATGGCGTTGTGGCCGACTTCGCTGTTGCCCATATCCTCGTCGCTGGGCAGGCCGACGGCGGTGCCGTGTGCCTTGAGTTGGCTGTAGACGGAGTTGGCCTTGAGCCAGTCGAGATGGGGGGTAAGGGCGGAGCGAACGGCGTCTCCTTCTTCATAGTGACCGATACCGACGCCATCCATGATCACGAGAACGACGGGGCCTTTCGGGCCGGGATACGATGTCTTTTTCAATGCCTGCATGAGATGTTCCTTGCCTTTTCTGAACGATTTAGCCGGATAGTGTAGTAAACTGGGCGAGTGGCGGCAAGTTTGGCGTGTAGTTGACAGGGGAAGGGGGTCTGACTACGATAACGAGATCAATTGCAGCAGTGAAGGATGGAGAGGTTATGCCGACGTACGACTATGAATGCAAGAAGTGTGGCCATTTTGAATGCTTTCAGCGGATCACCGATGAGAAACTAAAGCGATGTCCGACCTGCAAGGGGGCGGTCAAACGATTGCTCGGGTCAGGGGCGGGGATTATTTTCAAGGGAACCGGGTTTTATCAGACGGATTACCGGAGCGATAGTTATCAAAAGGGAGCCAAGTCTGAAGTCGGGGGTACGGCCACGACGACAACCAAGAAAGACTGATGGGGTAACCTATGGCGATTAAAATTGAATGTTCAAAATGCGGATTCCGGAATGATCTTGGGCGGGTGTTTTGTAACCAATGTGGCGTTAAACTCGACCTGAAGCGAACGGCGCAGTCGGATCTTGAGGATCGGCGCGAGGTGCAGTATGGACCGATGATCAGGAAGGTCATCGGGGGTCTGTTGCTGATGGGAATCATGAGCGCCCTTGCCCTTGGGTTCTGGCCGGTGAAGGTGGCGGCGGTCATGATTGATCGCGCCGGTGGGCTGTTGGTTGTGGAAAAGACCCGTGCCATCAAGCAGGCGCTCATGGCGGGACGGTCGGCCAAGATTGATTTTTCGGAAGGTGAACTTAACGGGTTTGTGGGCGGGCGTGCGGCGGCGAGGAAAGTCAAGGCATTGGCGGTGGATATCCAGCCTGGCGGAATGGATGTGAGTGCATGGTTTTCGTGGAGTCCGAGTGTGATCACCAATTTGACATTCCTGCCCAAGCATTCGGTGGCGGTGCCGGTCAGCCTTGAGATGCGGGTGACCTTCAAGGATGGGAAGATAAGCATGACGAGCGGCCGGGTTGGGCATCTGCCGTTGTTTGGGCCGCTGATGAGATTTCCGAAGCAATTCTTCAGCGGTATCTATTCCGACGTGGTTGCCGAAAAGCAGATGATTGGATCGGTGCAGACGATAACGTTTGATCAGGACGTGGCGCACGTTACGTTTGGGAAGTAGAGGGTTGTACAAATACGGGGTTTGATGATTTTTCAAACTAATACAGTTGCAGGAATTGTTCTTCTGCTTTTCTTTTGTCTGGCTGGTGTTTCGTTCGCAGGAGAGGCCGGTCCCAGAACCACATATCCTGTTCAGTCGAATCGGGTAGTGACGACCAGCGCGTCCGGACGGTTTGTGGTGACAGGTCCGGATGCGGTTTCCAATATCGCCTGGACCCGGTGGGCGGAAGAGACGACCGGACAATTGGAGCATTTTCTTGGGGTTAAGTTTCCTTTCCGGCGGATGGAGGCGATTGATATTCGCCTGGTATCCGGGCGTGAGGCGGCCTCAATCCCTGCATTTCTTTCCCGCGTTGACAGTGGTTTATTCCAGAGGATGATCACCCTTAATGCGACAGCGCCTCTTGATTTTGAGGCTGTGGACGAATTGCTTTGCCGGGCGTTGGTGACGGGGTATATCCGGGACCGTTATCGGGGTAAGGAGGGAGGGGGGGTGCCTTCCGTGCCGGAATGGTTGACGATGGGGGTGGTGCAAAATTTGCGACCGGTCATCCGGACGAGGAACCGGAATGTGATAATGGCGTGGCGTACGGACCAGGATTTTCCACGGTTAACGGCAATGCTCCAATGGCAGACACTTCCCGAGGGGTGGCCACGGTACCGGTCATTGTGCGGGATGGCGTTCAACTGGCTTGGAACCTTTAACGAGACCATTCAGTCCAATCAGCCCATTGAGAAAAAAGTTCAGCCGACGGCTAATTCCACTGACCCCTATGTGCGGATTCTTGATCGACTTGCCAATGATGGGGCGGTGACGGCTGTGTGGCTGGCAGGCGAGTTTACCCGGACGGGGTCTGAAGAGGATATGGAAAAGGCTTGGCGGGAGTGGGTGGGTCGGCAGGCGCACCTGATTCAATCGTTTGGCGAGGTATCGTCGGTGTTGATTGAACAGTTGCGGGATGAGTTGCCGCTGGAGGTGCCGTCCGGTGAGGCGGGAGGTCAGGCCATAGGGTTGGCGCCGCGGGATGCTATTGAGCGCCGGGGAGCGCCGGGTGTGTCGCTTGCTGCCATGGAGAAGGTGCAGAGGCTCCGGGCGCTGACGCTTGGCAAGGCCGAGGAACTGACTCGTCTTGGCGAGGCGTATGCGCGGTTTTATGAGCGTCTTTCGGTTGGCGCCTGGCCGATGACGCTTTACCATGAGTTAAATAAGGCCGAAAAAGCAATGGATCAATTGGCTGACTTAACCCGGAGGCGGGAGGCTTATCTTGACGCGGTGGAGCGCGAATGGCCGCAACGGTTGGCGGGATGGAAAGAGGCGGCGGATGTTTTGGAGCCTGTGCTTGATAAAGGACGCCTCGAGCGGTATGTTGACGAAGCGGAAAAGAAGTATCTCCAGGCGCAGAAAGAAACGAGCCGGGATTTAGGCCATGACAACAAAGACAACGACTCGCAAGACAACAGTGGGAACCATTGATTCGATGGTGCTGGATTTTACGGCTGGAGATGATTTGCGGCTGGATCAGGCGTTGATCGCCGTGGATTGCATCGGGTCCGCCGCCCATGTGACCATGCTGTCGCGGATGCCGGTGAAGCCGCGGATGATTTCCGAGCGCGAATGCAAGGCGGTGATTCGTGAACTGGCGACGATACTGCAACGGTCGGCAGCCAATGATTTTTCCATTGCCCTGGATGATCAGGATGTGCATCTGGCCATTGAGCGGGTGCTGACGGCAACGCTGGGCGAGTTAGGGAAGAAGATTCACACCGGGCGCAGCCGTAACGATCAGGTGGCGGTTGATTTGCGTCTTTTTGCGCGGGAGCAATTGCTGGGCATGGTGGGCGAGGTGTTGGAATTGGCGTCGGTCATGGTGCGGATGGGGCGGCAGCATGTGGATGTGCCGATGGTGGGGCGGACGCACATGCAGCCGGCGATGCCGAGTTCGGTTGGGTTATGGGCGACGGCGCATGCGGAAAGCCTGCTGGATGATGTGGCGTTACTGAAATCGGTCTATGCGATCAACGATCAGTGTCCGCTCGGTTCCGCGGCCAGTTACGGGGTGCCACTGCCACTGGATCGCGAGTTGACGGCGCGTCTGCTGGGGTTTGGCCGTCCGATTCACAATGTGCTGTATGCCAACAATGCGCGGGGCAAGATGGAGGCGATGATTCTGGGGGCCTGCACGCAGGTCATGCTTTCCCTTTCGCGGTTGGCACAAGATCTGATGCTTTTCACGATGCCGGAATTCGGGTACTTCTCCCTGCCGGCGGAATTCGGGACGGGCAGCAGCATTATGCCGCAGAAGAACAATCCGGATGTTGTGGAATTGGTACGTGCGCGTGTTTCGCGGGTGGTGGCTTGCGAACTGGCGGTGGTTGACATCTGCAAATCCCTGCCCAGCGGGTATAATCGTGACTTGCAGGATACCAAGGGTCCCTTCATGGAAGGGCTGGCCACCACGCGGGCGTGCCTGAGCAGCATGGCATTGATGATGGTGAACACGAAGGTTAACGAGGCGGCGTTACTCAAGGGCTTTTCTGCCGGAGTGTTTGCCACCGACAAGGCGCTGGAAATGGTGGGGAAAGGGATGCCGTTCCGGGATGCTTACCAGCACGTCAAGGAGAATCTCGGTGAACTTCAAACCATGGATGCGCGTGAGGCGTTACGGAAGAAGACGCATCTGGGGGCCACGGCGGGATTGGATTTTGGAGCGTATAAGAAGCGACTGGATGCTGAAGGACGCTGGAGGCAAACCTGCTGGGCAGGGCATTGCCGGGCGGTGTCGACATTGATGGGGATAACCTACAAGGGATGATCAAAAGGAGAGTACGATGATGCAGCGACGGAAGTTATGGTTGAGTTTGGTGATCGTGGTGGCCATGGTGGTGCTGGGAGGAATGACGGTTCTTGCCCAAGGGCCGGCGGGAGCGAAGGATGATGCCCGGATGGCGCAAGACGTTACGGTCAAGGAACTGCTGGATAAGGGTGGTATCCTGATGTACCCGCTGGGCTTGATGTCCATTCTCGGGGTGGGTCTTGTGGTGTATTTTTTCATAGCCTTACGCCAGCGCCATATTGTTCCCGAGAGCCTGCGTGATGATGTGCTTGATAAGATCGAGGCCGGCCAGTTCTCCGATGCGCGCACGGTTTGCGGCTATCGTCCCTGTGCGTTCTCGGAAGTGACGGTGGCGGCACTGGACTACACGGCGAGCGTGGAGAAGGTGGACCCCTCCCTGCTCAGGGATATGATCGAGGGCGAGGGGGCGCGGCAATCGGCGATGATCCAGAGCCAGACCCAGTACCTGATGGATGTGGCGGTGATTGCGCCCATGCTGGGGTTGTTGGGTACGGTGTTTGGGATGATGAGGTCGTTCAATGTGGTGGCCTTTGACCTTGCGAAAGCCAAGCCGATGTTGCTGGCCGGAGGCGTGGCGGAGGCGTTGATTACGACGGCGGTTGGATTGATCGTGGGCATTCCGGCGATGATGTTCTACGCCTACTTCCGCGGTCGCACGTCCAAGCTGGTCTCCGATCTCGAGGTGGCATCGAGCCAGGTGATGACGGCAATTCTCCGCAAGAGGACCTGACGCATGAACTTCAGAGGCAAATATAAGCCTGACCCCATCGGGTTCCAATTGGCACCGATGATCGACATTGTGTTCCTGCTGCTATGTTTTTTTGTCACCAGTCAGATTTATACGCAGTGGGAAGCGGAGATTGATGTCAAGCTGCCGACGGCGACGACGGCGGAAGTGCAGCAGCGGTTGCCCGGCGAAATCATTCTCAACGTGATGAAAGACGGATCCACGGTGGTGAATGGGCGGACCCTGCACGAGCGGGATCTGGAAGCGCTGTTGCGGCGGCTGGTGACGCTATTTCCGGGGCAGCCGGTACTGATCCGGGCGGACCGGCATACGGCGTACGAGCATGTCATCCGGGTGTTGGATCTCTGCCGGCAGGCGGATATCTGGAACATCTCTTTTGCGGCGGGAATAGGCGAAAAGAAAACCGGCACATGAAACGATTCGGGATGAGTCTCATGGCGGCGGGCATCCTACTGGCCGACGGGCTGGCATGGGGGGTGGAGCCGCGGGAGCAACTGCAGTTTGCGGACGGGTTGTATTCGCGCGGGTTATGGGAAGTCGCTCTCAAGGAATACGAGACCTATCTGGCCGGGAAACCGAGCGGGGATGCCGCCCCGCTGGATGCGGTGTATTACCGCATGGGCGAGTGCTGGCGTGGGCTGGGAAAGCTGGTGGAGGCGGAGTCGGCGTATTCCCGGGCTTATGCGGAATCCCCGGCGAGTGAGTATCATTTCCGGGCAGGGCTTCGGCGTGCCGAGTTGATGGACGGGGCGCGGCGAATGCAGGATCAGGTGCAGCTTCTGGAGGCGATGCTGGCGCAGAATCCGTCTTCCGAAATCGGGGCGGCCTGCCAGTATGCGCTTGGAAACGCCCATGTGAAGACGGGCTGCAAGGTAGAGGCGGCGGCGGCGTATGAGGCGGTGCTTAAGAAGTATGCCGGGACGCCCTTCGTGGGGTATGCCGCCTTGGCGTTGGCTGGGATCCGGCAGGAGACTCCGGGGCAGGAGGCGGCGCTGGAACCACTGTATCTTGTGGCGGTATCGAATCCGGCATCCGCCCGCATCGGCGCGGAGGGATGGTTCCAACTTGGCGACTATTATTTCCGGCAGAAGCGGTATGAGCAGAGTGCAAGGGCCTATGAGAAGCTGTCCTTGCTCTATCCGGCGGATGAGCGGGTGGCGGAGTCGCAGGTGCAGATGGCGTGGGCGTTTCATCATGCGGGATTGTTTGCCGATGCCCTGCAGGTGTGCGACAGGGCCCTTGCGGCGGTGGATGGGACGAAACGGGCGGAGTGGCTATACATCAAGGCGAATAGCGAGCGGCAGCTGGTTCGCAACGAGGCGGCGGTGAGAACCTATGCCACGCTGATAGAGAAATATCCGCAGGCTGAAATGGCGGATTATGCAGCGTATGAGAGGGCCTTGACATTATACAAGATGGGTGATTTCAGCAATGCCGTCCGACAGGCGCGGACGTTGAACCTGACGCCCCGGATCAAGAAAGATGTGTACTGGCTACTGGGCGAGTCCTGTGCGGCGACGGGGGACGAGGCGGGGGCGGTGCAGTATTTCCGGTTGCTGGCGACAGAGTATCCCGCGTCGGAATTGGCGGCGGATGCGTTGTACCGGCTGGGGCATTTGATCCAGAAGCGGGGTGAGCTAAGGCAGGCGGCGGAGGTGTTCGGGCAGTTGGCGGCAAACTATCCGAAGCATGAGTTGGCGCCGCAGGCCTTGTTTGCGGAAGCTTCCTGTCTGGGGCGTGCGAAGCAGAATGAGGATGCCGTGGCCGCCTGGGGACGCCTGATTGAGCGGTATCCCGGCAGCAAGTTTGTCGAGGAATCGCTCTATCAAAAGGGAATGGTCGAAGTGGCGCTGCGCCGTGATGAGCAGGCGCGGAGCACGTTGGGCGATCTTTTGAAAACGTTTCCGGCCACGCGGTTTTTGGCCGAAGCGCAATTCTGGCTGGGGGTGTTACTGGAGGAGCAGGGCAAATTGGCCGATGCCGAGCGGGCGTTCCGGAAGGCCTTGGACTCCAAGCCGTCACCGGAGTTGCAGTTAAAGGGACAGTTCCGGCTGGGGTTGGTCTTGCAACGGCAGGGGAGAATGGATGAGGCGGCGAAGCTTTTCCAGATGCTGATGGGTACATCGGTGAAGATGCAGTTTACGCCGGAGTTATTGGAATGGATGGCGGAATATTATCTGGTCCGGAATCAGTATGGGCAGGCGGATGAGGCGGCGGATACGCTGATGGCGAGGACGACGGCAGAACCGTGGAAGCAGATTGCCTGGGCGATCAAGGGGAAGGCCGCGTTGGGGCAAGGGCGACAGGTGATGGCGCGTCAGGCCTTTGAGAGTGCGGTGGCGATTGACATCAAGGGGGTGGCGGCGGCGGAATCGCGTTTAAAACTGGGCGACCTGCGGTTGGCGGCGGGGGAAATGGCGGAGGCGAAGGCGGAGTACGAGCGGGCGGCGGGGATGGCGGTGGCGGATACGCTGCTGTCGGTTCGCGTTCATGCGTATGCGGGAATTGCGAAGGCCCTGAAAGCGCAGGGGAATCTGGATGGTGCGGCGAGGCATTTTCTCAGTGTGGCGGTGTTATTTGACGATCCCGTGCTGGTGCCGGAGTGTCTGGATGAAGCGGCTGAGGCGTTTGCCAAGGTCGGGCGCAAGGATGAAAGCGACAAAGTGGTTAAGGAATTGCTGGAACGGTATCCGGACAGCGAGTGGGCGAAAAAACGTCAAAAGTCCCAATAAAGCGGGTTATTGCCATGGCGAAACAACAACTCAATTTTCGTAGACAGGCGGAACCATCAGGGACATTAATCGTCTGGCGGAAACTGCATCGGCGTCATCTTCAATGGGC
>CAZSSA010000070.1:0-12517 GCA_964609375.1 uncultured Verrucomicrobiota bacterium | reverse complement strand
TCGTGATATCCGTAGCCTCAGCAACTCCCGCCACAATCTGACTCTTTGTCAACGCTTTCGCCATAGTGCAACTCCTTTGAGTGATATTAAGGTCCGACCACCATGATCGGCCCTTTAGGCTCACTATATACGCTACACTGCTCAGGGATGCAACACCCAACTTGCAGTTTTTTTCAATGTTTATGCGGGTCCGAGAACAAACCATCAACCCATTGTTCCCGCCCCAAAACATCCCTCAATACCCCTGATAACGCCACCCGAGCGCAACCGTCGCCAAACCGACAAAGCCAAATCGGCATTATACTGTCGCCAGACAAAATCCACTCGCACGTATTGAAGCCCCAGTCTCTTCAACACATCAACTCGAGCGGCCAGACATAGCGGATCACGATTGATAACAACTGTCCGGCATCCACGATGGAGAACCGTCACCTTCTCGTTCGAACGGGATACATATTCATCTTCAGCACACTCTTGGCATCCACCCACCGTCCCCTGTCGTGCTAAAGCGGATTGAGGACAGCTTTCGGAAATAAACAAAGGAGTGTCCTGATATATCGGCAGAACTATTCGATCGCCATACTGCGAAATCAATGCGCGCACATTCGCCTCATTGTTTTCAGGCGAAAGCGTCAATCGTCGAATATTACGATCAAGTAAACATCGGACCGCAGAACGATTCATCGCATACAACGTCCAATCAGCCGTTAGCGAGTCATCGATTCCGCCTTCCTCCGCTCCACACGCTTCCTGCATCAAAACCGGACCCGCCAGCGAAGCCACCTCCCAGTGCCGATACCCCGCCTCCCAAAGAACTTTAATCCGCCGCAATAGGTCCGCTCGCTCCCAGTCACGGGTAATGACAGGCAAGGCCAATCGCATTCGCTCCGGCCCCAGAATCCCCGTCAACACCGCTAACCGTTGCTGTAACAACTCCAAATCATCATTCTCCACACTGATGATCGCTTCGTGGACACCTCGCCAATCCTCTTCGCCCCACGCATCCAAATGCGATACACGATCCGTCTTGAGTATCCATTTCAGTGGCTCTTCAATAACCGCTTCCGCCAACCCGGCAGCTTCCACTCGGCGAAGCTCCCCAAGACGGGCATGGCGGCGTCCCTCCGCACCCACATCAAGAGCGTCAACCAATTGCCGTCTCAATCGGTTCATTAACGATACCGGAACAAAAAGTTTTTCTTCATTGATCACGCGTATCATCCCCGGCAGATAGCCCGTATTGCCAAGCTTCTCGAATGCCCCCCGAATCGCCACTTCAACTTTCCCGACATCGTTGCATCGCTCCATTTCCATGGGTTCTTCAATCACCGCAACGTCACCAACGACTCCCTGAACTTCACCTCGCAGCGTGATCCCTGAACGACGAATCCGCACCTCAACATCAAGAGCTCGCCTCACACGGAACACACCGGGACGCGGACGCGAAAACCCATATCGCTGCTTCACCTCCTGTGATGATGAGCAATAGACGGACGATCCATTGGGAATATCAGGATGCTCAGGCGGCAACTCCAGCAGAACCATTTGCTGGCGTTCAGCATGGAAAGCGCCCGTCCATCCCCCGCTCTTCTTCAAAACCTGAATCCGGTCCACCGCAAATCCAAATGGCTTCTCTGCTCCTGCAATATCAATCTGAATGCCATCATGACGTTCAAGCCGTCGCTCAGTCGCAAACTGAACCCAGTTCCCTTTCTCCCGCTGAACAACTTCTGTAACCATCCCGATTCTGGAGCCCCGATGCCCCACAAAGTCAGGATCAATCACTCCACCCTGTCGCCGGGATGAAAAATACAAACGGGTCCATGGACGGCTGAAAACCGTTTTGATGTCCTCAGCCATCCCGCGCTGATCCAGGCTCTTCAACGATTGCCCATCCAGAAGCTTCCGGTAAAAGTCCACGGTTGACGCCACATAGAGCGCCGACTTCTTCCGCCCTTCTATTTTCAAACTCGCAACCCCGACACGCTGCAAATCAGGAATGGCTTCCGGCAACGCCAAGTCTAACATCGAAAAGGCAAGTCCGGACCGACGTCCATTCCCGCTCTTGAAACTATCCCTGCATGGATAGGCGCATCGCCCCCGATTCCCGCTTCGCCCACGTAACACGGCGGAATAAAAACACAATCCACTATAGCAGTAACACAGCGCTCCATGGATGAACGTTTCCGTTTCCAGACCGGACTGACCAGTGATTTCCTTAATCTCCGGAAACGTCAATTCACGCGCCAAGGTCACCCGCGAAAACCCAAGCTCGGCTGCCGCCTTAGCACCTTCAAGGTTGTGTATCGCCAGTTGCGTACTGGCATGTAGCCGTAGCGAGGGGAAATGCAACCGTACAAGCCGCGCCACACCCAGATCCTGCACAATCAGCGCATCGACGCCCGCCTCTTCCACCGTCAAAAGCGTTTCCAGAACATCATCCTGCTCACGATCCAGTATCAAGGTGTTCAATGCCACGTACACGGAACGACGCGGAGTCAAAGAATGGGCATAGGCCACAACCTCGCTCAACGCCTCGGCGGAGAAATTTCCCGCTTCCGCACGTGCGGAAAACCGTTTGAGTCCCAGGTAAATGGCATCAGCACCGTAGTGCAAGGCGGCACAGGCACAGTCGGAATCCCCGGCCGGAGCCAGAAGCTCCGTCTTCACAGCCAGCCTTTTTTCTTAAGTAACCCGTAGATGGCAGCCGTCGAAGCACCGGTCACCCCCCAGATCCACCACCAGGCGTTAGGATCATCCGGTCCCGGCCAATGCATCACATTCATGCCATAATAGCTCGTCACCACCAAAACGGGCATGAATAATGTCGCCATCACAGTCAACACCTTGATGACATGATTCACCTGCATTTGTTGCAAACTCAGATGAACCTGCAAAACGTTGGTCAGCGAATCCCGTGCATTTTCCGCCATAGTGCTGATCCGAACCAGCTGATCCAGCAAGTCGCGGTAATATGGCAACATATGGGACCGTACGATCTTGAATTCGCCATGCGACATCCTTGCCATCGTCTCCCGCTGCGGCCATACAATCTGACGCAACCGCTGCACTTCCACTTTCAACTTAACCACATTCTCTAAAATGCTTTGCGAGGGATCCGATAAAACGTTCTTCTCCAACTCGGCGATTTCAACCGTAAGGTCTTCCAGCGCCGGCGCATAACCCTCCAACAGAAAATCAAGGATCGTGTAGGTCAAACGATCAGGCGCCCTTGCCACGGTCGGCGCGTTCTTGAGGACACGATCCACGGTGGCATTCACGCACCGTAACGGCTCGCGATGGTATGTAACCAGGAAGTTCTTACCGATAAACAGATCAATTTCCGACGACTTGAATTCACCTTCATTATAGGTCACCGCATGAATGACTAAGAACAGGTAGCCGTCATATTCCTCAACCTTTGACCGATCACTCGGCGTCAGACAGTCTTCAATGGCCAGAGGATGAAACTGAAAAACACCATCCAGAACGGATTTAGCCTCCTCATCAGAACAGTCCCCGACATCCACCCAGAATTGAACCCCTTCATCCTTCAATACTACTTTGAGTAAATCGAGGGAAATATCCTGACTGATCAGCTTTCCCTGCGTCTGATTAAACACAAATGACCGAACCATATCACCCCCGCCTGCCATACTATTGACGGCAATTCATTTCCCTTACTCTGTTTCGACCGCATGCACTTTGCGCCGTGGCTTCCGGCCACGTCCGACAAATAGCTCCATCTGAGGCTCACGCAGAAATTCGTAATTCTTCAAAATGCGCAGGATTTGCAACAAATCCGATTTGTCGTAATTCCTGTTAGTCTTCACCATGCTTACCAACTCAGACAACATCGTCCGGAACGACAACACACCGTCAATCCCCCGCTCCCGCAGGGCCCTCAACGTCTTCTCCTTCAATGCACCGGAAGCCGGCAATTCCGGCAGGCAAAGCACTGCCGCTACTGGCCCAGACCCCAGTCGCGCAGAAGCCGCGCTCCGAACCAACTGACTCGCGAATCTGGAAATTTCAGGCGTCTGCTCAAGTGTCGCGGCATAAATCCGCTCTGTATGCCAACCCCGGACACCAACGACCGCACGCGCCACACTACTGAGATCATCGGTCGTCCACACCATGTGCTCCGGTGTCCGGTGCTCCTGAACCTGGGGATGGACAATAAGCAAATCCAGCTCCTCATCGGCCTTCTTCTGTCGCGATGACGATATATATTTATACGGCTGGCTCGTCAAATAGCCCAGCTGCTCAAAATATTCACGGGCAATCCATTCACTGACAGCAGACATTCCATGTCTCCATAAGAAGTTCTTCCGGCACCTCGCAACCTGTCATCACCGAACCAAGCCGCTCAGCCAACACAAACCTCGGTCGCTTTTGAACCGTCTTTTTATCCGACAACATCGCATCCCACAGCTTCGCCCACCCCATGCCCATGCCGTGCTCCGGCTTGATCGGCAATCCCATCCGGCGCAACACATCAACAATCCGGGCGGCTTCCCCATCAGCCAACCCTTTTGCCTTAACCGACAATCGCGCGGCAAAATGCATCCCGATAGCCACTGCTTCACCATGCAGCCAGTGCCCGTACCCATCACTCTTTTCAACCGCGTGACCAAGGGTATGCCCGAAATTCAAAATGGCCCGAGGTCCGATTTCACGCTCGTCCATCGCTACAACTTCCGCCTTGATCTCACAACACCGGGCAACCACCTGTTCCAGGAGGCCCTGGTCGCGCCGCAAAAGATCATCAACCCGGCGCTCAATAAAGGCAAAAAAAGCCGCATCCCAAATCACCCCGTACTTTACAACCTCGGCCAATCCGGAAACATACTCCCGCGCCGGCAGCGTCGCCAGTAAGTCCAAGTCTGCGTTAACTTCAATGGGTTGATGAAACGAACCAACCAGATTCTTTCCTCGCTCCAGATTCACGCCTGTCTTGCCACCAACGGAACTATCCACCATCGCCAGCAACGTCGTCGGTATCTGGACAAACCTGACTCCGCGCAAATAAGTCGCCGCCACAAATCCTGCCAGATCACCAACCATTCCGCCACCCAACGCCACCACAACACTGTTCCGGTCCAGTCGGCTCCCGGCAGCTTTGTCATAGAGCATTGCCGCCGACGTCAAGGACTTGGAAGACTCACCCGCCGGAATAACAACAGGTATGCTTTCGATTCCCTGCGCTTCCAGGCGGCGCAGACAGCACTCCCCGTGAAGCCGATCCACATTGGAATCGGAAACCACCAGGGCCGTCACCCCTTTTTCCCCTTTTAGCAGCGTTGCCAGAGAAAGACCGCTGCCAATAATGATTGGATAAGAGCGATCACCCAGTTTAACTTGAACCGTCTTGGACATAGTATGCTTCCCTCCAACACCCTCCGCCGCTGTCGACGGCCCGTTTATACCACGATGCTCACGACGTCACAAGAGCAGCACTTCAATTCTCATCATCCATAACTGGCATTGAATGAGCATCCAGATACCCCTGAAGAATCACCTGGGCGGCTAGTTTATCGCGAACCTCCTTGCGCCGGACTCGAGAAACGTCAGCAGAAACCAACATCCGCTCCACCAGCCCTGTACTCATTCGCTCATCCCACACCACAACATCCAAGCCGCTACGCTCCACGAGTCGCCTGACGAATTCCTCCACCTGCAAAGCCATTGGCCCCTTGGTCCCGTCCATATTCAAGGGAAACCCTACCACCACTCGCACGGCACCCTTCTCCGCCGCCACTTCGCAAACAGCACGGATGGCCTGCGCCTCGGAAAGCACATCCCGGGTAAATAGCGGCGTCGCCACAATCCCCATCGCATCGCTAACCGCAAACCCGACCCGCCGGGTCCCGTAATCAACCCCAAGCATTCTCCCCATAGTAGCCTTCCCTTTCAGGCCAACGGCGGCCACCAGGAATTAACGGTATAGCGCCGTCTGCGGGCGGCTTGTCAGTGTATTGTAATACCGCATGGCAAGTCGCCACCATGAGGAAAGCGCCGACTCCGGAAGACGCCACACTTGATAATGCAAATCTCCAACAACCTCGGCATTCATCAAAACCGCCATCTTTTCACGCCGATCCAATGAGGCCGGCCCCTTCGCCAGGAGTTTCTCTTGAAGCTCCTTGAGATAACGATTGGCATGATGCTCCGCCCCGGCCTTTCTCCGGAGTAATGAGCGATGCGCTGCATTCACATAGGGATCCAGCACCACCTGCATCAAGCCATAATGAGGCGCCAGCCATTCCGGGGGCAGCAAATGCCGACGGATCGCCTTTAAGTTCTTTCCCAGATGTCGAACCACGGCAGGCGGATGATTTTCAGCCGGTATGCCAAACAAACCAAATCGCCTCAACCATCGCCCCACCCCGCTCATGCTCAATACGGCTGAGATCGGAATCGATCCCATCAGACCAAACGTCACCGGGCTCAACCACCAGAAAAACGCAGGATTAATTCGCAGGGCGAGCAATGCCCACGCCACCCCCACGAGTGTATGACCAAGATGAGACTTAACTATATCCTCCCAATCAACGCCGTCTCCGGCGTCACGCGCCTGGGAATTCCATGGCACCTCACGTCCGCTCACAATTTCCACAACAAACCGCGTGTTGAATAACATTTGAACGGGCGCCAACAAAGCCGACAACACATGTTCAACCGTAAAACCTATCAGCACACGCACTCCACCGCCAAATTCCCGACGCCGCTCCCGATTCATCAGGGTGTGCAAAACGGCCAAACATTTCGGAAACGTCAACAACCCCAGCGTGACAATAAACAGCAGTAACGCCAGCTTCCCTCCGCCAATATCCAGAAAGGAGGAAAATCCCACATCAGAGTCAAACCGCACTGGCGCACCGGATGCCCAGTAGAGCCACCCGGCAACTGTCCCAAGCGCCAGGAAGGCCAGCCAGAGAGGCGATGCCAGATACGACAAAATCCCCAGAAAAAGGTGAAGACGGTTAATGGGATGAAAACCACCGGCCGTAATCAACCAGGCATGCTGCAGATTACCCCGGCACCACCGCCGGTCACGGCGCGCATGGTCAATAAACGTCGGCGGTAAGTTCTCGTAACTACCACCCAGCTCATAGACCATCCAAACCTCATAGTTCGCTCGGCGCATCAGTGCCGCCTCCACATAATCGTGACTCATGAAGCGTGCGTTGGCACCAGCCGCTCCCGTCAACGTAGGCAATGCGCAATGTTCAATAAACGGTGCCACGCGAATAATCGCATTGTGCCCCCAGAAGTTGCCGCACCCTGCCTGCCAGAAGTTCAATCCCGCCTGGAAAACTGGCCCATACAACGTCCCGGCAAACTGCATCAATCTCGCAAAGAATGTCTTTCCCTGAATGGGACTTGGAACCGTTTGGATAATTCCAGCCTGTGGATTCACCTCCATCATCTGCACCAGCCGGGCCAGTGTCTTCGCCTCCATCAGGCTGTCCGCATCCAGCACCACCATATACCTGTATTTACGCCCCCATCGCCGTAAAAAATCACTGATGTTGCCGCTCTTCCGATTAAGGGCAACATTGCGCTTCCGGTAGAATATACGGCCAAACCCGTTCACTTGCTTGCACAGATCAATCCACGCTACTTCCTCCTCAATCCATTTATTGGGATCATTGGAGTCGCTGAGGATGAAGACGTCGAACCGCCCAATAAATCCGGAACGAACCAGATCCAGATACATGGTGCGGAGCCCCTCATAAACACGGCTGACATCCTCATTGAAAATAGGCACCGCAATAGCCGTTGCAGGCATGTCTTCAGCCTTCGGAAGTTCATCCGGGACCGTCCGGTACAGGCTGAAAGGATCGCGGGCTCTCAGGAGAATCAGGAAACCACACAACGCCTGAATAAACCCGAGCGTAACCATCCCGAACAACGGGACAAACAGAACCAAAATGGCCTTCTCGATGCCCGTCATCCCGCCGCGCCATAAAATATCAGCCATTACCCAAGTAGCCAATCCCGTCATCACCACGACCGTTGTAAAGAAAAACGCCTGACGCCGACCGGAACGGCGCAACGGACTCACAGGTATAATGCCCAACGTATTCATTCTATTAATGACGGGTACGCAAAAACAGCGCCACAAGCAGGGCGGCGAAAATAAGCCATATGAATAATGTCTTGATGATAGGGAAGCGTTCCAGCGTTTCCATCGCGGACCCGGCCAACTCCTGGATTAACCCACGATCCAGTGGCCGGGGGACCATACTGCTGACTTCCAATTCAGGCCCCGTCTTGACCAGCCGGCCGTGCAGTGTCTCAGAAAAACCAGGGGGCTCCTCGCGCGGATTGAGAAAAGCGTTCGGCCATCTCATGGGTGCGTCACATAGATATAAGGCCAGATAAGCCTCATCCATGCTCACCTGCCTCCCATAACCTGGACGTTGCAGTAACTCCGACATCCATTGGGCAATCATCGCACGCGTCTCGCCAATCGCTAATGTGGTCAGATTCTCAGACGATGCGGATTGCTGCGCCAAAGCTCTCTGGAGAATCATCGCCGCCAACCGCGCCCGATGCAACCGGCTCGATACACGGCATGCCCGGAGGTAGTTCTCCACCTTTTCAAACGCCTCATCCCACTCGGCGGCTTTCTCCGGCATCCAGGCCGGCAGGGTTACGGAGTCCAGTGATACGTCCATGTTTCGGTGCATGGTGCTCCATCCTTGCGCAATTCCGCGCGAAGTTCAACCGCTGTCGCCGAATCCTCAGCGTACACATCAAAGGCAACCCGCCATGTCCGGTTATACGCATTGTATTCATCCGACTTGGCCGATAAATGCCCGTTAACCACTCCAACAGAAGCTTCAGGCTTAGGCACCCCATCCCCAGGAGGCGTCGGCCAGGCAAATTCGAGCACAAACTTGCGGGCACGGGGCTGCGGCGGTCCGAGAATGGCACCCGAACGCATGGATACCAACCGGAGCCGCGGTGGCAGCGTCTCATTTTCATTGTACCAAACAATATCATATGAAAATTCCGCCGAATCGCCCGGCAACAAAGGCCGTCTGGGTTCCCAGAACGCAACAACGTTGTCATGGAATTCCGAGTCCGTGGGAAGTTCCAACAACCGCACAGCCCCCTCCCCCCAATCCCCAATCGGCCTGATCCACGCGGAAGGACGACGATGATAGGAACATTCCATGTCCTGATAACACGCGAATGACCGCTCCCGCTGAATCAACCCGAACCCTTTGGGATTCTTGTCCTGCATCGCGCTGAATCTCAACTTGCCATCATTCTCCAAGGGTCGCCATAACCATTCACCATTCCCATTGGCAATCAGCAATCCATCGGAATCGTGCACTTCCGGACGGAAATCATCGAATCGACGCGCATTGTTTTTCCCAAACCAATACATGCTGGTTAGCGGAGCGATGCCGTAATTGACAACATTCGTTCTGGCAAAAACCACCACCCGCGTATGCATGATGGTTTCCACCCCAGGTACAATCTGGAACAACGCCGCACCGGAAACACTCGGCCCATTAAACAGCCCCATTACTTTGATCTCTTTGCCGTCCTGACTCGGACGAAAAACCCAGAAGTCCTCAAACCGGGGGAATTCCTCCGGCACATTCACACCGCAATTGACGGCAATCGCCCTCGAGGAAAGGCCATAAATGAGCCCTTTGGGTAAAGCGCGAAAATAACTGGCCCCCTGGAATACGATCAATTCATCAAGATATTCAGACGTGTTCAGCGGATAATGAATGCGAAATCCCGAGAACGTCAGACCACGCACATCCATCCAGCTCAACTTAACCAGCGGACCATAGTCAAATAGGGACCGGTCAAACCCAAAGTCCTGCACGTTTTCGCCATCAACCAGATGCATGGCAATCTGATCCGTCTGACCGCCAGCAGGATGGAAAAACTGGAGTTGGAACGGAAGGCGCTCTCGCCTCCAGACCGCTTCTTTGGTGTCATAACGAATGTCGCGCATCTGGTCATACGACAGTTCGCGCAGATGCCTTGAAAGTGGAACCCGCAGATCCTTATACGGTGCGGAGGCCATATCACGCGCCATCCCCTTGACACGCTCGAAATCAGGAGCTCGTTCCCGTTCCGATGCCCTTGCGTCTGGAAATGTTGCCAACAGTGCAGATATAACTACGACAGCCAAACCCTGAGTTAAACCATTGTTCATAACCATAACCGTAGTTGCTGAATATACTGTCCAGACTTACACAGGTGCTCCCTGAATACGGATTAAGCTATTAGCTGATCATCGCCCATCTTGCAAGCTCAAAGCCTCCCTGATGCCTCCATAAAGCCTCCCGCACGACTCCCCATCGGCGTAAGTGACACATAAAGCTATTGATCCACTACTGACGCCACGCGAAACTCCCGAATTGCAAGATCTATCCCTTTGTCCGTCTCTGGATCACCAATCATCACAATCTCGCGAATCCCCGTCAACCCTGGCGTCGCCGGCAACGGAATCCGCAACTCCGCTTCCTCATCCCCGGTCTCAACAAACTTAAAGGCGATCCGGTTCGCCACATTCCGGCTCCCGGTCACCCGATCCTCAAACGACAACGTTGCCCCGACCGCCCCTGCTGCATTCCGATAGCGGATAATCAATTCCCCGTTGGCCGGCGAAAGGCCATCACCCCGCCCCGGGAACGTCCACGTGATCGCTCCCTTCTTCCGCCCCTTACACCACAACCGGTATCCGCCCTCCCCACCCTCCCCCTGAATGCCACTCCCATCCGGCGACCACACCACCGCCTGGGCCCCCGCCCCCAGCAAATCAACCCCCTCGCCGCACGGATACACCCGCTGCCAATCCTGCGTCAATCCGTGACTCTTAAGATACCTCACCATATCCACCGAACCCCGCCCTATCCCCCCGAGAATCAACGACATCACATGCGCCGCCGTCTGGCATTCAATGGGTTTCCCGCTGTCCATCGCATACCCTTCCCACGGACCATGAGGCGTAAACAACGTCGCCACCTCCGTCCAGCGCTCCGCCAAAAATCCCTCAACCTCATCCGGCAAAATAGAGTACGCCACTCCCAGCGCATAAATCGAAGGCGAATTGGTAAACCGTGACTTGCTGTCCACGGAAATATCAGGCACCCCAACCCGCCCACTGTATTCAATACCGCTCCCCGTGTAGGACTCGGACAAGAACCCCGGCAGTTTATAGGTCCGTGAATAATCCAGATTGACCCGCACCGCATTTTCCAAAATCACACGCCACCGGGGTACGGATAACTCACTCATGAACAAGGACAGCCCCAAGGCCTGGAAAGCCGACCCTTCCCATGGCGACAGCGTAAACACCTGCTCCCCGGTCGCCATCATCCGGCTCTTCATCCAGAAACCGAGATTACGCAGGGCATCCACCGGCAAGCCATAACGCATCACCACAAATTGCGTGGGGCCCCGGAACTCGTTGACCAGATAATCCGAGTATCCCACATTCCATTCACCGCCATCCACCGCCCATCCGACATACTGCCGGTCACTCGCATTCCACCCAAACCGGAACAGGCCACGCTTGGCATCGTAGAGAAACTCATACCCCGGCCGCTGGGCTTCAATAAACGATTCCAGTTTTTGACGGATCCGTCTCACCACTGGCTTATCCCTCAACGCCAGATCCAGCAGAGCTCCCTTGGCTTTCGCCGCCGAAGCCGCCAGATTCGCATTGTCCCCGTAAATAATCTGCACGACTTTCCGGTCAAGAATGGCCATGATTTTTTCCCGCTTCCCCGCTTCATCATGTACCGCAAGCTCTCCATTGAACCCGTCCGTCCCGTATTTGGACTCACGGATAACTTCCGCTCCCGTATCCCCTTGCCATGCCTTGAGCCAGCCCCGCCTTTTCAGCGCCTGCCAGATCACCTCTCCTTCCACCTCCCCGAACGCCTCATAAAACTCTTCCTTGCGCACTACCGATGCCAACGGTGCCACACGCCCCCACGGTTCAAATCCCATGAAGTTGCACAGCAGCCCGCGATCACTCAACCGCGGATTGCTCTGATCCGCCAGTAAACTGTCCACCACTTGCTCCAACCGGCAAAGCGCATCCGCACGCGACAGATACGGCGAATCCGCATATCCCGCCCCTACCTCCGCCAATAGTTCCATCCAGGCGCCAATCGCCGTCAACTGGGTAAACCCGCGCAATCTCAACCCCGACTTCGGATCATCATTCCATCCCTCAGAAGGATATCCAGATAACCCATCAAACAGCCCGTGCTTAGGATTCAAATACCCCATGGCATTTTCCAGCAACCGGGTCATGTGCGTATGGTTGGTCTTGACCGTCGGAAACACACACCATCCCGCCATCTCCTCAGCCTGCCCAACAGGACACGTGCGACTCGTCGTACATCCGGCAACCCCAAAGGCCATCACCACCAACCCCGCTATCATAAGTCGTCTAATCATAATCAAAATTCTTAATTTTTTATTCTCACGCCTCACGCTTCACACGACACGCGACACGCTTCAC
>CAZSSA010000069.1:1405-13361 GCA_964609375.1 uncultured Verrucomicrobiota bacterium | reverse complement strand
AGCCCCTTTGGAGTGGCGTTGGGTGAAGGTGATCGGTTCCTGGTGGCGGATAGTCATCCCACGGATTTCTATGCCAACCATAGTGTACACATCTATCCCTCGGTGTCCGATCCGGTGACGCTGATCGGGACGGCATCCGGCAGCGGTAGCGGGTCGTTCAAAAATCCCCTTGGGGTGGATGCCGGGCCGGACGGGAAGATTTATGTCGCCGATTCCGGCAACCACAGGATCCAGGGATTCCTGGCGGACGGGACGTTCTCATGGGCGTTTGGCCAGAATGGAACGAATGCGAGCCAGTTCAAGGAACCGCGCGACGTGGCAATCGGGGTGGGTGGGCGTCTTTATGTGGCGGAAACCGGTGGAAGTCGCATCCAGGTTCTGGATGTTGACGCGGCGCCGGTGGTGACGTCACTGGCGGTGCTCGGGTCCAGCGGTTCGGGGCCTGGCCAGTTCAGGGCGCCGCAGGGCGTGGCGCCGGCGCTGGATGATGGCATTATTTATGTGGCGGATACGTACAACAACCGGGTCCAGAAGCTGAGAGTCATCCTCGATGGCGACGGAGATGGCATGGAGGATGTGTGGGAGGAACTCCACGGGTTGGACTGTCATGATCCATCCGATGCGTTGACGGACCCGGATGGGGATGGATTGTCGAACATCGGTGAGTATCGGCTGGGGACGGATCCCGGGCGGCGGGATACCAACGGGAATGGGGCCAGTGACGGGTGGGATGTGGCCCACGGACTCAATCCGGCGGGGCCGGGCGGAGCCGGTGTGGTTCCTCCGACGGTGGTGATTACCAGTGATGCCGCCGGGGCGGTGTATCCCGGAATGGTGGTGCGGGTGACGGCTTCATTCAGTGAGCCGGTGACCAATCCGCCGGCACCGAGGTTGACGCTTGATGGCGGGGCCTTCCTCTGGCAGGCGGCGATGAGCATGAGTACCCCTTCGACGTGGTATTACGACTATACGGTGCAGGCCGGAGACGTTGGCGCGGTGAATGCGGCGGTGGGTGGCGCTGTTGATTTGCAGGGATACAGCCAGGATCTTGATCCCACGGTGCAAGGGGCGCTGTTCACGGTCGCTTCCTCGGCCATGCTTGAGATTTCCGGATTTGGCGGGGTGCCGCAAACCTTGTCGTGGGAGGCGGTTTTGAATGGCATCTACCAGATTGAGAGTTCACCCACCCTGATGTCGAATATGTGGAGTGGGGTGGGTGAGGTGACGTCGACCGTCAATGGGACGCTGATATGGACCAATGGCGGACTGGTGACCAATCTGGTTGAATTTTTCAGGATCAAATGGATGAATGCGCCGTAAGACGTTGGTCAGCGGATGTTACTATAACTTAACATGGGCATCATGGACGGCAACCATAACGAGGAGTATACTATCGTTGATGGTGAAATCAGGGGGATTTTGGGGAATGTCTGGTTTGGTGGTTTGGAGAAGGCGCGGTGAGTAGAATGGTGAAGATGATCATGAAACGGACAGGGTTAGTCACAATATGTGCGGTTTTGGTCTTAGCGGGTTGCTCCAAATCGGAGCGTCCTGTTAAGACTGCACCGGTGACGCCAGCCGTGAAGCCACTGGTGGCGTCGAATGCGGTGGCTGAAAAGGGTGCCGGTGCGGCCTCGGCCAAGAAGGAGTTCATCACGACTCCGGCGAAACCCGATGCCCGCGAGGTGTACGCGAAGACTTATCCTTTTCCGGACGGCAAGACCAATGCGCCGGCGGTTAAACCCGAGGAATCGATGAGGGTGGCCAAGGAGCGGGGACAGGCGACGGCGCGGCGGGTGATTGGTGAAGCCATTGTGTACACCCAGCAGGAGATGGATCGGGTTGCCGATCAGATGGCCGTGGCGGAGAATGCGGCGAGGACCAACGATCAGGCGGTGATGGCGGCGTGGGCGGTGATGGGGGAGAAACGGGCGGCCTACGATGCGGAGCGCGGCAGGATTCCGGGAATGGGTGATCTTTACAAGGCACGGGAAGCAGCCAAGGTGCGGTTGCAGGAATTCAATTCGAAGGGAAATGACCAGGAGGCAGTGGCTGCCGTCGCCGAACTGAAGGCGGAGATCAGGCGGCTGGGGAAAGCCATGGTTGACCTGGAACTGAAGGGGCGAACCGAGTATGCCGCCCTGCAAAAAACGGTGGATGATTTCCAGGCGGCGGAATCCGGATACCAGTCCGGCCTGCTGGCGGTGCCGAGTTTTGGGGAATTGGCTAAGAAGCATCAGGAGCTATCAGCGCAATACACGAGCTTAGTGAAGAGACAATCGGATTTTACGAAGAAGGAGGATAGGAAGCATGAATAGGAACAACCAAGTTAAAAATACGGCAACACATGGACGTCGGCAATTTGTCCCCGTGTTGATGAGTTTGATGTTGCTGGCCTTCAGCGCCAAGGTCCAGGCGTGGGATCTGTATGTGGATGCCACGCCCTCCTTTGGGGGAACGGTGAATGCTGTGGCGTCGTACACGACGAACGGCATCGCTTCCAATGCTTATGTCCGTTTGATCGCTCAATCCGGTACAAACTATCACTTTATTGGATGGTTGGCGCCGCTGGGTGATGAGTTTCAGTTTTCTGTAGGCACCACCACCAGCACTGTCGTGCGTGTGACCAGCACCAATAATACAGAAGTTTATTTGCAGGCTGTCTTTGCCGCGGATACGGTCAGTCTGACCATGATTGCCGGGGTGGGGGGCACGACGGACCCCACCGGGACGGTGGCGGTGGCGAAGGGGTCTATCCGTTCCATCCTTGCCGAGCCTTCGGCCGGATATACATTCGATAAATGGTCGGGGGCGGCGGGTGTGACGGATGCCAATGCGGCCAGTACCACTATTTTAATGGACGCCAGCAAGACGGTTACGGCCAACTTCAAGGCGGTGTTGCGTTACACGGGGTATGATCCCAATGGGCCGGCGTCGGGTTCGTTCTCGACCAACCTCTCCAGTGCGGCGATGTTTACCGCCGCGCCATTTGCGCCGGTGATCACGATTAACGAAACCCTGCGTCGGCGTTGCATGGGGTGGACGAGCGGTGCCGGGGATATTCCTGCCACGGGGCTGGCCGCCAGTTATACCTATATGGTCACCACTGCCTCGAGTAACCGCTGGGTGTGGACGAATGAATACCGTGTTGTGGTGACGGTGACGCCGGGCGGGACCGCCGTGGCGATGGGGCTTACCGCCACCCCGGATACGCCGCAGACCCACTGGATCAAGGAGGGGACGACCCTCCTGATTACGCCTACCCCTGCGGCCGGATATGTCTTTTCCGGTTGGCAGGTGGGAACCGAGAGCTTGCCGATCGGTAATTTCTCGCGGACGGTCACCAATGATTTCAATGTGCTTGCAAAATTCTCAGTCATTGGAAGTGATGCGGATAATGACGGTTTGCCCGATGCCTGGGAAAACCGCTTTGGCTTGAGCACGGCGCCGGGCGCCGGTGCGGTGGGGGTTGACGGGCCGGAAGGCGATCCCGATCAGGATGGCCTTTCCAATGCCCAGGAGTATCTCATCCTGGCCTCCAATCGTGCCTGGTATGCCAGTCCGGTCAATGCCGATACCGATGGTGACGGCATGGATGACTTCTATGAGCGCTACTCGATCGACACGACCTCCAATCTTACCGATGAAGCCTCCCGCACTTTTGTGTCCGCCGTTCTGGATAATGGCGCATACCAGTTGAATAACGGTCAGGACGGCAATCCCGATGGCGATTACAAGTGGAGCACGGTGAACGGGTACCGGCTGACGAATGACAAGCTGCGCAATATTGATGAATGGCGCGGGCCGGATATGATTGACCCCTGCACGTACTCGGATGTCACCTTCGGCATGGGCTTGTATCCCTTCTCCACCGATCGCGGTGTGGTGAAGATGAAGATTGCCAATGCGCTGGACACGGATGACCAGAGCCGCGGCAACATGACCGATACCGAGGCGGATGGGTTCGATGACGGGTACGAGTACACCTGGGATCGGTGGCAGCAGGCGAACAGCGGCTCGAACGAGGTGTTCGTCATCGGTGTCACCAATGCGACGATCCTGACGATCACCAACACCATCCCCGTGTGGGATGGTGTGGCGAACACCACGCGGCGTTACAATCCGAAAAAGGTGCATGTGGATCCGGCCGGCACCACCGGAACACCGGATAACGATGTGTTGTATGACTACCTGACCGGCGGCGTGTCCGTGTACTGGTATTCGGACATCATGGAATACAACGCGTCGGCGCCACTCGCTTTTAGTGCCGGCATTGAGGGGGCTCCGCATACCATCCGGCGCGACCAGACGCCGACTCCGGACGATCCGCCCCGCTGCACGCATCCCTTCCTGATGGATGCCGATGGCGATGGGTTGCCGGATGGATATGAGGTGATTTTCGGGTACGATCCCTGGTCACAGATCACCTCCGGTTCCTTCGGAACGGATGACCGTGATAACCCCGACGACGACTGGATGGCCATCGAGGGAACGAACGACCTGGCTGTGTTGCGTCACGCCGAAATCTATGCGGCCAACGAATTCGACCCGCGCACGGCGTGGGCGCAGGTATACCCGATGCCTGGGGACATGCCAGGACCTGGCGCTTCGCCTTCGCCCAATACTGGGCAGTTCAACAACCGCGAAGAAATGTGGGGCGCGGATGGCGTCATGGCCCTGGCGCCGCGCGGGTCCGTGATCAATACCGACGACGCCTCGCATCCACGCAAACCGGACAGCGATGGGGATGGCATATGGGATGGATGGGAAGCCTATATGGGACTTAATCCCGCGAACCCCAGTGATGGGGGGCTGCCGAGCGCGGGAGGATTGTCCAACTTCGAGGCATTCAATAGCTTCGTCACGTCTTCAACCAACCGCTTCGCGCTGACGCCGTTGACGAACTGGCTCAACAAGATCTTCCCGACGGACATCTACAACGGCGATACGGATGACGACGATCTCGAGGATGCAGCCGAGCGGGGTGCCTTCCAAGGCGGATTGGTTTCCTCCATCACCAGCGATGTGAGTATTGTGACGCAGGTGGGAACGACGACGGTCACCGTGGTAACACAGCAGGTGTTCACGGCGTTTACGTGGAATGGCGCCTGTTACACGGCCGGCGGCTTGAACCCGACCTCGTGGGATACGGATGGCGATTCGCTGCCCGATCCGTGGGAAGCGTCTTTTGCCGGTGGTGTCAACGGCACCCTGGGAGACACGTTTGCCGATTCGGACAATGACAGGTTGCAGAACTACCAGGAATACATGACGGCGGCCACCTACCACTGGCAGTACGATTTCTGGGCGCCGGATCAACCTGCCTATAACACGCGTGATTTCTTCCAGCGGACGGCCAAGCCCTGGGACTGGCGGCCTACGGACTGTGGTGAACCAGCCCGTTATATTCCCTATCTGACCCCTGGCGGGGCGATTCCCTATTCCAGCACCGATCCGGGCAATCCAGACACCGATGCCGACGGCATGGATGACTATTGGGAAGTATATCATGGCCTCAATCCGACTTACGGCTATTATTCTCTACCGATGAGCCGTGTTTTCCCGCTAATGGTGATCATCCCTGATCCCTTCCACGGCGCGCCGTTCACGGTGTACGATCCACGGGTATTGCCTTACGTGAGCGGGACGCCGGAGATGGATACCGATGGCGACGGCTTGGTAAACGGCCAGGAAGCCGTGGACTTCCGCAACGAGGCCTTTTCGCCGACCTATCACACTGATCCTTCGCCGCTATGGATCACCGATCCGTACTACGACCGCAGTTGGGTCAATCTCTATTACACGCCGGGCACCTACTGGCCCAATGCCTGGGCGCCGTACCCCAAACCTGATCTCCGTCCCAGTTACATGTATAACTTCGAGATGAACGAGGGGTTCGATACGGATAATGACAATGTTGGAGACTATCCGGAATTGAACGGGAAGTACACTGACCCGGTGACCACGGAGAGCCCGATCAAGCGCCGGGCGCTCTATCTGCCGCCGGGCCGTGACGCCTATGCGCGTACGGATCCATCCTATCACTTCTTTGTTGATACGTTCCGGAGTTTCACGGTGGAGGCCTGGGTCAGGCCGGTGAATCCGATTTCCGGTCAGCGCCAGATCATTGTTGAGCGTCCGCTGTTGGTCCCCGCCGGCAATCCGCTGGGTGGCGACAGCTTGAGGATCAATTTCCGCCTGGCCCTCGATGAGGCCGGTGTCCCCTATGTGGAATATACGGGCGATGGCGATGCCGTCATTTTCTACCAGGCCAAGGCCGGCTCAATGACGCCGCTCTCGTCTACGAACTGGACCCACCTGGCGGGAACTTATTCTGTTCCTATTCCCGGTCAGCAGCGCGGACGTCTGACGCTATATATCAACGGCAAGATGGCGCAATCGGTTACGCCCAACGAACTTCCGGCCGTGGGCCGGTTCGGAAACGAGGCGTTTGTCAGGTTGAGCAGCGCGCCTTTTGTCATTGGCGCCGGGGACTACATGCCCGGCGGCACGGTTTTTCCCCGGCCGTTTATTCCTCCGCCATCACCGCACAGTTTCTTCAAGGGCTGGATTGACGAAGTGCGCATCTGGGATGGTTGCCGGACCCAGGTGGATGTTGTGGCGGGCCTGAAGCGGCGGATGAAGCAGGCGGACGTCCTGGCGTTCGCCACTACGCCCACGGTCCTGTACGGTCTTTACTCGTTTGATGATTTGCCGGATCCGGACCATTCGCCGGTATCGCCGGGCGGCTTTGATGTTGTCATGATGAACAACCGCCCGACGGACTATGTGGCGGCGTGGTTCTGGGGTGCCAGTCCCGAAGCTTCCCAGCGGTATACGGACTACCAGTATGTGCCGTGGATTGAGAATGCCGCGGCGCATATACCCGAGCGGCCGGCGGTGGACCTGGGCGATCCGCGGCGGCTTACCGACATCGTCTATCCGAACCACAGCAACCCGTACAATATGCGGTACTTCACAGCGCCGAATGTATTGGACCAGATCCATCCGTTGGCGCCCGCATTTGCTCCGTCCACGCCGGTCGACACCAGCCATGTGCTGTTCACGGATCTTCTGCCCTTGCGCTGGGCGGAGGCTGATGAGGATATCACCCTGTGGGACGGCGGCGGAGCGCCGGCGGCCACGCCGTTTGATACCGATGGCGACGGGTTGCCGGATGAGTGGGAGGAGACCTATGGGCTGGATCCTCTGGACCCGACCGGGGTGAATGGTCCGGACGGCGATCCGGATGGCGATGGTCTGACCAACTTCATCGAATACCGCTGCGGCCTCAATCCCAACAGCGGAGATTCGGATGGCGACGGGATCCCGGATAAGAACGAGGACAGCGATGGCGATTACCTGATCAATCTCCAGGAATTGACCCGTGGCACTTTGCCGGACAACAAGGATACCGACGATGACGGGCTGACGGACTGGGAGGAAGTGACGGGCTTTACGGATACCGTCTATGACTCCACACGTCCGGCGACCAGTCCGCGACCGGTGCGTCCTACCGATCCGTTGAATCCGCTGGAGCCGTCCGTACCGCGGTCGGTGTACCTGAACGGGACTGCCCGCGTGATTGTGCCGCCCAGCAACAAGCTGATGTCCGAGAGCTGGTCCCTGGAGATGTGGGTCAAGCCGGACACGAACAGTGCCGGTGGCGTGCTGATCAGCCGGTATGTGGGTGGCGTGATGCCCGGTCAGAGCGGCATCAACTATGAGATGGGCTTGACGACCAACGCCCCGTCGGGGCAGTTACGCCCGTACATCAAGTATTCCACGACGACCAGCAATCTCGAGACCGAAGTCCGGCTTAGCGGGGTGGAGTTGACCGCGCTGACGGATCCGGCGGTGCCTGGTACGGTTTCCACCACCGGTGAATGGACGCATGTGGCGGGAACCTACGACAGCGCGTCCAACGCATTGGCCCTGTATGTCAATGGTAAACTGGCCGCGTGGCGCAAGGATGCGATTGATCTGCCGCCGACCGTGTTCGGTTATGCCGTGGATCACGATCTGGACGAGGTGACCATCGGGGCGTCGCGCTCCTCAGGCGCTGTCATCAATGGCTACAAGGGGTATCTGGATGAGGTTCGCGTGTGGTCGTCGGCCCGGACGGCGACGGAGATCGCCGAGCGGTACAATGCGCCGGAGGCGCTGCTGGCGGATTCGGCCAGCACGATTACCCTGAAGAGCCGCGTGGTAACGGCGGTCGGCGGATTGAGTGCGGACATGCTGGCGTTGCCTGCCGGACAGCCCGTGCACGCGCTGGTGCAGTTTGCGACGGAGGCCGATGCCGGAGCGAAGGCGTCATTGGAGGCGGCGGGCATCAAGGTGTTGAACTATGCCGGCACGCAAGCCCGGGTGGTGACGGCCACACGGCAGCAGTTGGCGGCGTTGGGCGACGTTGTGCAGTGGTCCGGACTGTTGAAGCCGGCGGACAAGATCTCGGCCAAGCTTACCGTGGATGGGAGCCATGGGGCGCGGAAGGTGCTGGTGCAGTTCCATAAAGACGTGGTGCAAAATGCCGCCGTGCAGGCGGTGCAAGCCGCCGGTGGTGTTGTCTATCTGGATAAGTACATTGGCGGAACCTATCTGGTGGCGACGGTCAATGATGCGCAGGCGGTGGCGCTGGCGGCGGCGGATGGGGTTGCATGGATGATGCCTGCGGCTGATTTCCTGACCTCGGGACAGGTCGTCCGGCTGTTGTCTCCGCATATGGTTGCAGGAGTGGAAGTGGCGCCCTTCGCAACGCGGGGGAATGGATGGGATGGCCCTGGCCGTGGTTCTGCTGATCTGCTTTTCTATATATCAGGGACAACGCCCCAGTTGCCTCCTGCTGAAGGCAAACAGGCGATTGTGGATCAATTCTTCAAGTGGGCAGAGCATGCGGCCCTCACGTTCACCGAGACCCGTATCGCGGCACAGTCGTTCTCCATTGATTTCTCATGGGAGGTGATGGATGGTCCGGGTAACGTTCTGGGATATGGCTATTACCCGAATGATATCAATCCTGAACCCGTTGCCGGGGACGTCCATTTGGATAGTGATGAAAGCTGGGTGATTGGGACGCCGGGTGGAATGGATCTTCGCTTTGTAGCGCTGCATGAGTTTGGTCACAGTCTTGGGGTTGCCCATTCCGATGACCCGACTGCCATCATGTATCCATTCTACTCAGGTGCCGTTACCGATCCTATTCTGCAGCCTGACGACATTGATGCCATCCAGAGCATCTATGGCGCCGCCGTGGGGAAGGGGTCCGGTTTGTCGAGTTTCCGGTTTGATGATGGTGGTCTATCGGCCCAGGATTTCTCGGTGGCCGGGGACTGGCTGACCGGGTGGGCATCGGCGGCGCGGCTGGACGGGGCGGTGTATGCGACGAACACGGCGCCGGTCCTGAACAAGGACACGGATGGCGATGGCATGCCCGACTGGTGGGAGATGGCTTACGGGTTGGATCCGTATGACGCCACGGGCAGCAATGGCGCCTATGGGGATATTGATGGCGACGGGTTGTCCAATCTATACGAGTATCTCGCGCGGATGAGCCCCGCTGATCCGGATTCCGACAATGACGGATTCTCCGATTATGACAGCCGGGGTGGAGCCGGCAATCGGACCTACGGCGAGCTATATGATGATGGCGACGGGATTCCGGATGCATGGGAAATCCTGTATCGCGGGCCATGCCTGGCGACCGGTCGGCGAGGATTGGATCCTGCCTATTATGACGCTCAGTTGGATCCGGATCTGGATGGGTGGAGCAACTATGCGGAATACATGAGGAATAGCGATCCATTGCTGAAAACGTCGTATCCGCAGCCGGCGGTGGCGCTGCATGTGCTGTACAAGGGCAGGTTGGGCGGCTCGATTGAGGAAGCGCTTGGCGGGACCAATACGGCGGCGACTACGGCCATTGTCATGAACTTCTATACGACGCCGGCGATGGATGGCTACCCTGATGCGACCATGCAATGTGCCGTTGGGAGCACAACCGTTACGGCCTTCACCACCGGCTATATCCGCGAGGGCAATAACTACGTCTTTGCCTATCTGGATGCTGATAGCGATGGTGAATGGGCGCCCGCTCTGGAGCCTGCCGGAATTGGCCAGTTCCAGCCGGTTAATCTGGGATGGGGCGATATCAATAACGTGGAAATCGGCCTGACCGATACCATGCCGGGATATCCGCGGCTGGCATGGCCGGTGGTTGATGGGGCACGAACCTATGTGATCACCAATGCCAACGTTGCCGGGCCTGTCTATTCGCGTACCATGAATGTGCCTCGCAACTACATCCATGAGGGGGATTATTTGTATGCGGGGCTTTACGGGATGGGAACCGGGAGTAAAACGTTCCAAGTCCGGGCGGATGATTCTCCAGTTGTTGTGACCAGCATGCCTGTGAATCTGCCGGTTGTGACGTTAGCCACGCCGACGATTACGACAAGCTATGACTTCATGTATCAATACGCGAGGAATGAATTGTCATTCACGATGGACGCCAACGCAACGGCTTACAGGTTGCAAGTGGGATTGGCTACTAATCTTACGCCGGTCATTTCTGTGACCAACGTCGTGCCCTACCGGGCGGATGGTGTCAGCAAGATTACGTTGCCATTCTTCGCCGGCGACAACTATGTGCCCGCCAATTCCAGTTATGCATCAGGGACATGGACCAATGGGCGATACTGGGTGAGGGTACAGGCGGCTACGCTTGCGACGAGTTCATCCTACAGTCCGTGGAGTGCTATCAATCTTGATTTGCGATCGCCCGCTGACGGAGGCAGATCGCAAATTGGTGGCGATGTGTACTACTTCGGCAAAGTGGCTCATGGATATGGTCCAGGGCAGACGAATAATCTCACCATTATTGTGCAGGCATTCGAGTCGCCTGGCTTCAGTGGGTTGGCGGAAGGGCAAGTGCAGGTTATGTACACCTGCAATACGAATGTGCCGATGTCCAAGAAGGGTGATTATTTGATGCAAGGGCTGGATAACAAGATCCACTATGTCCGGGCGTTCATTGATGTGAACGGGAATCGGATGCTGGACGCCTTTGAGCCGATGGGATTTGCCCAGGAAAGCACGACGGAGACTGACTACCATCCGCTTCCCGTGGACTTGCGGGGACAGGCGGGGCTTGCCAAGGCTGGCGTCCGAGTGGTGATCAGGGATCGTGATACCGATGACGACCAGTTGCCGGATGGATGGGAGTGGATGTACTACGGGACGATGGTGCGAGGGGCTTATGATGTCGGCGCCAACACGCTGACGCTGCTTCGCAACTACGAAATTGAGCCGCTGGATCTGAATCCGACAAAGACGGATTATGATGGCGATGGACTGGAGGATGTGTTTGAAATCACCTATTCCGATTATGTGGTGGCGCGTGCCGGCAACAGCAACCTCACCGTTGCTGCATGGATGGCGAGCGGTTTGGGTGATATCAATCACTATGAGCCGTATCCGGCGAACGCCACCAGCGAGGGGACTGATCTTAGCCCGATCCTGTGGGACACCGATGGTGATGGATTGTCTGATTACGACGAAGTGTTCAATGGGCTTGATCCGCTGGATCCGAATGGGGATGCTGATGGCGATGGGGTCAGCGATGCCATGGAAATCCTGGTGACCCGGACGTCCGCCATGGCGGCTTCGGATGTCCTGAAGGTGAAACAGGTGGCAACGGTGACGCCGGGGCAGGGCCTGTTCAGCCTCACGTGGACCGGCAAGGATGGCGTGAGCTATCAGGTGCAGTACAGCGATAACCTCAAGACGTGGCAGGATGCGCCGCTGGGGTTGTTCGCGGGCGCGGCGGATCATGTTTATGTCGAGCAGTCGCCAGCGGCCAGTGTGCGGTTCTATCGCGTGGTGGTGAAGTAAAGAGAGGCATGGGAGATGGTTAATGGTTGATGGGAAATGGGTTGATTGACCATTTTCCATGGTG
>CAZSSA010000069.1:0-1305 GCA_964609375.1 uncultured Verrucomicrobiota bacterium | reverse complement strand
TGGGAGATGGTTAATGGTTGATGGGAAATGGGTTGATTGACCATTTTCCATGGTGGCGGCATACGAGTGCCTTAATGCAGTCGCCGGGGACGGCGACTGACACCTTGTGCAGTGGTGATAGAAGGTGGCGAACGTAGCGGCGGTGCATTAACCATTGACCAAAGACGATCGATTTCGTAGGTTTTGGGAATTCAAATGAGAGGACATGCGTGATATGAAGAATATAATCCGTTATGCATTAATGATTTGTCTTGGGGCCGGATTGGTGGGCTGCGAATGGGAAGGTAGCGGGGATGAAAATTCCTGGAACAGCCGCTACAATTTCGTCAATTTCAGCGGAAATTATCGCGGACAAGGCGGTGGTGGTTATCTTGTCTCGGAATACACGACGTCGCCTGTTTCAAGCGGTGATACGGGGTCGGGGACTAGCTATGCGCCGGTAACTGGCGAAGCGGATGGTACGGCGCCTGCCGCGCAACTGGTCATTAATGGAAAGCTGAACTATGGCCCCATTAAGCCGGGGTCGGTCACGGTGTTGTTTGGTAATGTTGGGGAATTTCGTGACGACGGTGCAGGCGGGTTGAGTGGTAGTTATGAGCGGGCTGGAAATCAGAAGTTTACTGGTGCGGGAACAATTGACTATGACACTGGGGTGTGGACTGTTGTGCTTGAACAGAATTATCCTTTGGATAATCCCATGCCGATTTCTGTGAATTACGCTTATGCGGTGGGGAGTAGTGGGGCCACGACGGCGACGAGTACACCTGGGAGCACCAAGGTCAGCATCTATGCCTTTAATGTGATTCAGGAAGGCAATAAGTTGCGGATTGTGGATAACAACGGCAGTGTGTACGAAGGCGGTTTTGGCAGCATCCGGTCGACAAGCGGCACGGATCAGGATACCTCTTTCCCTACGTATTCCGAAGGTGATCAGGTGATGGGGCAGTTCGAAGTCAGTGGGCGCAGTGCGGCCAACATCACGGTCAAGATGGTGGGGAATTTCCAGGCGACGATTTCCGGGGTCTCTTCTTCCTCCGGTGGAACGACGAGCATGCGATTGACGGATCGCCGGATCCTTGGCACATGGATTGAGGTTGGCGGCAAGACCGGTGATCTCAATGGCCAGGCGGTGCCGATTGTTGTATCGACGACAACAACAACGACACCCTGAAGTCGTTAAAAGAGTGAATATGGCGGGGCAGGACTCGATGAGAGTGCTGCCCCGTTTGATTTATGGTGAGAGTGGGCTCAAGATGGCGTTGATGGGAGAGGGGATGGGAAGAAGGGGAACAGAAGAGGGGGGGG
>CAZSSA010000068.1:0-13454 GCA_964609375.1 uncultured Verrucomicrobiota bacterium | reverse complement strand
TCTGGCGCAGGTGATGGGCACCGCCCTGCTCGCCGTGATCCGCCGTGAAAATGACAATCGTGTTGTCCGCCTGACCGCTTGCTTCCAGCGCATCCAGCACCGCTCCGATGTACCGGTCTACGTCGAGATGGCAGTTGAGGTAGTAGTTGACATGGTTGTGCCACATGTCCCGGCGCTCCATCGGTATCCGTCCATAGTAAATGTCGCACAGGTGCATGTAACTGCGGACTGCCGCTGGCTGCTTCTCCAGGTCGTCAAAGAAGGAGGCCGGCAAGGTCGTCTGCCATTTCTGGCGGTAGAGCGGCGTATCGGGTGCGTCAAAGATCGGGAACATTCCCTTGGCCTGGACCGTCTCTGCGCCATCGGTGTCGAAAAACATCACATCGTGAGGGTTAACGAAATTCACGGTCATGAACCAGGGTTTAGTCGTGGCGACCTTAGAAGCGCGCTTCGCCAGCCATTCGACGGCCTCATCCGCAATCTTAGGATCTTTCGTCACCCCATCCATAGGCCCGCCTTGCACATCGCCCCAATCCTGGTACTCGGAGAAGCCGTAGGGCTCCATCGCTTCACGGGAACCCTTCGCTGGAAACTCCGAGAGGTGCCACTTGCCTTTGAAGACGGTGTGGTAGCCCAGATCACGCAGCATATGCCCGATGGTGGGCAAGGTTTTCGGATCGGCCTTCATGTCGTCGATCCAGGCGAAATTGGTGTTGTCGAACATGCGGGTGTGCGGCGTATGCCGGCCCGTCAGCATCACCGAGCGGGACGGCGTGCACACGGTGGTGGTGCAATGGTGATGGTTGAACGTGACCCCGCGGGCGCGAATGCGGTCCCGGCTGGGCAAGGCGAATTCCGCCGGCATAGGCTGGTGTGCATATTCCTGATCGGTCACAATCATCAGAATGTTGGGTTGCTTAGTCATGATTCTTCTCCTTTTAACATGAGGTCATTGGGGTTCATTTGTTACTTCCTGAATAGCCGCACGATCCGGTTAACCGGCCCACGCAGCAGGACATACGGCAGTACAGCCAGCACCAGCGCCACGGCAAGAATCTCTCCCGGATAAACCGTGTGCTGAACCTTGAGCTGGTAGACCACATCCAAAACGATCGCCAGGATGAAAATCTTGCCGAAATGCTTCCACCCATCCTTGATCAAATCCTTGCGGTGCTCGGGACTCGTCACCATCGCCCAAAAATAGGCCACCTTGCCGGCCTTCGCGTCCTTGATCCCATCAATGGTCGCAAAGATGACCGCCATCAGCGGTTGGACTATAAACCTGAAATGCATGGGCCCGTCAAAACGCCCGATAAGATTCTCAACAATTCTCTGCCAGATTGCTTCCATATATGTATCCTCATTCCGACTTCTGACTTCTGACTTCTGACTTCCCTCTTGTTGCCACTTGCCACGGCCAGCAGCCCTCGATTTCCACCGCAATGGACCATCCCAGGACAATCCGTAAACCAATCAACATCCCAAGCGAAAGCAGCCCTTCCAGGGTTGGCTTGATCGTAACCGTCCTGATGATGTCCGCCGCCACCAGGAACTCCAGACCGAGCATCAGGGATTTCCCTATATATTTTTTAAGCCGCTCATAGGCGTCCTCTCGCTTCTGCCCGAAGTGCCTCACCGCACGCACCATGGCATGGACAAACGCCATCGCAACAACCCCAACACCAACGAGTTCCATCCCCCTGGCTACGACTTCGATGACGGCATTAACCTTTTCAGGATCCATAACCCCTCCTTGCCTTTCACTCGTCTCTGATCACTCATCACCGATTACTGATCCCGCTCCTCAAAACACCTCTTTATGCACCAAAATCGTAATAAACAGGAACAATCCCAATAGCCCGATCAACATCCCCATGATAAAGGAGAAATTGATGGCCTTGTAGTTTGCCGCAGACAGGGCGTTCAACCGCTTGACCGTTTGGTAATACTCAATCGAGCCAAAAATCACTGACATAACACCGAGCGCGATCAGGAAAAGTCCAAGACGCCGGGGCCCCTCTGACTTCAGCAAACCGACCTCAGCCCCCTTGGTGGCAGCCTGCATGAACTTGTAGATGGTAAATCCAAAACTGATCATGGATAACGCCGTCCGAACCCAGGCCATCAGAGTTCGCGCCGCCGCCATGACTGTCCGGTCAGCCGCAAGGTTGGTCCGATCCCCCGCCAGTTCATTCGCCGTCTTTGGATGGCTCATTGTCATATTCTCAGTCATCGTCGTGCTCCTATCGAACCGCTCTCGCACCTTCCGCATCGTTTCATGAAGTGCTCTCTGCCTTGCTCAACGCCCAGTGGATGGCATCAATAAGCGCTTGGTCATCAACAGGTTTGCGAAAATAGGCAACCGCGCCGGCCTTCTTGGCTTGATCACGGGCCTCTGCCGTATCAAAGGCGGTCACAAAAATAACGGAGACACACGCGCCGGCTTTCCGGAGCGTCTGGTGCAGTTCAGGCCCGGTCATACCCTGCATCTTGACATCGGTAATGACACATGAACCACTGGGAGGCATCCCCGCTTTTAGAAAATCGCCACCGCTGGCGAATGTCCGAACCCCAATGCCAGAGGAAATAAGCAATCGTTCAAGGGCTGTCCGGACAGATGAGTCATCGTCAATGACGTAGACCAGGGGTCGGGGCGGCGTTTTTGCCATGCAAACCTGTTTCGCCTTGTCCATAAGGCGTACAGATACCAAACAAGCAAAATATAGCTATTGGACTTTAGGCCAATGGAAGGAATTGGAACATCCAATCAGGAATATCCAATTCCCATTTGATTCGAGGGAAATACCGCTTACGGGGAACTATCCTTGACCGGCTCCTCGCCAACAAGCGAGCAGAGGCGGACGAGTTCAGCAACCGACTCGACGTCCATCTTCTCCATCACACGGGCGCGATGAACCTTGATGGTCTTCTCTCCAACACCCAGCCTGCCCGCGATCTGCTTGTTCAATTCGCCTGAAATAACGTGGCTCATCACTTCATGCTCGCGCGCGGTCAACAGGTGGATCCGGGCACGCACCGTCTCAATCCGGTTCCTTTCACGATTCTGGCAGTAGCTTCTCTCCACAGCCTTCTTAACCGCCTCCATCAGGACGCCCTCGTCCACCGGCTTGGTCAGGAAATCAACGGCCCCCCCCTTCATCGCGCGCACACTCATGGGAATATCCCCATGACCCGTTAGAAAGATGATGGGCATCATGCAGTCCGCCTTGGCCAAGGCTTCCTGCAATTCCAGGCCGCACAATCCCGGCATATGGATATCCAACACAAGGCAACCAAAACCATTTGCTAAGCCGCTAGCCAGAAAGCCTGACGCAGAATCAAACACCTCCGCTTGTAATCCATACGACTTAAACAGTCGCGATAGGCTTTTACGAACCGATGGATCATCATCAATAACAAAAACAACGGGCACGGATGAAGATGGATTCATCACAATCCACCCTCCCCATCCCTTATTGCTTCCGTAATGGCTGGAAACTCCATCTGAAAGAGGGCGCCACCCTCCATATGATTCTCCACCCACAATCGTCCGCCATGGGATTCCACCATCGAACGGGAAACCGGCAATCCCATACCGAGACCTTGCGGCTTGGTTGTGAAAAAAGGCCTGAAAATATCCGGCATCACATGACCGGGAATGCCGGTTCCATGGTCACGCACCGTCAATCGAACCCTTCCATCCGTAACCAGGGTTTTGATTTCAAGATGACGCTGATCGATCTCTTGATCCCGCATCGCATCCATGGCGTTCACCATCAGGTTAAGAAGCACCTGCTGCATTTCGACGCGGCCCGCCATAACCACTGGAATCTCGCTCATCAGTTCCAATTCGAGTTTCACGTTTCGGCTGATCAGTTCACTGTTCAACAAGTGCACCACTTCATCCACGATCTCGTTAAAATCAACCGGTTCAACCGCCACAGTGTCCTTCTTCTGAACCAGAGATCGGAGGCGCTGAATAACCTCGCCGGCCCGCTTGTCATCCTTCACGATGTCATCAAGAATCTCACGGATTATATTCATATCAGGATTTGGCGTGGCCAGAAACCGGCGCGCCGCCTGGGCGTTGCTCAAGATGGCCGCCAGCGGCTGGTTCAATTCGTGCGCCATCGAGGCCGCCAGTTCACCCAACATGGAAACCCGTGTGATATGGGCTAATTCCCGGCGGAGTTCGGCTGACTCAAATTCGGCATGCTTCTGATCCGTGATGTCAATCGTAACCCCCATCAAACGGGGAAAATCGCCATTCCCAGCGGCACACTGGCGCCCACGTGTTTTCATCCAGCGCAGTTGCCTGTCGGGCAGCATAATCCGATACTCAACCGCCGTCATCACCGGTGAACAAAGAGCTTTTTCAAGACTACGCCGAACCGGGTCACGATCCTCGAAAAACACCAAGTCCATGAACTGGTCAAAGTCCAACGCGTTCCCCGGCGGCAAACCAAAAATCTGAACAATTTTGTTGTTTATCCAAAACCGTTTCCCGCTTAAATCCAGAATCCATAATCCCGCTTCGGCTGCCGCCGTGGCCAAGGTCAATCTTTCCTCACTATCCCTCAATGCCTGTTCGTCATGCTTGCGGATAATCGCGCTCGCAAAGATCTCCGCAACCAACGCAAGACGCTTCACCATCAAATCTGTCCACTGCCGCGTCTTCCTCATGTCATTAAATGTCAGAGCGCCAATGGGAAACCCTCCTCCAGCGGACAAAGGAAGCGTCAATACACTCTGGATGCCAAAATGTCGCCATGTCTCAACATCACGTTCTGCACCTTCAGGAACGGCATCCAAAGATGGAATAATGATACTTTTGCCTGCCTGTACTCGAGCAAGTGACCACGGAAAACTCTCGGAGGCCCGCAATGTTTCCGGAACCGGCGGGCCTTCAAGTCGTCGATAATAATGGGTTAGCGAAAAAACATTCTCTTCGTTGACTTGCCATTGCCAAAGCACCGCGATATCAAGGTCAAGACATTCGCAGACACGTCGCAGGGCATCAACAATGGTGGAATCCACTTGATTCGCAGGCAGGTTGATGAATCGAGCCGAAAGATCAGTCAGGAGCGTTTCAAAACGCAACCGCTCTTCTTTTGCTTTTCTGCCTTCCTTGGTGGCCACAGCCCTTCCTCCTCCCAGTTCACACTGGATTTGACGCCTCCCCGAACTCAAAGCGCCAATGGCCGTATAATACCTATATTTCAACCAGTGACAAGCAGCCAGTCAGGGCAAACGCATCTAAATTTGGGCATGAATAAAAGAATTCCTCACAGAATGAACAGAATTTACAAAATATTTTGGACAGCGAAGCAAATCCCTCTCTCCCATTCTGAACATTCTGTAAATTCTGTCAAACACTCCGACTTTATTTGCATTTAGACTCGTCTGCCCTGAGCAGCCAGTCGGCCTCATGTCAGACTCCCATGTTTTTCCATTGCACCCCAAGCTGTTGTATCTTACAAGCAAGTTGCCATGACAACATCGAAACACAACCTGACTCCCCTCCTCATATCTTTAAGTGTAATCGCCGGTGTCCTCAACGGCGCCCCCCTCCCCTCCACTCCCCCTGATAAACCCACCCTTGCCCGGCCCATCAACAAAACCCGCTCGGCTGCCCGGGACGCCACCAACCAGCTCGCCTTCGCGAACAACACCAACATCTTCCTCCGTCCCGGCCTGATCGCCGACCGCCTCCTCCACACCGTCACCATCGCCGCCGAAACCATCCGCCTCGACCTCAATGCCCCGGTGGAATTCCCGCTGATCTCCGAGAACAGCGGCAAGGATTACGAAGCCCTGGCCGTCTCCTTCGCCTCTCCAAGCGATATCCACGCCGCCTTGGAATTCATCGGCATCCCCCCGGGCAAAGCCGTCAACCCCGGCGCCTCGCGATTCTGGTCCCGGGGCGAACCGGTGAACATGACCTTCACCTATGACGAACCCGCCGGCACATCCTCCATCACCCGGACCGTCCCCGCCACCCAACTCATCACCGATACCCGCACCCGTAAGCCGCTTCCCGACGAACCCTTCCTCTTTGCCGGTTCCGAGCGGGTCCCCCCGCCTGATCCGGCGGACGGCACCAACCTCATCTACGCCGCCGATGTGTTCAGCCCAAACTGCATCGCCTCCGTCTACAATGAGGCTTCCACCGTCCTGGATGTCCCCCGCCGCATCACACAAAATGAGGTCTATTCATTCCTGGTTTCCAATCCCGACCTCCGCCTCCCCTCCGCCTCCTTGGCCACGGTAACGCTCACCCCTCAGTACACCAATGGCCACCGCCGCGTCACCGACCTCACCCTTGGAATGCATCACCTTAACAATGAGAATACCGCGTCATGGACCCTCACCCTTGGCAAATCCGTTGAGCACGGCACGAACGTGGTTGCCCTTGTTTCACGCTTGAATCAACTGGCCGCCGGCGACCGGGATCTTTACGTCACCCTCAACCCCGACGACACCCTGACCCTCGACGCCCTCCACCGCCTCGCCGTCTTGCTGGAACCCTTGGAAGACCGGGCCCTGATCCACATCGAGCCTCCATTACCGGGCCATCCCTATTACAAAACATTTCGCCCCGCGGAAAAGCATCGCAACCGCTCCGAACGCCCCGTGCAACCGTGGGAGCTTTATCTGACCGCCGCAGGAACCGGAGCAACCGGGGAACTGGTTCATGTCGAGGAACTCTGGACCGATGATGGACGCCCCTCGACCTACAAGGAAACCCGCCATCCCGCCCCCGTCCCCAGCGTTCTTCCGGATCTTCTCCTCAAGCACGATGCCCCCGCCGTGGTTCTGGTCTTTGCCAGTCCAGACCTGGCCTATGGGACTATCCGCCATTTTCTGGCACCACTGTTGGATCGCAGGATGATCGTCTATGTGTTTGAAAACTAATAAACGGCCATGGAATTCCAACAAAGCTCACCCGGCCTCTTGCTAACGCAGTAAAGGAAGATCGAATGCCAGGCAAAAAAACAGATCAGGGGGGCGCCCTTCACAATGGGGCGGAAAGCATACTGGAAAGCATCTCGGACGGCGTCTTTACCGTGGATGCCAACTGGCTCATCACCTCATTCAACCGTGCCGCCGAGGCCATCACCGGCATTCGCCGCCGCGACGCCATCGGAAAGATCTGCTCGGATGTGTTTCGCGCCAGCATGTGCGAGGCGGAATGCGCGCTCCGGCACACCGTCAAAACCGGAAAGCCCATCGTCAACAAATCGGCGTTTATCGTGAATGCCGACGGCAACCGGATTCCCATCTCCGTATCGACAGCCATCATGCATGACGGGCAGGGGCGAATTTGTGGCGGCGCGGAAACCTTTCGAGACCTTAGTCTTGTGGAGGAACTGCGCAAGGAACTCGAAGGCCGTATCCAAATCGGTGACCTGGTCAGCCGTAGCGCATCCATGCGCCGTGTGTTCGACCTGCTGCCCCACGTGGCGGCGAGTGACGCCACAGTGCTGATTCACGGGGAAACCGGCACGGGCAAGGAACTTCTGGCTCGGGCCATCCATACCCTGAGTCCTCGCAAGGCTCAACCGTTCGTGCCCGTCAACTGCGGCGCCCTGCCTGATGCACTGCTGGAATCCGAGTTGTTCGGCTACGTGAAAGGCGCGTTTACGGGAGCTGGAAAGGACAAACCCGGCCGCTTCGCGTTGGCGGAAGGCGGCACCGTTTTTCTGGATGAGATCGGCGATATCAGCCCGGCCCTGCAAGTGCGCCTCCTTCGCATCCTCCAGGAACGGACTTACGAACCCCTCGGGGGAACTCAAACAAGACACGCCGATGTCCGGATCATCGCCGCCACCCATCGCGATCTTGCCGCTTTGATAAAAAAAGGCCTGTTCAGGGAAGACCTCTTTTACCGGTTGAACGTCGTCAAGCTGGACCTGCCTCCACTCCGCAAGCGCAAGGAGGATGTTCCCCTGCTTGTCGAGCACTTCGTCGCTCGGTTCAACCGGCGCCAAGGCAAATCGATTGCCGGAGTCGCCATGGACGTCATGGCCTTGCTCATGGCACATGACTATCCCGGCAACGTCCGGGAATTGGAAAACATCGTCGAGCGGGCGTTCGTGCTCTGTGGCGCCGGCAGGATCGAGCGGGTTCATCTGCCGCCCGAACTCACCGGCCAACCGGCGACGGCACCTTCCGCGGCCGGCGACACGATCACCGCACAGACGCGCGCCGCGGAGACGCAGGCGATCCGAAGCGCCCTCGAACGGTGCGGGTTCAACCGGCTTGCCGCCGCGCGTGAACTGGGCCTCCACAAGAGCACGTTTTTTCGTAAGTTGAAATCCCTCGGCATTGAACTCCCCCGCCAGGACGGCCGCTCTCGGCGGTAAGGCTCTGGACACAGTGCCAGCTATTCTCATTTTGGCCGCATGGAGGGCGGATGTCCCCAGCCGCCGCGTGCCTAGGTGCACCAAAACGGCGGTCGAAGACGCCCGCCCTCCAAGAGAGGTGGCCATAATGCGAATTGCTGATACAGTGTGCCCTGATGTTGACCGGGCGGCGGGCTTGCGCTATTTTCTGCTTCTCATCGAACATGAACCGATTTCTGAACAGCGTCTTGTTGGTGCTCTTCATGCTTGGGTGCTTGGTCTGCCCCGCCTTGCACAAGACATCGTGCTCGCATGCAGTGTGCGACGACGAATGCGGTGCCGCGGCCAATCCGACAGCCAGTGCCACGTATTCCGCGTGGTGTCCGCCGAAGACTGACATAGACCATGGCCACTTTGGGAACGACTGGCACGCTGCCCACCCCATTCCGAAGCCGCACGACGCCGACCACTGCATGATATGCCAGATGGTCGGCGCACCGGCCGTAGCCGCCTGCCCGGTTATTCTTTCGCTTTCAATCGGCGCCGTGGCGGCCATGAGTTTGTTGCCGGTGGTCTGCCCGCCGTTACGCCCGGCCCACGCGCTTCCTTTCTCCTGCGGTCCTCCTGTCTGAGCCGTCTTTTCGTCTCTCGACGGTATGGCGCCCTACGCCGGTCGCGTGGGCGCCTTCAAGGCCACTCAAATCATCATCACAGGAGGATTCTCATGAAGTTTCACATCGCGCTCTGCGCTTTGCCGCTCGTCGCGGCATGCTTGACAATCGAATACGCCGCCGCACAGGAACCCGCCCAGACGGCGGGAATTCCAGTCTCTCAGCGGAGTTTCCAGTCGTTCAATCCCGATGTCTCGGCGATTGTGGACATGTTCTATCACCACGACGATTCGGAGGAAGGAATCAGCCATCTTCTCGGGGAAATGGCCGGATTCGGCCACACCCATGGCCATGGCGATGAGGAACACCACCACCATGGCCCGGACGAGGGATTCAACCTCCGCCATCTGGAACTGCAGTTCTCGGCGGACGTGGACCCGTACTTCAAGGGCTCGGCCATCGCCGCGATTGACCTGGACGGCGCCGAAATGGAGACCGCGGAAATCGAAACCACCTGCCTGCCTTGGGGCCTCAAACTCCGCGGCGGCAAGTTCTACAGCCATTTCGGATATATCAACGCCCAGCACGCCCATGAGTGGGACTTCTCCGATCAGCCGCTGATTTACAAGCTCTGCCTCGGCGATCACGGGTTGAACGAGAAGGGTCTGCAGCTTTCGTGGTTGGCGCCCACGCCGTTCTATTTACTGGCCGGTGTGGAGGCCTTTCAGGGCGAGAACGAAAACATGTTCGCCTACCACGGCGAAGAGCCGCTACCAATGCATGACGGCCCGCGCGTGGGCGTCGGCTGGATCAAGGCGGGACCGAATCTGCCCGGCAATCACGCCCTGCAGTTCGGCGCCTTTGGCGCGAGCGGCAAACACCAGGAAGCGCATGACGGCAACGAGGACGGGGCTGAAGATCACTGGCTGGATGGCGACAGCTCATTCTGGGGCGCCGACTTCGTCTACAAGTACAACGCGCCGCATCCCCACGGACAGGGCGACGTCATTGTCCAGGGGGAGTATTTCAGTTGCCGCAAGGACTTGGAACTCGTCGGCCATGACCTCGCCCCGCAACTGGTCGGCAATAGCAAAGTCGGCAACCAGGATGGCTATTATGTTCAAGCCGTCTATGGGTTTCTGCCACGCTGGCGTGCGGGTCTTCGCTGGGAGCAGGTTGGGCTGACAAACGAGTCCGACCTGCCCGATGGAACAAGCGAAAGCTACGGAAGCAGTTACCGGACCGGCCCCATGCTTGATTTCACACCGTCCGAGTTTTCACGCCTTCGTTTGCAAGTCAACCAGGGTTCGTATGAGACCGATGAAGGCAAGGAAGACGTCACGGAAGTTTACGTTCAGTGGATGATATCCCTCGGCGCCCACGGCGCGCACAAGTTCTGATCCCAAGTCAACACAGGAGACCATTCATGAATAAGACACTGGCTGTTATGACCGCGGCGGCGGCTTTTTGCTTCGGAGGCGAAGCAATGGCCGCCCGGCTCAAGATTGTTACGACCACGTCCGACCTTGCCGCCATCGCTCATGCCGTGGCGGGAGATCAGGCACAGGTCCACAGCATCTGTACGGGCAAAGAGGACCCGCACATGCTGACGGCCAAGCCGAGCGTTATTCTCCTGGCCCGCGACGCGGACCTGTGGATTCGCATCGGGCGGGAATTGGAGGTCGGATGGGAGCCGCCCATCCTGGACGGGTCGCGCAACACGCGCATCCGGGTCGGCTCCAAGGGGCATCTGGACGCCTCGGAAAGCGCACTCGTGCTGGACGTGCCACAGACGACGATCACCCGTGCCATGGGCGACGTGCATCCGATGGGCAACCCACACTACTGGCTCGACCCGCTGAACGGGCGGCGCATCGCCGGCGCTATCGCGGACCGGCTGGCCCTGCTCGATCCGGCCAACGCCGCGTTTTATCGCGAGAACGCCGCCGCCTTCCAGAAGACGCTGGACGAGCGGATGTTCGGCGCCGAAGCGCTCAACGGCAAGGATGCCGAAGGTCTTTGGGAAAGCCTCGAACGGGGCGCCCCTATTGCGAAAATCGGTGGCTGGGCGGCGGCGATGGCACCCCTGCGCGGGAAGAAGATCGTGACCTACCATCGGAGTTGGGTCTACCTGGCCCATCGCTTCGGTCTCGAAGTCGCGGCCGAACTGGAGCCCAAACCCGGCGTTCCGCCCACGGCGGCGCATCTCGCCTCAGTGGCGGAGACCGTCAAGGCCGGAGAGGTGAAGATCATCCTCCAAGAGCCGTTCTATAGCACCAAGGCGGCCAACCAGATCGCCAGCAAGACCGGGGCGCGTGTCGTCGTGGTCGCGAACTCCGTCGGCGGCCAGCCGGAGGCGACGGACTACCTGGCGCTGATGGACTGGATTGTCAGTCGAGTGACGGAAACCAAGTAGCGAGACGCCTCATGCCAGACCGTTCCCTGCCAGTCATTATCCATTGCGAACATGTCCATGTCGCCTACGGCCAGCAGGAGATTTTGCACGACGTGTCACTGGAGATACCGTCGGGTACGCTTTTGCCGTTTGTCGGCCCAAATGGCGCGGGGAAGACCACCTTGCTCCGTGCCATCCTCGGCCTGTTAACGCCCGTACGCGGAACGATCCGCACCCCGTTCGCGACGAAACCGGCCGGCTATGTTCCCCAGCAAAAGGCCATCGACCCCCTGTATCCGGTAACGACACGCCAGATTGTCGAGATGGGGCTTTATCCCGAACTGGGTTGGCGGCGCAGACCGAATCGAACCCAAGAAGACCGTGTGGATGAGGTTCTGGCCCGCTTCGGCCTCGGGGAACATCAGCGGAAGACCTTCAGCGAACTCTCCGGCGGCATGAAGCAGAAGGCCTTCCTTGGGCGCGCGCTGGTCAGCGAAGCGGAGGTTTTCATCATGGATGAACCGACGTCGGAACTTGACGAAGATTCGGAGCAGGACGTTCTGGCGCATCTGGTAGCGCTAAGTCGGGAAGGTGGCAAGACGGTGCTGCTGGCCCATCACGGTATCGACCAGGCGGGTTCGCTTTCACCGACAGTCTGTGTGGTGAACCACGGACGGGTTCAACTGGCGGGCATTCGGGAAGCTCGCGACCTGTTGGCTGGAACCGCCAGCGGCGGGAGGCCTGCCCATGCATGAGACCCTGATCTCGTTGTTCCTGTCGTTTCCCTACGCCGTTCTGGCGGGGCTGATGATTGGTGTGGCATGCGCGTTACTGGGGGTCTTCGTGATCCTGAAAAGGGTGGTCTTCATCGGCATTGCCCTGTCGGAAATGGCTGCCTGCGGCGTCGCCATGGCCCTGCTGCTGAGCCTGCCTCCGTTTGTCGGGGCGGTTGTGCTGACTCTTTTGACGGTATGTCTGCTGGCGATTCCGTTTGAAAGCCGCCGGATTCCGCGGGATGCCATCCTGGGCGTTCTGTTTATCGCCGCATCGAGTCTGAGCGTCCTGCTGGTTTCGGGGAGCGGACACGGGTTGCAGGAGGTCAAATCGCTTCTGTACGGCGACCTCATTCTGACGAGCCGCGCGGACTTCTTCGTGGTCTGCGGCGTCATGCTTCCCGCCGCCGCCTGCCTGCTCCTCTTTATGCGGCCGACGCTCTATGCCTTCCTGGACCGCGAATCCGCCACCGTCCTGAGGGTGCGACCCGGTCGGTGGGAGTTGCTGTTCTTCCTGCTGCTGGGCTTGGTGGTTGCAGCGGCCTCGAAGGTGGCCGGAGCGCTCCTGGTGTTCTGTTACCTGATCGTTCCGCCCGCTGCCGCCCTCCTGCTGGCCCGGCGACTATGGCTGGTGCTCTCGCTGGCCTGCTTGTTTGCGGTCCTGGCGACACTGTTCGGAATCGGCCTGTCCTTTTCGGCTGACCTGCCGACCAACCAGACCATTTGCGCCGTGGCGTGCATCCTATTCGCGTTGTGCAGCGCAGCACCCGGCGTTCGTCGCCTCGCCGTTGGACCGTGACGTGAAAGTCGTGCTCACGGCCAATGGGCGCCCTTTCGCCATCGTGTCCGCGGTGAGTCCCGAATGGTTCGACAAGGAACTACGGGCGATCCGCGGGGCGAGAGCCAAGGTGGCTCTGGAGCGGTAACGGGTAATACGGGATCATAGAGGCGCACTCGTGCGCCTCTACGCCTACATGGCAGTCGCCCAAACGCGACTCTACCAGCAGCCGTGAGTCTTTCTGTGCACGTCATATCATTATGGCGTGTCATGAGTTACGACTCCTTTGTTGACTGGAGGGGTTCTGGCACGATTCATGTTATTACAATATTGGTGAACATGAAGGACTTGAAACCATGAAAGTGGCGATGACAACATGGAATGGCAGGATATCGCCTGTGCTTGATGTGGCCCGACAGGTTCTTCTGCTCGATGTACAAGACGGGCACGTCATCTCCCGCCAGGAGGTGCCGCTGCCCGGCACCCATCCACAGGCTCAGGCGGAGCGACTGGCAACACTGGCCCCTCAGACGTTGATTTGCGGGGCGATCT
>CAZSSA010000067.1:0-13468 GCA_964609375.1 uncultured Verrucomicrobiota bacterium | reverse complement strand
GGCGCATCATGGATATGGCACACCTGTTCCGACTGGTCATCGCCTACAGTCTGCTCGCCGCCTATCTGGCTTTGCTTTACCTCGCCGTCTGGAGTTCCGTGTCGTTCCTGCTCCGGCTTCAGGGGCTATCACCGATCATTCCGGCAGGACTTCTCGCTTCCATCGCCGTGGCGTTTTCTCTTGCGCCCGCTCATGGGTTCATGCAGCGCTTTGCAGACCGTATCTTCGCCCAAACATCCTCGGTGAACATGCAGTCCGTGATGCAACTGACCAACCGCCTCCTTTACTCGATCAGCACCGTCGAAAGTCTGCTCGTCGATTTCAGCGCCATGATCTGCCAAATCCTCGGCACGGACAAGGTTTGCATCCTGCTGGCCGAGAATGGAGAATTCTCACAAAAATACCCGTTGCCTTCGTCTTCCAGCACTCCTCTGATCCTCCCCCGGAACAGCGCCTTACCCCAGATTATGATCAGTAGTGATGACGTGATCGTCCCCAGCATTCTGCGCCGCCTGAATCCAAAACCAGCCCTCGCCGCCGCCTGCAAAACCATTGATGACTTGACGTTTTCCGCCGCCATCGGCCTTCATTCCAAGGAGGGGCTTGAGGGCATTGTTCTTCTGGGACCAAAGCTGAACGGCCTTATCTACGGATCACCCGAACAGCACGCCATCCAACTCCTCTGCAACCACCTCGCCATGGCCATCAATAACGCCAGGCTTTACACCCAGGTGCAGGACAGCAAATCCTACAACGATATCCTCGTGGACAGCCTGATAAGCGGCGTCATCGCCGCTGGCCATGATGGAAAAATTACCGTCTTCAACCGGGAAGCCCAACGCATCACCGGCCTGCCCTCCTCCGCCGCCCTCGGCCATCCGCTGGACTGCCTGCCTATCCCTCTGAAGAAGATCCTCGGCCATACCCTGGAGCATGGCATCGAGATTGTGAACCAGGACAATACCCTGGCCCTGGGAAAAGAGGACCCCACACCGCTTCGGCTCAGTAGTGCAGTGATCTACGGCCATACGGGAAACCGGCTGGGGGCATTCCTTGTCATGAATGACCTCACCACGATCCGGCATCTCGAACTCCAAATCCGCCGCACCGACCATCTTGCCAGCCTGGGAACCCTGGCCGCCGGCATGGCGCACGAAATCAAGAATCCTCTCGTCTCCATCAAGGCCTTCACTCAATTGCTGCCCGAACGATATGATGATTCCGATTTCCGCGAAACCTTCTCGTCTCTGGTGGGTGGCGAGGTTAAACGTATTGACACCATCGTCAACCAACTCCTACGGTTCTCCCGCCCCTCAAAACCCATGCTGGCACCCCTGGATCTTAACGCCACCCTGAATAGTTCCCTCAATCTCCTCCAGCAACAACTGCGGACCAATAACATCCGCCTTGTCACGAACCTCGCCGCCTCCCCCGACCTCATCAATGGCGACGGCAATCAACTCAGCCAGGCGCTTATCAATTTCCTCCTGAACTCGATCGAGTCCATGCCAAAGGGAGGCACACTCACCGTCACCACCTCATGTCCTCCTCCCCAACCGAATTCCTGGTGGAACGGGCATCAGGGAGGTCCCGTCATCATGGTCACGATTGAGGACACCGGGGAAGGCATTCCAGAGTCTGCACTTTCACACATCTTCGACCCGTTCTTCACCACCAAAGCCCAGGGCACCGGACTGGGTCTCTCGGTCGCCCATGGCATCATCAATGAACATCGCGGCCTGATTGATGTAAAAAGCGAAGAAGGCAAGGGAACGATTTTCACTCTCGTGTTCCCCTTGCTCGGACAGGAGGAGCCATCATGACCACCTCTCTCCCTTGCCTGATTTACAGCGCAACCCCTGAATGGGCCAGCCAGATCGGATCCTCCCTGAATTCCTTTTTCACCCTTCTCTACCTGGAGTCCCCCGCCCGTGTTCAGAACGAACTCACGCTACATCAGAACAGGGTCCTCTTGATGGATATGCAATCCCCGGATTCCCTGGACCTCCTCTCCTGCATCATCCGGAAATTCCCCAACGCCCTGGTTATTGCACTGGGATTGCCGGGCTGTGATCCCATGCTGCAAGCCGCCCAATGGGGCGTCTATGCAACCGAGAGCGACGAGGTTGACAGGCACCGTCTGGCGGCCCTGGTACAAAGGGCTCTCGACCTCGCTTCACTGGCCGCCGAGAACCGACTGCTCAGACAGGAATCCGTCCGCCTCACCGCCAACGCGGAAGCAGCCCAACGCCAACCCTCCACAGACCAGGAAACCGCCTTCGATATCCGGGATTTCGCCACCGCTCTCCGTCATTTTACCCACGTTGAAACCCTTCTGCACAGGCTTGTTGATGAGGTCGCCGGCGCCCTGCGGGTTGCCCGCGTGGGAATTTTCTGCCGTACCCGCGATGTCGCCTCCTACCAGCTCCGCTCAGGACTCCGCTGCCTCGAATCCACCGCCCACCTGGACTATCCGGAAGCCCATCCGCAGGTTCTCTGGTTGACCATCAACAACCACGCCATTTGCCGATTCAACCTGGAGCATATAAAGGATCCAACCACCCGCCTCATGCTTCAGGAGATGCTGGATCAAATGGGAGCAGAAGTGATTGTGCCGCTCCAGTCACGTAATCGGCTTCTGGGATGGCTGTTTGTCGGTCATCTGTCAACAGGTCAACCGTTTGAGGACCGCCATCTTCACAACTTGATCTCCCTCACGGAATGCGTTTCAACCACCTTGGAAAATGCGCTTCTCTACGAAGAAGTCACCATTCAAAAAACACTGGCGGAAACCCTGCTCCATTCGATGGCTAGCGGCATCATCGCCGTGGACGACTCGGGCATCGTCAGGTGGTATAATGAAGCCGCCCAAATCCTGTTCGGCGTCAGCGCCGACGCCGCCATCGGACGCCCCATCGAGAAACTGGGGAGCCGGCTGGCCGATCTCCTTCGAAAAACACTCGGCGAAAGCGGGGCCCCTCAATCAGAGGAATGGGTGGAGCAAGCCACCCAACGCAGTTTGGCAACCCGCACCCAGCGCCTCTCCAACCAGGCCCGCTGCCTCGGCGCCGTGGCCATCGTCCAGGACACAACCGATCAGAAAACCCTGAAGGCACAGCAGGACAAACTTGATCGGGCTACATTCTGGACCGAACTCGCCGCCAGCCTCTCCCATGAAATCCGAAATCCCCTTGTGGCCATCAAGACCTTCGCCCAACTTCTCCCTGAACGCTACCATGACAAGGAATTTCAGAATGAATTCAAGGATCTGGTCTCCTCAGAAGTTGAACGCCTGAACGGGATTGTGGACCAGATCCATGTCTTTGCAAATCCACCCCCTCTCGTCTTCAAGCCTCTTTCGCTCAAACGTTGCCTGGAAGCCTGCGTGTCCCGCCTCTTCCCTCCTCAACAAACCCCGAAAATCCGCGTCTCTTGCTCCATCTCCGATACGCTGCCGACGATAATGGGCGACGAGCGCGCCTTGACCGAAGCGTTCACCCATATCATGAACAACTCGGTCGAAGCCCTCGCCTCAACTCCTAAAGGCGAACTCACACTCGCCCTTGGCTTGACCAGCGAAACCGAAAAACCTCAACGGTTTATCATCACCTTCAAAGACAATGGCCCGGGCATTCCCCCTTCTCTCCTGGATAAAGTGTTTTCCCCCTTCTCTACCACAAAGGCACGCGGCCTTGGCTTGGGCCTTCCTATTGCCCGCCGGACCATCACGGACCACCATGGGGATATCTTGGTCCATTCCAATGAATTCGGGGTGCTCATCACCATCCACCTCCCGCTCTCCCCTCCATGCCTGGAGGCTCATTCATGAAATGCATGCTTATTGTCGACGATGACCGCGGAAGCCGTGAATCCTTGCGTCAGACCTTTTCGCACCTTTATAAGATTCATCTGGCCGAAAACGCCGCCATCGCCTTGAAAACCCTCGAAACCCAACCCGTCGATATCGTCCTGCTGGATGTCCTCATGCCGGAAAAGGACGGCATCACCCTGCTCAAGGAACTCCACTCCCTCTACCCGGAAATGCCCTGCGTCATGGTCAGTGCCTCAGCCTCGGTCCGTCCCGTCGTCGAAGCCATGAAAGCAGGCGCCTACGATTTCGTCGTCAAACCATTCGATATAGAGGAAATCCGCCGCATCGTCGCACGCGTCCTGGAAACCAGCACCCTGCGGCGCCGTGTGGAAGCCCTCCAGGACGAAGTGGAACGTGAATTCCCCATCAATGATCTCGTCGGCGATTCCCCCTCCTTCCGCCGCGCCATGGACGATGTCTCCAAGGCCGCCAATACCGATGCCACCGTCCTGATCACCGGGGAAAGCGGCACCGGCAAGGAATTGATCGCACGACGCCTTCATGCGCTCGGTAGCCGCCACGATGAACCCTTTGTCCCCGTCCACTGTGCCGCCCTCCCCGAAACCCTTCTCGAAAGCGAACTCTTCGGCCACGAAAAGGGGGCCTTTACCGGCGCCGATAGCCGCAAGCTCGGCCGCTTCGACCTTGCCGGTCAGGGAACCATCTTCTTCGACGAAATCGGCGAAATGTCGATCTCCACCCAGGTCAAGTTGCTGCGCGTGTTGCAGGAACGGGAATATATGCGCATCGGCGGCACCCAGGTCATTATAACCAACGCCCGCGTCGTGGCCGCCACCGCCCGCGACCTCACGGAGGAAGTCCGCCAGAAGAAATTCCGCGACGATCTGTTCTACCGCTTGAACGTCATCCCCATCCTCCTGCCTCCCCTTCGGGAACGTCAGGACGACATCCCCCTGCTGGCGCGCTATTTCCTGGAATTGTTCCGCCATACCATGCACGTCACCGTGGCCGATTTTTCCCCCGAGGCCATCACCCTCCTGCAACGGTACTCCTGGCCGGGAAACGTCCGGGAACTGCGCAACCTCGTGGAACGGATGCTCGTTCTGCACGCCCGGGAAACACGAATCACCCCCGCCCACCTTCCGGATCCGCTGCGCCAGTCCACCCCCGTCGCTTTAAACGAGCCCCTCATTCCGGGAATGTCACTGGAGGAAACCGTCAGCGCCTTCGAGAGAAAACTGGTGCTCAATGCACTCCGGCAAACCAAGGGGGTTCAAACTCGCGCCGCCCAACTCCTTGGCACCACCCGGCGGATCATCAATTACCGCATGCGCCTCTTGAATATCCGCGCTTCCGAAGTGGAACAGGGATAACACCCGGCATCATTCCGGCGGCCAGTTCCCGACCCCTTCAATCTCAGCATGCCGGTCGAGAAAGGCATCGATAACCTTCGGGTCAAACTGGGTTCCACGGCATCGCTTTAATTCCGCCACCGCCCGGACCGACGTCATGGCGCGCCGATATGGCCGGTGCGAACGCATCGCATCATACGCATCCACCACCGCAAAAAGACGCGCCCCCATGGGAATGTCTTCGCCCTTGATCCCCCGCGGATAGCCCGTCCCATCAAACCGCTCCTGATGCGAATACACCAACTCAGCCACTTCCTGCATGTACGGGCTGATCTTGAGAATATTGTATCCAACCTCGGAATGCGTCCGCATCACCTTCCACTCATCCTCCGTCAACGATCCGGCTTTGAGAAGGATGGCATCAGGAACGGCGATCTTGCCGATGTCATGCAACAAGGCGCCCTGCCCGATGACTCCCAGTTCGAGCTCCGACATGCCCATGTGCGCCCCCACGATCAACGCCAGATCCCTTACCCGCAGACTGTGACGGCCGGTCGCCTGTTCCCGCGCATCCAGAAGGCCGGCAAGCGCCTGCAGCGTAAACTCATGCGATTGTTTGACCCGCTCCATCGCCTCACTCAACTCAGCGCTTTTCTGCCGGACCATATCCTCCAATCGCATCCGGTATCGGTCATTTTCAATCCTGAGCCGCCGGTGATCGCGGGCCCGTTCTATCACGGCCAGTAATTCATCTCTCCGCACCGGCTTCTCGATAAACTCAAACGCGCCATGTCGCAAACTGGCAATTGCCGCATCCTTGGAGGCCTTCCCCGTCAACACAATGGGAATCGCCATCGAATCAATCAGGCGAACCCGGTCAAGGACCTGAAAGCCATCCGTATCCGGCATGCTAAGATCCGTCACCACAATATCGTAAACCCCGACACTCGACTCCACCCGGCGGAACGCCGCCGGCGCCGAGCTCTCTGCATCCACTTCATATCCCGCATTCCTGAGCAACCCTGTCACTGCCTCAAGAATCAACGGCTCATCATCCACCAGAAGGATCCGCCCTTGACTGGGCTTGCTTGGCGCTGCCGCGACATCAACAGACACGCCCTCCGCCCTGGCCCCTTTGCCGGCCGACCACAATCGGACACGGTTCCGCCCCTCCCGCTTCGCCTCATACAACGCCAAATCCGCCAGCCGCAGCATTTCCCCCGCTCGGACATCAGGATCAATATCGCGACTGGTGGCCACCCCGATCGATGTCGTTAATCTCAACCCCAACGAATCGGCGCAAAACACATGGTCACTCACAATTCTCAATACCCGATCCCCGAGCATCAATCCCGCCGGCAGATCCGTCTCCGGCAGGATGATCACAAATTCATCTCCCCCATACCGCGCCACAATATCCGACGTGCGCGCCGCATTTCTCAGCAGGCTGGCAAACTCTTTCAGCAACCGGTCACCCACCATATGCCCATGACTGTCATTAAAGGCCTTGAAGTAATCGATATCCATGATCATGATCGCCATGTTGTGACCATGCCGGCGCGCCATCGACCAGGAACGCTCCAACTGCTCTTCCAGATACGCCCGGTTGTACAACCCCGTCAGCGCATCGTGCACCGCCATCTGCCGGATACGATTGACCGACGAAAGCACCGCCGAAAGCAGATTCGCCGTGTGATAGATAAAGGAAATGTCCGTCTTGGCAAACGCTTCAACCGCCGAGGAGGCCAGTAGCAGCACCCCCTTCACCTCATTGCCCACAAGAATCGGAATGGTGAGAACGCGTTGCGGTTCGGCAATTCCCTCCGGTGTCGGCACCTCCCCCTCCCACTGGATCCGCAGGTCGCTCTTAGCCAACTGCTGGCCGCTCAACGCATTATACCGCTCGATAATCTCACGTTCAGCTCGTTGTAAAAACCCTTCGCGCACTTTCTTCTGCGCGCTCAACACCAGAATCTTCTGCCCCTCCGAAAACCCAAGCAACCCCGCCACATCACACGAAAGCAATCCCGCCAACCCGTCACTCAACTCGCGCAATGCCTCGACAAATGTCCCCGAGGCCAGAGCCGCCTCCGTCAGATGCCCCAGGATTCGCAACTGCCGCTGGTGCTGCTCAAACCCCGTCGCCTGTTCCCCCAATTGGCCGCGCCGATCATGGAACTCTTCTAGCACCATGGCCCGCAATACCGCCGGCGTCAGCGGTTTTTCAAGAATTCTGGTAATGCCAAGGGTCGTCGCCTTGTCCGAGGATACATCATCCACATACCCCGTCATGATGATAAAACCAATCCAGGGCCAGATGTTGCGCGCTTCCTGGATGAACGTGATCCCGTCCATTTCCTGCATGCGGAGGTCGACCACCACCACGTCGAAGTCCTGACGCAGGAGAATCTGCAACGCCATCCGCCCGTTATCCGCCTCTTCCACGGCACATCCGCTGGCCGAAAGAATCCGGTGCACCAGCGTCCGGATGGGATCCTCGTCATCCACCACCAACACGCGGACACCGGCCAGGCCATTCTCTGTCTTTGTTTCAGCCATAAACGCTCTTATCGTTGCAGATCCAACGCCATCTGAAGATCGGCAACCTTGATCGCTCCCATTTCAACCAGAATCTCGCCCAGCTTCTTCCCCTCTGTTTTCTGCCGTGCCAACGCCGACTCCAACTGGGCCGCCGTAATCAGGCGCCGGTCAAGCAGCAGATCCCCTAATTTTCGCCGGAAGGTTCTCAGTTGCGCCTCCGACGGATACGCGTGCGACGTCTTGCCCCACTCCGGAACCTTGCCCGCCACCCGCGCCACGATGTATCGCTTGATCGCTTTCCATGTTGCCGCAAAATTCAAAAAATTCCCATAAAAAAGTCGCGGCACGGCCATCAACCCCTGAAGGAACCCATACACATGCCATGTACACACGATCCGGTTGAATAACCGCCAGAAGAACAACCCCATGACCACCTTCACCACCACATACCCCGGCTCCTCTACAGCAACCAGCGGCGGGACTGCCCATTCAGGCTTGATCTGCCCGATCACGTACGAAAGCCCCCAGTACCCCACCACAAAATACCCCGCCACCGTCAACAAATTCGCCAGAACCGATTTCCGATCCCGGAGCAGGCAGTAATCTAAACCCAACTTGCCCGTCCACCCGAAACTCCACCCCTGTAGCGCAATCCCCAATATCCACCGGGATTTCTGATGCACCGCCGCCGCAAACGTGGACGGAAAGAACTCACGCGTCGCCACCTTCTCCATCACCCGCCGGCGGACTTCCTGCCCCTTGGCATCCCTCACCATCACCTCCCGCTCCACTTCCTGCTGCAGCAAGATCTTCCGGCCCGGCATGTCCTTCAGACTGAGCCCCATCACATAATCCTCGGTCAGCGACTTGATATCAAACAACTGGTTGTTCCGCAGCGTGGCAAGATAATCCATCGCCTCCCGGGTCATCGCCGTCCCCACTCCCGCCGACGGAATCGCCCTCGACAACACCTCCCGAACCCGCAAATCCTTGGTGTGGTTCTCCGCAAATTCATCCATGTACATGCCTACCGTCAGGTTGTACCACTTTTGCTCCAGCGGAAATACTGGCACCTGGATAAACGGAATCCTCGGTGTCAAAAAGTTGTAATACTTAAGCGAAAGCGGATGCACCACATCCTCGGCATCATGGAACACAAAGAACTCAAACCGGCAGTCGTGATCCTTCTCAAACACCTTGACCCCCTGGAAGATCCAGTTCAGGCAGTCCGCTTTGTTGGTGGGACCGTTCGCCGGAGTCACCGCCACCTGGACATTCGGATAAATCTCGCGAATCTTCTCCACTTCCAGCTTGGTCGCCTCGTCGTTCGGGTAGGTCCCCACGAATATCTGGTAATTCCGGTAGAGCACCGTGTTGATCGTGTTCAACAACATCCGCCCGATCACCGCAGACTCATCCCACGCCGGAACAATGATCACCGCCAGCTTCTCAGGAACCGCCTCCAGTTGCTCTCGGGTCACCGGACGAATCACCCCGCGCCGGAATAGTTTCCGGAAAATCAACCGGCCGTAAAAAATACAGTCAACGATCAGGTCATCCAATCCACTGAGTAGATAAAACCCCGCCAGGACAAAGAAAAAATTCCTGAAGAAGAACCATATGCTAAATGACAAGTCCATGAAATCAGCCTTCCCCCCGCATGTCGGCAGAGTGTAGGCTAACCACGCCGTTTCATTCAAGTTTTTCCATTGTGCCTTTGGCATCGGTGCCTTACAAATAAGACTGCTATGGCAACACAACACAAAGCCCATCCACCCCGCGCGGCGACAGTCCCCACCCCCCAACCCCGTCAGGTGGCCGTCCTGGATATCGGCGCCCGCGCCATTCGCCTGGATATTGCTGAAATCACCGGAACCCGCATGAACGTCCTGGAATCCCTCCAGCGCTCCGTGAGCCTCGGCAAGGAAACGTTTGGCGCCGGCAGCATTAACCGCGCCTCCATCGAGGAATGCGTCGACATCATCCGCGGGTTCCGCCAGATCATGGAAGAATACGGCATCACCGCCCCCGACCAGATCAGGGCCGTCGCTACCAGTTCCGTGCGCGAAGCAGCCAACCGCGATGCCTTTCTTGACCGCATCTATATCGCCACCGGCATCCCGGTGACCATCCTCGAAGATGCCGAGGTGGAACATCTCATCCATCTGGCCACCCACGACCTCTTCGAAGCCTCACCCGCCCTGCTCAAGGGCAGTGTCATCATCATCGAGGTCGGGGGCGGCACCACCCGCCTGCTTCTGGTTCAGGACGGCTTCGTCACCCACTCCAGAACCTACAAACTCGGAGCCCTCCGTATCCAGGAATCACTCGACACTTACCAAACCCCGCCCAGCCGTCTCTGCGCTGTCCTGGATCAACATATCCAGCGCACCGTGAACCAGATGGCCGAAAGCGTTCCGGTCACAAAAAAACCGGTCCTGATCGCCCTGGCCGGCGACATCGAAAATGCCGCTCGCCGCCTCGTCGGCGGCTGGAACTCATCCGATACCACCCTCATCCGGATGCCACGCTTCACCCTCGCCGAAACCATCGTCGCCACTTCCCCCGAAGACCTGATGCGCGACCATCACCTGCCACCACACGAAGCCGAGACCGCCGGCCAAACACTCCTGATCTATGACCGCGTTGCCCGCGCCTTTGGCGTCAAAAACATGATCCTCACCGTCAAGAGCATGCGCCGCGGCCTCCTGATGAAAATGGCCGGCCAGTCCGTGGGCACCTCACGGTTCGCCGAACAACTGGCTCACTCCGCCACCGCCTTGGGCCGCCAGTACCGATTCGACGAAACCCACGCCGCCCAGGTTGCCGATATCGCCCTCAAACTCTTCCGCGCGCTCCAACCTGAACACGGGCTCGGCGCTCACCACGAGGCACTCCTGCGCACCGCCGCCATCCTGCACGACATCGGCACCTTCGTGAGCAACACCTCCCACCATAAACACTCCATGTACCTCATTCTTAACAGCGAACTCTTCGGCCTCACCCAGCGCGATAACACCATCGTCGCCCTCATCGCCCGTTACCACCGCCGTTCCGTCCCCCGCCCGACTCATCCCGAATACGCCGCCCTCGACCGCGAGAGCCGAATCACCACCTCCAAACTGGCCTCCATCCTGCGCATCGCCGATGCCCTCGACCGCAGCCATATCCAGCACACCCATGACATCACCTTCTCCCGCGAGGATAAACGCTTTGTCATCACCATCGCCAATGTGGAGGATGTCACCATGGAACGGCTGGCCCTCCGCGAAAAAGGCAGCCTGTTCGAATCCATCTTCGGCATGCAAGTCGTCTTGCGTACCGCCAGCACCATGAAAGGACCCGCATTCGATGGCTGATCAACACCCACGCTTTTTTAACCGGGAATTGAGCTGGCTGGACTTCAACAACCGCGTTCTGGAGGAGGCCAGGGATCCCTCCACACCCCTTCTGGAACGCCTGAAGTTCCTGGCCATCACCGCCTCAAACCTCGATGAATTCTTCATGGTCCGCGTCGGCGGCCTTCAGCAACTCATCCGGCAGGGCAGCAAAAATCCCGACCCCTCGGGCCTGAGCCCCGTGCGTCAACTGGCCCTGATATCGGAACGCGTCCGCCGCATGACCGCCGATCAATATGCCTGCCTGCTCGATATTGAATCCGGCCTTGCCACCCACGGCATCCGGCGCCTCTCTCCAGATCAACTGACGCCGGAGCAAATCCAGCAACTCAAAACCATCTTCTATCAGGAAATCTTTCCGCTCCTGACCCCCCTCGCGGCATCCGCTCCCGCTTCATTCCCCCCCCTCCCTCCTCTCTCCCTTTGCATCCTCATCCGACTCCGCACGGCGGGCCCCCGCAAGACCACCCGTTTCGCCATTGTCCCCCTCCCCCGCAATCTGAACCGTATCATCAATCTGACATCCAATAACGGCACCGCCTGCATCATGACGGAAAATGCCATCCGGATGCATCTGGAGATCTTCTTCCCCGATGAACAAATCGTGGAGGCCACCCCGTTCCGGATTACCCGCAACGCCGATCTCGCCATCCGCGAGGATCTGGCCGGTGACCTGCTCGGCAATATGCGGCAAATCCTCACCCAGCGGCGCGAGAGCGATTGCGTTCGCCTCGAGATCGCGGCCAACGCCTCGGACGAAGCACGCCGTTTCCTTCAACGTTCACTCCGTCTCAATTCACAGGACATCCAGGACATTCACGAACCCATCGGCCTTACCGCCTTCTTTAACCTCGGCCTTTCCTTCGGCGACAACTCCCTCCGCGCCCCCGTCTGGGAACCCATTCCCTCCCGGCAAGCCCCGGCAGGCGAATCCCTGTTTTCCCTCCTTTCCCGGCAGGACATCCTCCTGTGCCACCCCTTCGAATCCTTCGAACCCGTCGAACGCCTCGTCGCCCAGGCCGCCGACGATCCCGATGTTCTTGCCATCAAGCAAATCCTCTACCGGACCAGCCCCGATAGCCCTATCGTCGCCTCCCTCGTCCGCGCCGCCAAACAGGGCAAGCAGGTCACCGTCATCGTGGAACTCAAAGCCCGCTTCGACGAGGCCCGCAATATCAACAGGGCCGAGGAACTTGAGCAGGCTGGCGCCCAGGTCATCTACGGCATCAAGGGCCTGAAAACCCACGCCAAACTCTGCATGATCATCCGCCGCGAAACCGGCGGCATCCGCCGCTACCTCCATTTCGGAACCGGTAACTATAACGAGATCACCGCCCGACTCTACACCGACATCAGCTTCATGACCGGCAACGAGGATCTCGCCGCCGATGCTTCCCTCTTCTTCAATACCATTACCGGGTACGCCCAGCCCTCCAAATACCGCGCCATCGAAGCCGCCCCCATCGGACTGCGCGACCACCTCCTCAACCTCATCGAAAACGAAACCGCCCGCGCTTCCCAGGGACAGAAAGCCGTCATCATGGCCAAACTGAATGCCCTCGTGGATCCACCCCTCATCGAAGCCCTCTACGCCGCCTCAAAAGCCGGAGTCATCATCAGGCTGAACGTCCGCGGCACCTGCGCCTTGCGGCCCGGCGTCCCGGGGCTGAGCGAAACCATCTCCGTCGTCAGCATCGTGGATCGCTTCCTCGAACACAGCCGCATCCTGTATTTCCATCACGGCGGCGAACCACGGGTCTTCATCACCAGTGCCGACTGGATGCCCCGCAACCTTGACCGCCGCATCGAACTCCTTATCCCTGTCGAAAGCGACCCCGCCCGCAAACGACTGATTTCAATCCTGGAAACCTGCCTCGCCGATACCGCCAAGGGACGTCAATTGCATCCCGATGGCCGCTATGGGCGAAGCAAACCCAAACCGGGCAGCAAACCGGTTCGCAGTCAGGAAAAACTCTACCGCTCCTTCCTCGATCAGGCCAAATCGTCCACTCGTCAAGTCACCATTTTCAATCCCCATCGCCCCGGAACCCGCTAAGGAAAACAACGGAAGTGGCCGCGCCAGTGAGAGCCACCTCCCCGTTTCCGGCTGATAATACCTATAGCCACGTTCCTTCACCGGTGAGCCGGGGGTATGCGTTCTCGGACTCGCAAGGAAATTTCCCGGCACTGCGTCTTCGCCCGCGGATGTCAGAAAGTAGCCCATGGGGGTCGCTTTTCCTGTTGGTCAGTAATCCTAAATTCGGCAGTAGGACCACTACGAAAATCGCGAAAAGACGCGAAAACCAAGAGATTTTCAAAAAAGTGAACCCTGTCTTGCGGATGGA
>CAZSSA010000066.1:11570-13892 GCA_964609375.1 uncultured Verrucomicrobiota bacterium | reverse complement strand
TGAACATGCCGGTTCTGATCCGGTTTTCCAATATCCTGGCGTCGCGGATCGAGGAGATCAACGAGAGTTTCCGCAAAGCCATTGCGGATGCCGGGTATCAGGGGGAATACCGCGGGGTGTTCCCGATCAAGGTCAACCAGCAGTGTGAAGTGGTGGCGGATATTATTGAGTCCGGGCGCAAGTACCATCATGGGATTGAGGCTGGTAGCAAGGCGGAGTTGCTGGTGGCCACGACGATGATGCGCGATCCCGATGCGTTCGTGGTGTGCAATGGCTATAAGGATGAAGAGTTCATTGATACGGCGCTGCATGCCGTGAAGATGGGTTCCAGGACGGTGCTGGTGATTGAGATGCCCAGCGAGCTGGATCTGATTGTGGAGCGGTCGAAGAAGTTGAAGATAAGGCCGATTCTCGGCGTGCGGGCCAAGTTGTCCAGCCGGGCGGGCGGGCACTGGGATTCGTCGGGTGGTGATCGCAGCAAGTTCGGGTTGGATGCCTCGCAGATTATTGAGTTGGTGGATGAGTTGCGGAAGAAAGGCATGTTGGATTGCCTGCAGATGCTGCACTACCACCTTGGCAGTCAGGTCTCGGATATCCGCAAGGTGCGGACGGCGCTGCAGGAGGCCTGTCGCTTCTATGTGGAGCTGGCGCGTGAAGGCGCGGCCATGGGGATTCTCAATCTCGGTGGCGGGCTGGCGGTGGATTACGATGGATCGCATACCAATTTCGAATGCAGCACGAACTATTCGCCGCCGGAATATGCGTCGGACGTGGTGGAAGTGATTATGAAGACGCTGGATGCCTGCGGGGTCAAGCATCCGACGATTGTCAGCGAATCGGGGCGTGCGACGGTGGCGCATCATGCGGTGCTGATATTCAACGTGCTGCATGTCCGGCGGTTCGAGCCGTTGGAGATTCCGGACCGGTTGCCGCCGAATGCCAGCGAGATGCTGGGGAACCTGAAGGAAGTGTGCGATTCGCTATCGCCCCGCAATGTGCAGGAGGCGTATCACGATGCGGTGTACTATCGTGATGAATTGCGGACCATGTTCCTGCACGGCACGATTTCCCTGCGCGAACGCGCCCTGGCCGAGTCGCTGTTCTGGCGGACGATTTGCAGGATTTACACGATGACCAAGGGCCGCAAATATATTCCCGATGAACTGGAGGGGTTGGAGCCGGTCATTGCGGATGTGTATTACGGGAACTTCAGTGTGTTCCAATCCATTCCCGATTTCTGGGCCATTGACCAGTTATTCCCGATCATGCCGATTCACCGGCTCAACCAGCGTCCGACGCGCAATGCGGTGCTGGCTGATATCACCTGTGATTCCGACGGCAAGGTGGACAAGTTCATTGACCTGCACGACGTGAAGCATGTTTTACCGCTCCATGCGTGGGATGGGCGTGAATATTATCTGGGAATATTCCTGGTGGGTGCCTATCAGGAGACGATCGGCGACATGCATAATCTGCTTGGCAACACCAACGTGTTGCATGTGCGGATTGATGACAAGGGGCGGGTGGAATGGGCGCGCCAGACGACGGGCGACAGGGTGGACGAGATTCTCCAGTATATGGAATACAACCCGAAGGACATGGTGTCGCAGATGAAGGCGCGGATTGATAAGGCGGCCAAGAGCAAGCAGATCACCCCGAAAGAGAAGAGCACGTACCTCAAAGCCTACAAGGTCGGCATGCGTGGCTACACGTATTTCGAGCAGTGAGGGGGGACAGCAGATAAACAGCCGTTAGCGGGTCCACCATTTGACACTTGGTGCTACTACCCTAACCCGGCATAGCCGGAACCAAGATGAAGAGTTTGAACAGAAGGTCACGAAGCTCACAAAGAGGAATTAGATTAACCGCCTTCGGCGGAAAACCTTTACCCTTCGTGGTCTTAGTGTGCTTCTGTTCAAATCTCTTCGCGTACAAATCATGACCAAAACGCGATTGATTTAAGTCGTAAGGGACTAAGGTGGCACCGAGAACACTTGGGAGGGTGGATAATAAACGAGGGACGTGATTTTGAATTGCGTCCCAAACGATCTCATCGTCAACCGAATCGTAACCGTGGATGATCCGGTTCCTCTGATTTACGGGGTGCGGCGACCGGAGAAGGCTGCTCGCAAACGGCGGTCAGATGAACTTTTCTTTCGTCGTATTTCGGCGGGGCCAAATTGTGAGGCAATGGCTTTACGGAGAGAGCGACTTTGCTGCCACTCTTCCCATGTCCATGAGGTCTTAAGAACCAAAGTTGATTTCATTGGAAATCTCCTTTTTGAATTGGCGGAATTCTTCCAGTATCCGGAATGAGGGTAA
>CAZSSA010000066.1:0-11470 GCA_964609375.1 uncultured Verrucomicrobiota bacterium | reverse complement strand
TGGAAATCTCCTTTTTGAATTGGCGGAATTCTTCCAGTATCCGGAATGAGGGTAAGTGTTCGGCGACAAAAGTCGACATCCCCGGACATATAAGCGCCTTCGGTGTAGAACTCCACAGCAGAACCCCCGACGACAACAAGATCCCATCCGGCTTCCTTGAATACGGTTGTCACCAGTCCGGATAATTTCATGGCCTTCTCAAGCAGGTCTTGAGTGGATTGTATGTCGGCCAATGCTTTTGGAATCTTTTCCATGAGGTAACGGTAGCACCATTACGGCGTGGCTTCAAGTAGCGGAATGGTTATGGGGATACCATCACCCCGGCCCTCTCCCCTTCCTCCTTTGCCAAGGCTTCGGAGGACAAGGAAGGGAGAGGGAGGAATTCAAGAATTAGCGGGTCCACCATTTTACGCCCAGGCCTAACAGGGCCAGGGCTATGATGACGCATAACAGGCGGCGCTCGGCTACGGTCAAGCCGAAGAGCGAGCGCCCCAATGCCTGTATGCCTTCTTTCCAGCGGTTCATTAATTTACCTTAAAGACGCGCCGCTGAGACAGCGGCTACTACACAATAGGTCTCAGGTGGCCACGATGTTTACCAGTTTGCCGGGCACCACGACCACCTTGCGGATCGTCAGTCCGGCCAACAGTTGTTTGACGGCGTCTTGTGCCAGGATGTGGGCTTCCACGGCTTTCGGGGCGAGGCTCGTCGGAATGGTTTCCCTGCCGCGGATCTTGCCGTTGAGCTGGATGACGATTTCGATCTCATCGCGGGCGAGGGCCTTGGTGTTGACCTCGGGCCAGGTTGCCTGGATGACCGAGGGGGGGTGCCCCAACTCGCCCCAGAGTTCCTCGGCAACGTGCGGAGCGAACGGGGAGATCAGGATCACCAGCGTCTCGATGGCTTCGCGATAGACGGCCCGGCATTGTTCACTGCTGGAGGTATCCACCTTGATATCGTCCAAGGCGTTCATGAGTTCCATGATCTGGGCGATGGCGGTATTGAATTGGAACGCGCCTTCGAGGTCGTGGGTGATCTTGGCGATGCTCTCGTGGAGTTTGCGGTATAGATTCCGTTCGGGCGTCTCCATTTTGGCGAGGTCGGGCTTCAGTTTTCCGGAAGCGAGCAGCAGGTCGCGTGTTTCGTAGACGCGACGCCATATCCGGCGCAGGAAACGGAAGGCGCCCTCGACGCCGGCGTCGTTCCATTCGGCATCCTTTTCCGGCGGGCCGATGAAGAGTGTGTAGAGGCGGACGGTGTCGGCTCCGTACTCGCGGATGAGTTCGTCCGGCGAGACCACGTTGCCCTTGGACTTCGACATCTTATAGAGCTGGCCATCCTTCTCGCTACGCTTGCAGATCATTCCCTGGGTGAACAGGGCGCCGAAAGGCTCGCGGAAGGAGCAGGTATCGGCGTCGTGCAGAACCTTTAGGATGAACCGTGAATAGAGCAGATGCAGGACGGCGTGCTCGATGCCGCCGATGTATTGATCGACGGGCAGCCAGTAATCCACGTCCGCCTTGTTGTAGGCGGCGGTGGTCAGGCGCGGGTTGACGTAGCGGAGATAGTACCAGCAGGAGCAGAGCCACTGGGCGAGGGTATCGGTTTCCCGGCGGGCGGGTTTGCCGCACTTCGGGCATGGTGTGTTGATGAATTCCTCATGGAAGGAGAGGGGGTTTCCGCGCTCGGATTTGAAATCGACGTCATCGGGGAGGAGAACCGGGAGGTCCTTTTCCGGGACGGGGACGGAGCCGCAGGCATCGCAATGGACGATGGGGATGGGGGCCCCCCAGTAACGCTGGCGGCTGATCAGCCAGTCGCGGATACGGTAGTTCGTGGTGAATTCGCCGAATTTGCCGTCCACGGCGAATTGGATGATGTCGTGCATGGCCTCGCGGTTCTGGCGGCCGTTGAACGGGCCGGAATTGACCATGGGGCCATCCCCGACATAGGCTTCCTTCATGGCGTCGGCCTTGAGGGTGCCCTCCGCATTTTGGATGACAACCTTGACAGGGAGTTTATAGGTTTGGGCAAAATCGAAGTCCCGCTGGTCATGGGCGGGGACCGCCATGACAGCGCCGGTGCCGTATTCCATGAGGACATAGTTGGTGATCCACAGCGGGGCGAGGTCGCCGTTGTAGGGGTTCCTGACATGGAAGCCGGAGAACACGCCTTCTTTGACGGTGTTGTCATCGGTCCGTTCGGCGGCGGATACCATTTTTTCTTTTTCTACGAAGGCGCGGATTTCCTTTTCGCGGGGATTATTCTTGAGCAATTTTCCCACGAGGGGGTGTTCAGGGGCGAGGGCCATGAACGTGACGCCGTAGATGGTGTCCGGGCGTGTGGTAAAGACGGGGCAGGGGTCCCCGGTTTCGGCGATGGTGAATTCCACGCGGGCGCCCTCGGAGCGACCGATCCAGTTCGCCTGCATGGTGCGGACCTTTTCGGGCCATTTATCGAGCAGGGTCAGATCGTCGAGGAGTTTGGCGGCGTATTCGGTGATTTTGAAGAACCACTGGGTAAGGTCCTTCTTATGGACGGGGCGACCGCAGCGTTCACAGGTGCCGTCGGCGAGGACTTCCTCGTTCGCGAGGGTGGTGCAGTAGTCGCACCAGTTGACGGGTGCGTTCTTCTGGTAGGCGAGGCCGCGTTCGTGGAGTTTGAGGAAGACCCACTGGGTCCATCGGTAATAATCAGGGTGGCAGGTGGCGATTTCCCGGTTCCAGTCGTAGGCGATGCCCCAGGACTGGAGTTGGAGCTTCATTTTCTCAATATTGCTGTAGGTCCACTCCTTGGGGTGGACCCCGCGTTGTTTGGCGGCGTTCTCGGCGGGCAAGCCGAAGGCGTCCCAGCCCATGGGGGAGAGGACACGGAAGCCGCGGGCCATTTTGTAGCGGGTGACGGCGTCGCCGATGATGTAGTTGCGGCCGTGTCCGACATGCATGGTGCCGGAAGGATAGGGGAACATGGTGAGGCAATAGTACTTCTTTTCGTGGCGGGAGGTGTCCACGTTAAAAACCTTGTTATCAGCCCAGTACTTCTGCCACTTGGGTTCGACCTTCTCAAAAGGGTATTTTTCGTTCACGGTTGCCCACTTTCTTTGCGCTGTTGTGCGGCGAAGTGGGTAACTATAAGGATTTACGCCAAGGTTTCAACAGCGAAGCGGGAGGAGGGGGGAAGGGGGCAGGGGGGAAGGGGGAGACGTTAGACTTTAGACCTTGGACATTAGACAGGGGAGGGGGGAAGGGGAGACCTTAGACTTTAGACCTTGGACATTAGACAGGGGAGGGGGGAAGGGGAGACCAATGATTATCAGTGATTGGAGCGGGGATTGATGAAAGAGGAGAAGAGGGTTGCGGCCACACTGACTACAATAATGATAAATATGGTGTGAATGATAACGGTGAGGATGGGATGAGATTGATTCGCCGGATCGCCTGCCCCCGAGGCTAACTGACGAGCGTTGGCTTCCTGCGCTGCTTGAGCGATGCTGGAAAAAAGAGCCAACGCCATACTGGTGATCAAAGTGGAATCTCTCGTTATCATGGTCGTTCTTTTATGATTTAGAGGGCATTCTGGCAATCAGGGGCGTCCTGATTCTAACTCAGGGAAAATCTTACTTTTTGGGCTTGTTTTTCAACGGTCTGATCCCTAGACTGCGCCCCCAAATTCGAGCCGGCTTGCCGCAGGCTTTGCTGGTTACGAAAGGTGTGAGTAGGAGAAGGGCGCACTTAACAGGAGAATATCATGTCAAACGAACCGACCAGGAACCGCAAGTTGATTGAATGGGTACAGGAGATTGCCGCATTGTGTCAGCCGGCCCGCCTCCATTGGTGCGATGGGTCTGAAGCCGAATACAACCACCTTTGCCAGGAGATGGTGAAGGGGGGAACGTTTACGCCGCTGAACCCGAAGAAGCGGCCGGAGTGCTATCTGGCCCGGTCCCACTCCAGTGATGTGGCCCGTGTGGAGGATCGCACCTATATTTGTTCCAAATCCAAGGAGGACGCGGGTCCTACGAACAACTGGGCCGACCCCGAGGAGATGAAGAAGCTGATGAAGGGGATGTATGCCGGTTGTATGCAGGGCCGGACGATGTACATCATTCCCTTTTCGATGGGCCCTCTGGATTCGCCGATTGCCAAGATCGGGATTGAGCTGACCGATTCCGCCTACGTGGTGGTCAACATGCGCATCATGACCCGCATGGGCAAGGCCGTGATGGACAAGCTTGGCGAGAAGGGGGACTTCATTCCCTGCCTGCACTCGGTGGGGGCCCCGTTGAAGCCTGGCCAGGCGGATGTTCCGTGGCCATGTGAGCCGGATCCTACCAAGAAATACATTGTGCACTTTCCTGAGGAGAAGGCGATCTGGTCGTATGGTTCCGGTTACGGTGGCAATGCGTTGCTGGGCAAGAAGTGTCTGGCGTTGCGGATCGCCTCGTCGGTGGCCCGTAAAGAGGGCTGGATGGCCGAGCACATGGTGATTCTGGCGCTGACCTCGCCGGAAGGGAAAAAGCATTACATTTGCGCGGCGTTCCCGAGTGCGTGCGGAAAGACGAACCTGGCGATGATGCAGCCCAGCCTGCCCGGCTGGACCGTGAAGTGCCTTGGCGATGATATTGCCTGGATCCGTGTGGGCGAAGATGGACGGCTGTACGCGATGAATCCGGAATCCGGCTTCTTCGGTGTGGCGCCGGGTACTTCCGATCAGTCAAATCCGAACGCGATGAAGACAGTACTCAGGGATACGATCTTTACGAACGTGGCCCTGACGCCCGATGGCGACATCTGGTGGGAGGATATGGGAGTTCCCGCGCCGGCCAAGGCCATTGACTGGGAAGGCAAGGAGTGGGCTCCGGATTGCGGGCGCAAGGCGGCGCATCCGAATGCGCGGTTTACGGCGCCGGCGGTGCAGTGTCCGGTGATCGATCCTGACTGGGAAAGCGCCAAGGGTGTGCCGATCTCGGCGTTTATGTTTGGTGGGCGGCGTCCTTCGACGATTCCTCTGGTGAACGAGGCGTTCAGTTGGGAGCATGGCGTGTTCATGGGGTCCTCGACAGGGTCGGAGACGACGGCGGCGGCGCTCGGCAAGGCAGGGGTGTTGCGGCGAGATCCGTTCGCCATGCTGCCTTTCTGCGGCTACCACATGGGTGATTACTTTGCCCACTGGCTGTCCATGGCGGGTAAGACCGACCGGAGCAAGCTGCCCAAGGTGTTCTTTGTGAACTGGTTCCGCAAGAGTCCGGAGGGCAAGTGGTTGTGGCCGGGTTACGGGGACAACAGCCGTGTGCTCAAATGGATCTGCGAGCGAGTGGAAGGCAAGGGCAAGGCGGTCAAGACGGCGATCGGGAATCTGCCGGCGATGGATGGTCTGGATGTGTCGGGCCTCAAGACGACGACGGAGGACCTCAAGCAACTGTTGTCGGTGGATGCCGAAGGGTGGCAGGGAGAGATCGCGGACATCAGTGCCTATTACGAGAAGTTTGGTGCGCGGTTGCCGGCGGCGCTCAAGCAGGAGCTTGAGGGGCTGAAGCAACGCCTGAAGGGTTAAGCGGGGCGGGGGGTCTGTCCCGTTCGCCGGCCACACAGGGCTGGCCTGTAACATGCATAGGTGAGGCGTGCCGGGAGACCGGCGCGCCTTTTTATTTATTTGTTCATTGGGGGGCAGCTTTGGCATCATGCACGCCATGCGGTTAACGATTATTGTCCCCGCCCACAACGAAGAACACCGGATCGGGCAGATGCTCGATGCTTATCTCCCGTTTTTTTTCAAGCGTTACGGGGATGAGGTTGAATTTATTGTTGTTATCAATGGGTCAACGGATGGCACGGATCGGGTCGTTGCGGGCTACCGACGGACCTACCCGGGGCTTCGAATCCTTGTGGAGCCCAGGCCGATAGGTAAAGGCGGGGCTTTGATTCTGGGCTTCCGCGAGGCTTGCGGAACGTGGGTTGGTTTTGTGGATGCGGATGGCGCTACGCCGCCGGAGGCGTTCCAGGACTTGATGGACTCCATCGGGGATGCCGGCGGGATTATTGCCTCGCGCTGGTGCAAGGGGGCCCAGGTCAGTCCGCGTCAGCCGCTGGACCGGCGGGTGGCATCAAGGATTTTCAATTCGATCACCCGGGTGCTTTTCGGGTTAAAGCTCACGGATACCCAGTGCGGGGCAAAACTGTTCCGGCGTGATGCATTGATGAAGGTATTGCCAGCGCTCGGGATTACCCAGTGGGCGTTTGATGTGGATCTGTTGTTCCAGTTAAGGCGATCCGGGGCGCGGATCCGGGAAATACCGACTGTGTGGCGGGATGTCGAAGGGTCAAAAGTCCAGGTGGCGCAGGCCTCGATGGAAATGCTGCTGGCGTTGACGAGGTTACGGTTGCTTCATTCCCCGTTCCATTGGCTGGTATCCCTCTATGATCGGACACTGGGGCCGATATTCCATCCTGCCGGCATTGAGCGGGATCATCTGTTGTTTCATAGTATGGTGCTGATGATCGGCGCGCAGATTGGCAATATCTGCAACCTGTTTTTCCAGATCATCATGGTGCGGATGCTTTCCAATCCTGACTACGGCGTGATGGCCGCCATGCTTGGGTTGATGATGGGGGCCAGCATGCCACTGGGGGCGTTAAGTGGAATGGCGACGCATTTCTCGGCGCGATTCATGCAGGGGCAGCGTCCCGATCTGGTGCGGACCTTGATGGCCAAGATGATGAGGGCCCTGGTTCTTCCATCGGTGGCGTTATTACTGGCCATCCTGCTTGGGCGCCAGGCGATAGGAACCTATTTCAATTTGACCGATCTGATGCCGGTCTACGTGGTGGCGGCGACCGCGGTGGTCATGGTGTATTCCTCGATACCCAACGGCATTCTGATGGGGGTGCAGTCGTTTGGTTGGGCGACGGCCATTGGGAACGGGTCCAACGTGTTAAGGCTGTTGTTGGGCGCCGGGCTGGTTATGGCGGGGACCGGGGCGGTGGGGGTATTGACCGTGCACGGGTTTTGTATGCTGGCGGGAACGGTGGCGGGGGTGCTGGTATGCAGACGCCTCCTCGGGAGGGGGGAAGCGTCGGATGGTGTGGAGCCATTGGCGGATGTCAGTGAGACGGATGACAGGCTGAGGTGGCAGGGGGCGGCGCGATATATGGGCGGGTATATGGCCGCCTATGCGGGGTATGCGGTATTGAGCAACGCTGATGTTGTACTCGTGAAGCACTACTTCGACGCCATGCAGGCGGGAGCCTTTGCCAAGGCGGCGATGGTGGCCCGGATTGTCTTTTTCCTGCCGCTGCCTGTGGCGGCGGCTTTATTCCCCAAAGTGGCGTCCGGCGGAGAGACATCGTATGCCAGCGGGCGGACCCTTCTCAAGGGAGTGTTGCTCATGGGGGTGATTGTGGCGGTGACGGGTGGATTTTTCCTGCTATTCCCGGGGATTGTCCTGCGTCTGCTGGCGAAGACAGCTGATCCTTCGTTGATTCCGATCTTCCGGGGGATGGTATTAGCGCTGGCGCCGTTGACACTGTTGTCGGCATTGCTCACGTACGAGGTGGCGCAACGCCGGTTCATGGTGGCATTACCCTTGGGGCTTTGCGCGGTGGGATATGTGGTGGCGGCGGAGTGGATGCATGAAACGCCGTTGCAGATTGTGGCTGTATTAGGAGTGTCGACCGTGGTTGCATTGGCGGCGGTCGTGGCGCTGCTGCCATGGAAGCAGATGCGGAAAAGCAACGAAAAAGAAGACTTTTCCTGAATAGAGATAGAGATTACAGTCGTGACCTTTTCCGGGGGTCTGTCCATGTCGGGAGGCGACAGAGGTGGATTCCGGGAGGCAGACGATGAAAGGGATGGGACAGGGTATATGAGCAAAAAAGCATTGATTACCGGTATTACGGGACAAGATGGGTCCTATTTGGCTGAACTCCTGCTTGATAAGGGTTACGACGTTGTCGGTATTGTCCGGCGATCGAGTTCAATATCCCGCAGCCGCATTGACCATGTGTTGGAATCCCGTCCGGGGGCGGCATTGCGTTTGGAATATGGTGATCTGGCGGATAGTTCTTCGCTACGCCATGTGATGACCAAGGCGCAACCGGATGAGGTATATAACCTTGCCGCGCAATCGCATGTCCGCATTTCCTTTGATCAGCCGGAATACACGGCGGATGTGACGGCACTGGGCGTGCTTCGGGTGCTGGAAGCCATTCGCGATTATAATGTATCCACCGGGAACAAAGTGCGGTTTTACCAGGCGTCGTCGTCGGAAATGTTCGGGGCGGCGCCGCCGCCGCAGGGCGAAAGCACACCGTTCCATCCGCGCAGTCCGTACGCCGTGGCCAAGGTGGCGGGGTTCTGGCAGACGGTGAACTATCGTGAGGCCTACGGGATGCACGCCAGCAACGGGATTTTGTTCAACCACGAGAGCGAGCGGCGGGGTGAGAATTTTGTAACCCGCAAGATTACGCGGGCGGCGGGCCGGATCAAGGCGGGTCTGCAAAAGGATCTATTCCTTGGCAATCTGGATGCCAAGCGCGACTGGGGTCATGCCCGTGATTATGTGGAAGCGATGTGGCTCATGCTGCAGCAGGAGCAACCGGATGATTATGTGGTGGCCACGGGTGAATCCTACAGTGTGGCGCAATTCCTTGATGAAGTGTTTGGCCTCCTGAAGCTCGACTGGCATGATTATGTGAAGATTGATCCCCGGTTTTATCGTCCCGCCGAAGTGGATTACCTGTTGGGCGATGCTTCCAAGGCCCGGAAAAAACTGGGGTGGAAACCGCGCATTACGTTCAAGGAACTGGCGCGGGTGATGACGGAATATGATCTGGAGCTGGCTGAGCGCGAGGCGCATGCGGCGTCGTTCAGCGGCAAGCGGAAGGGGTAAGGGGGTGGGGGGGGCGACGGCGGGTTCAGGGTTCGGGGTTCAGGAAGAGTGAACAACGAAACACGCGAAAAGCGCGAAAGAGAAAATTGCGTGTCAAAAAGAAGGGGGGCTGCATGAATGCATTTTGGGCGGATAAGCGGGTGGTGGTGACCGGGGGCGCCGGGTTCCTGGGGTCGTTTGTGGTGGAGGCCCTCAAGGAGAGCAAGGCGCACACGGTGTTCATTCCAAACATTGAGGATTATGATCTGCGTGATGTGGCGGATATCAGGCGCATGCTGTCGGATGCGAAACCCAACATGGTGATTCACCTGGCCGCCAAGGTGGGAGGAATCGGGGCCAATCGAGAACATCCGGGCGAATTCTTCTACGACAATCTGATGATGGGCGTCCAGTTGGTGCACGAATGCTGGAAGGCGGGCGTGGCGAAAGTCATGTTGGCCGGCACCATTTGTGCTTATCCGAAGTTCACGCCGGTTCCCTTCCGCGAGGAGGATTTGTGGAATGGGTATCCCGAGGAAACGAATGCGCCCTACGGGTTGGCCAAGAAGATGCTGCTGGTGCAGTCCGAGGCGTACCGGGCGGAGTATGGTTATAATTCCATTTTCCTGTTGCCGGTGAATTTGTACGGGCCGCGGGATAATTTCAATCCTTCCAGTTCGCATGTGATCCCGGCGCTAATCAAGAAGTGCGTTGAGGCGCGCGAGCGCGGGGCGGCCGCTATCGAGGCCTGGGGTGATGGGACGCCGACCCGTGAATTTCTTTATGTGAAGGATGCGGCGCGCGGCATGCTGCTGGCCTGTGAGCGTTACAATAAGAGCGAGCCGGTCAATCTGGGCAGTTCGTTTGAAATTACCATCAAGGATCTGACCGAGACGGTGGCGCGGTTGACGGGGTTCAAAGGGGAGATTCGCTGGGATGCCACGAAGCCCAACGGGCAGCCGCGGCGCAAGCTGGATACGACCAAGGCGGAGCGGGAGTTCGGATTCAAGTCCACGACGCCATTCGAGGCAGGGCTCAAGGAGACGATTGCGTGGTATGAGCAGAACCGCATCCGGCTCGGGATTTGAAAAGTTGACCACATGGAAATGCCGAAGCGATGGAGAGCCGGGTGCGGTCCGGTGTGGGTGATGGCGTTGACCATGGTGGCGATGGTATTTCTGCTTCGGTGGCTGGGGCGGATTTGGTGGTGTGCGTGCGGACAGTGGAACCTTTGGGCTGGCGACATCTGGAGCAGCCACAACTCCCAGCATATCCTGGATCCGTACAGTTTTACCCATGTGCTGCATGGGGTGGCCTTTTTCTGGATACTTGCGTGGCTATTCAAGCGGATGCCGTTTTCATGGCGGCTTGCCTTGGCGATGGCGCTTGAGGCAGCCTGGGAAGTGGCCGAAAACGCGCCATTCATTATCCAGCGCTACAGGGAAGCGACCATTGGACTCGGGTATGAGGGTGACTCGGTCTTGAATTCCTTGTCCGACGTGGTGTGTTGCGTAATGGGTGTTGTTATTGCCCGTTATGCCGGCTTCCGGTGGTCACTGGTTCTATTCGTGGTGGTTGAAGCTGGTTTGGCATTTTGGGTGCGGGACAACCTGTCGCTCAATATCATCATGCTGCTTTGGCCGATCGACGCCATCAAGCAGTGGCAGATGGTGCATTGAGCTGACTAGCGCATCGGCCACAGCCTAATTGAACAGTCCGCAGGCCGGGTGGTGCACAAAGCACAGCACAGGATCCCCATGGTATAGTGGGGAAAGAGCATTAGACGCTACGGGACGCACAATCTATATACTCCCGATCAGTTGTTTTCAGCGTGGAAGCCGATGCGCTTGCGGGGCGGGGTTGGTGGCTTCATCAGTTCGCGGATGGCGTTGAAGACGGCTTGGAAGCTGGCATCGTACTTGTTTTCAAGAGCTGCGACTTTCCGGGCGAGCCCTTCGACTGATAGGGCGAGGCGGCGGAGTTTCACGAAAGCCCGTACCACGGTTACGCTCATTTCCTCGGCCCGTTCGGATCGTAAAACGTTTGCCGCCATGATCGCGCCGTGTTCGGTGAAGGCGTAAGGCAGATATTTGATATTCTGGCCTCTCTTCAAGGTCGCAATTTGCGACCTTGAACGCTGGGCTTCCTCAAGAGTGAGTTGAAAGACAAAGTCTTCCGGGAAGCGTTTCGGGTTGCGGCGGACTTGCTCATTCAGCCGCTCTTCGGTTTTGCCGTCGCTACCAGGGGGGCGGAGAGTTGTTCCTATTGGGTGAAGAGGAATTCTACCCGGTGTCTGTCTGCGACGGTACGGCGTTGGAGGCCGAAGACGTTGAAGAATTCATCCCAAAAGGTTTTGGCTTCGGCCCGTTCGCTGGTCTCGCCGCACCAGTCGCGTGAGAATTTGACGGCCCGGTCCCGAACTTCGTTCCATGAAAGTGACATGGGCTAGAATGTAATGAAAGGAGAATGGATTGTCACGGGGGGAAAAGAAGCGTCCCTAGTACTGGGCGGCGGCTTCCTCGGAGAGGGTGCCCTACCTTTGGGTCGGTTGAGAGATGGCTTTGGGATAGGTTGTTTTCCTTTCTGGAATTACCGGCGGAGTCC
>CAZSSA010000065.1:0-14153 GCA_964609375.1 uncultured Verrucomicrobiota bacterium | reverse complement strand
GAACCTGCAACCTTCTGATTCGTAGTCAGATGCTCTGTCCAATTGAGCTACAGGTACACCGTGGAGTCAACGGGGACGAGACTATAAGGAGTCGGAGCGTATTTTGCAACACCCATCCACGATTATTTTGCTAAGATACCACGCCAAGGAGACGGCCATGCAGGAAATTAACCATCAAATTGACGCCATTCGCAAACAAATCGATTCCAATCTGCTGATTCTGGGACACCAATACCAGGATCCTTCCGTCCTGCGCCATGTGGATGTGATTGGTGATTCACTGGAATTGGCCCGCAAGGCCGCCGCCAGCACCGCCGAACGCATCGTCTTCTGCGGCGTTCATTTCATGGCTGAATCGGCCGATATCCTGACCACCCCGCGCCAGTCTGTCTATATGCCGGAAACCGGCGCCGGCTGTCCCATGGCCGACATGGCCGACTCGTACATCGTCGACAAGGCCTGGTCCTTCCTCCAACAATACGGCGGCGGCTGGCTCCCCATCGTCTATGTCAATAGCACCGCCCGCGTCAAAGCCTTCTGTGGCCGTAACGGCGGCAGCGCCTGCACCTCCAGCAATGCCCCCAAAATCTTCCAATGGGCTCTGAACCAGCAGAAAAAAATATTCTTTCTCCCCGACATCCATCTGGGGATCAACAGCGCCCACGACCTCGGCATTCCGGATGAACAGATCGCCATCTACGACTACCGCCAACCCAATGGCGGCCTGACCCCCGCTGACCTGAATCGCGTCCGCGTCATTGTCTGGGGTGGTTTCTGTCCCATTCACGTCAACTTCACCGTGGCCGATGTCCACACCGCCCGCACCAATTGGCCTGATGCCAAAATCATCGTCCATCCCGAGTCCCCCAAGGAAGTCGTCCGGCTCGTGGACGCTCACGGCTCCACCGCCCAGATCATCGCCTACGTCCGCAACGCCCCGGCAGGTTCCACCATCGTCATCGGCACGGAATCCCAACTCGTCCGACGCCTCGCCACCGAATACAAGGACCGGCTCACGATCAAAATGTTGCGCGGTTCGTTCTGCCCCAATATGGCCAAGACCAACGAACAAAACCTGTTGCGCGTCCTCCGCGACTGGCCCGACAAAAACCGGATCACCGTACCCCAATCCCTGGCAGCAGAGGCCCGCCTCTGCCTGGAACGAATGTTGGCCCTGTAGGGCCTGTCTGTACAGCAGCATATGACAACGTTCTCATTACACTCCCCCTATAAACCCACCGGCGACCAGCCGGAGGCCATCGCCGCACTCTGCCGCGGCCTCGATAACCCTTCACCCACCACCCGCTTCCAGGTTCTGGAGGGCGTCACCGGTTCCGGGAAAACCTTCACCATCGCCAACGTCATCGCCCGCCACAACCGCCCAACCCTGGTGGTCTCGCACAATAAAACCCTCGCCGCCCAACTCTACTCGGAATTGAAAATCTTCTTCCCCGATAACGCCGTGGAATACTTCGTCAGCTATTACGACTATTACCAACCCGAGGCCTATATCCCCCAAACAGACACCTACATCGAGAAGGACGCTTCCATCAACAAGGAGATCGAACGCCTCCGTCTCTCCGCCACCAATTCCCTCCTCGCCCGGGACGACGTCATCATCGTGGCCTCCGTCTCCTGCATCTACGGCCTCGGCTCGCCCGAGGACTACCGCAACATGGTTGTCGCCATCGCCCCCGGCGACATCGTCGACCGGGATGAACTCCTGCAAAAACTGGTCACCATCCAGTACACCCGTAACGATTACGCCCCGGAACCCGGCACTTTCCGCGTCCGGGGGGATACCGTGGATGTCTTCCCCTCCTATTCCACCAAGGGCGTCCGCCTGGAATTCTTCGGCGACCAACTCGATCAGGCCATGAATTTCGACGTCGTCAGCGGCCACACCGACAGCCGGCTCAACCGCGTGGTCATCTCTCCCGCCACCCACTTCGTCATGCCCTACGAGAAAATCGAAGTCGCCATCTCGGCCATCATCGCCGAAATGGAGGAACGCGTCCGCTGGTTCGAGACCAACGGCAAACTGCTGGAAGCCCAGCGCATCAAAATGCGCACCATGTATGACATGGAAATGCTCAAGGAAATCGGCTACTGCTCCGGCATCGAAAACTATTCCCGCCACCTCGGCGGACGCCCCCCCGGTTCTCAACCGGCAACACTCCTGAGTTACTTCCCCGGCGATTTCCTGACGGTCATCGACGAATCCCACGTCACCATCCCGCAGCTCCGCGCCATGTACAACGGCGACCAGGCCCGCAAGTCGGTACTGGTGGAACACGGATTCCGCCTTCCCTCCGCCCGCGACAACCGCCCCCTGAATTTTGACGAGTTCATGAACACCGTCGGTCCCATCATTTTCACCTCAGCCACCCCGGGCCCCTTCGAGCGACAAGCCTCGCCGCCACCCATCCCCCAACTTATCCGCCCAACCGGCCTGGTCGACCCACCCGTCCATGTGCGCCCCCTGAAAAACCAGGTCGATGACGTCATGGAGGAAATCCGCGCTCATGCGGAACGCGGCGAACGGATCCTGGTCACCACACTCACCAAGCGGACCGCCGAGGATCTCGCCGATTACCTCAAATCCCTTGGCCTGAAAGCGCGCTACCTGCATTCCGATATCGACACCATCCAGCGCGTGGAAATCCTTCGCAGTCTCCGCAAGGCCGATTTCGACTGCCTCATCGGCGTCAACCTCCTTCGGGAAGGTCTCGACCTTCCGGAAGTGTCGCTCGTGGCCGTACTCGATGCCGACAAGGAAGGCTTCCTCCGTTCGGAGACCTCACTCATCCAGACCGCGGGCCGCGCCGCCCGACACCTGGATGGCAAAGTCATTCTGTACGCCGACAAAATCACCGACTCCATGCGCCGGATGATTGAAGTCACGGAGCAACGCCGGGCAAAGCAACTCGCCTACAACAAGAAGCATCACATCACCCCGCTTAGCATCCAAAAGAGCATTCAGGAAAGTCTGGTCATTGAGGCCAGGAGCCACGACATCGAGGATCTGGTCGCCCGCGAAAGCGGCGCCGATTACGATATCCATGCCACCTTGCGGGAGATGGAAGCGGAAATGATTGAAGCGGCCGACTCATTGGAGTTCGAACGCGCCGCCATATTGCGAGACCAGATCAAGGAATTGCGCTCAGCTTCCGGCATTCAAGGTGATGAACCCAAAACCACCCCGGCAAAGAAGCCTCGCAAAGCCAAAACATTCCGCTACTGATTGGCACTGCGAGAAGCCGGTGTTCCCCCTCTCACAGGTCCCCCGTGTGCTTTTGATTCCCGCACCGGAAAAACAGCGCGATCTTTCTTTCTGGAGTCGAAATAGCGCTCAACTCATGGAAAAAAATTTCCGCACCGCCTCCACAAATCGCTCAATGTCTTCCGCAGTATGCGCTTCGGAAACAAATCCTACCTCAAACTGGGCTGGCGGTAAATAGTACCCCGCCTTCAACATTGCCTGAAAGAAGCGGGCAAACGCTTCCACATCACACCGCTTGGCCGATGCCAAATCGACCACCGGCTCATTAATAAAAAACGGAGTAAACAGGCTCCCCTCCACAGGACACTGCATCTCTCGTCCCGCTTCACTTGCCGCCACGTTCAGCCCGTCCGCCAATTGCCGCCCCAACCTTTCCAGCCTCGGATAAGGATCGTCCTCCAGCAACACCATCAGCGTCGCCATCCCTGCCGCCACCGCCACTGGATTCCCACTCAGGGTTCCCGCCTGATAAACTCTACCAACCGGCGCCAACGCCTCCATCACACCCCGCCGCCCACCTACCGCCCCTATCGGCAACCCGCCACCAATAATCTTCCCCAAACAGGTCAGGTCCGGCGTCACACCGATCATCTGTCCGTACGTGGTTGGCCCCAAACGAAACCCTGTGATCACTTCATCGAATATCAGCAACGCCCCACAGGCATCCGCTACGCGCCGCAACCCAGGCAGAAATCCATCCACCGGCTTAACCAATCCCATGTTCCCTGCCACCGGCTCAACCACAATCGCCGCCAACTCATGACCCTGTTCTTTAACCAGAGCCTCAACCGCCGCCAAATCGTTGTACGGTGCCAGCAGAACGTCCTCCAGCACTGCCGGCGAAATCCCATCAGACGTGGCTACGGCCCCCGTCAACAATCCACTCCCCGCTGCCACCAGCAGATAATCGGCATGACCATGATAACACCCCTCGAACTTGAGTATCTTATGGCGCCCCGTCACTCCCCGTGCCAATCGCAATGCCGTCATCACCGCTTCGGTCCCTGAATTCACCAATCGCACCATGTCCAGCGAAGGCACGCACCGGCATAACAATTCCGCAAATTCAACTTCCCGTCTCGTGTTCGCCCCGAAACTCATCCCACTCGACGCCGCCCGACACACCGCTTCCACCACCTTCGGGTGTGCATGTCCAAGAATCAACGGTCCCCACGAGCAACAGAAATCCACCAACTCACGCCCGTCCGTTGTGAACACCCGGGCACCAGCGCCGCTCTCAAACGCCACCGGGGTCCCCCCAACCGCCTGGAATGACCGCACCGGACTATTCACCCCTCCCGGCATCACCCGGCAGGCTCGCCTAAACAACGCTTCACAACATTCAACGCCCATAATCACTCCTTCGCCCACTCACTATACCGGTCCGCCCAATGTGAAATCACGATATCCGCCCCGGCCCGCGCCATCGCCACCACGCTTTCCCTCACCATGCCGCGCCAATCCCCCCACCCGCGCTCAGCCGCCGCCGTCACCATGGCATACTCACCGCTCACATTGTACGCCGCCAACGGTAAATCGGTCCGCTCCCTCAACCGCACAAGCATATCCAGATAGCACAACGCCGGCTTAACCATCAACACATCGGCCCCCTCAGCCTCATCTAACACCGACTCAAGCAATGCCCGGCGCGGATCCGCAAACGATGCCTGATAACCCCGGCGGTCGCCTTGCGCCGGATTCGACCCCGCCGCCTGCCGGAACGGCCCATAAAAATTGGAGGCAAACTTTGTCGAATAGCTCATGATCAACACCTCATCCAACTCCGCACCATCCAGCGCTTGTCGGATCCCCTGCACCTGCCCATCCATCATGGCGCTAGGCGCCACTCCCGTCGCCCCAGCTTCGCCATGAACCACCGCCACACGCCCCAACATCGTCACCGTCACATCGTTGTCCACCATCCCCTTGCTGTCGAGCAACCCGCAATGCCCGTGGTTCGTGTACCCGCACAAACACACATCCGTAAAGATAACCAGCCCCGGAAACCGACGACGGACCAGTCGCACCGTCTGCGCCACCACTCCTTTTGGATCGATGGCCGCCTTCCCCCCTTCGTCCTTACTCCCCGCCTCAATCACCCCAAACACCAGAATCCCTCCCACACCCATCGCCACTACCGGCTCCATCGCCTCCACCAGTCGATCCGGACTGTACCGATACTGCCCCGGCATCGACGCTATTGCCTGCCGAACCCCCTGCCCTTCCACCACAAAAACCGGCCACAGGAAACGGCCCGGCCCCGGCATCTCACCTTCAAACAAACGCCGCACCCCGGCACTCTGCCGCAACCGTCTCATTCTCCGCTCCGGATAGCCATTCATCCCGCGTCCTCCACAAACGTTCGTACCTCGCGCACCGCCATCGCCTCAATACATCGCTCCATGCTCGACACCTCTGCTTCCACATCCACCATAACCCCCGCTGCCTTCAACGCCACCACCGCCGACCCCGGAAACGCCACCACCACCTTGCCCGCCAATGCCCGCACCCCCCACCCCACCACAAACGACTCCACCGCCGACCCACTCGCAAATATAACCGCATCGAACGAAGGCACCCGCTCATATCGCACCGGTTCGTTCCGGTAAAGCACCACATCATCCACCACCAACCCCAGACCACGCAGCGCCTCTGTCAATCCCTCTCCTGCCCGGTCCGACCGCAACCTCAACACCCGCGCCCCCTCCGCCACATGCTTCCGCGCACACTCCAAAACCCCTGGACTTCCATAATCGGATTCCGGCATCAGATCCGCCAGCACCCGATTCCTCTCCAGCCTTGCCGCCGTCCCCGCCCCCGCCACCAGCAACCGTGGCAACCGCCTCACATCCACCCGCTCATTCTGCAGGACCTCCAGCAGGCAATCCACCGCCGCGGGCGATGTCACCACCAGCCAATCCTTCTCCCTCAGGTGCCCCACCCACTCATAGGGTCCCTTTACAGGCGTCAACCGGATCATCGGCCGGCAAACGGGATTCCCGCCAAAGTCCCGCACGCTTGACGCACCCCTTGCCCCCATCCCCTCGCTCGCCGTCAACAGCACCTTCATGCCTCGTAGTGCACCACGATCGCCCCTCATCCGACATCCCGCCACTTCACCACACACAATCAAGGCCGGATACTCTGTCACACCGGCCGCCCTATCCTCACCCTTCACCGGATGGAGCAAATCCGATGCCGCCAGCCTCTCCGTCAGGGTGGCCAGCGTCGCTTCAATCACCAACTCCTCCTCCGTCCCTGCCGCAAAGACCACCGCCACCGGGGTAGACAGCGGGAGCCCCTCCCTCATCAGCGCGTCTGCCAACTCGCCCGCCACTCCCACTCCCATGAAAAACACCACCGGCAATGCCCCGCGCGCCGCCACCGAAACATCCGTCACCCCGCCGGAAGCGGTCCGCGCTGTCATCGCGCAAAAACCCGCCGACATCTCGCGCCGCGTCAACAACATCCCAGTCCCCGTCGTCGCCGCATTCAGACTGCTAACCCCCGGTAAAATCCGGAACGGCAGGCTCGCCGCTTCCAAGGCCTCCGCTTCTTCCGCCAACCGTCCGAAGATCCCAGGATCACCACCCTTCAGCCGGACCACCCGCCGCCCCCGTCGCGCATGCCTCAAGACCATCTCCGTGATCCGTTTCTGCGGACATTGTACTCCGCCACCGCGCTTCCCCGCCTCGATCCGTTCCGCACCCGGCGGCAACAGGTCCAGCAATGCCGGATCCAACAGGGCATCATGGATGCACACCTCGCAAGACTTCAACGCCTCCACACCATCCACCGTGCAGGCCCCCGCCATACCCGCGCCCGCCCCCACAAAAACAACCGGCTTAATGAACAGTGACCGCACCCGCGTCCAAACCGGATCACCAGACCTGAAAACCAACCCCAGCACGCCCTGTCCCGCCGGCGTCGGCAACGATGACAAAGGAATCCATTCCGTAATGCGCGCCTCAATCCCCAGACGGATCAACGCCGCCGCGGCCATGACGATCACGTCAAACGACCCCGCATCGAGTTGTGCCAGCCGCTCCTCAATGGTCCCGCGCACCGGCAATAAACGGGCGTCCGGCCACCGGGCACGGCACCACGCTGCACGCCGTTCACTGCTAATCCCCGCACGGGGTGCCACCAGGTCCCCAACAGTCCGCCCGGGCGGCAATATCATCACATCACGGGAATCCCCGGCCCATGGCAGCCACACCCACTCCAGTCCGGCAGGCATCGGATCCGGCATATCCTTGGCGCTGTGCACCGCCAGGTCAATCTCGCCGCACAACAACGCCTCATCCAGATCACGCGTAAAAAAATCAACCGGACTCTGCCTCAAATCCATTGCTTTGTCGCGATCCCCCGGTGCCGAACACTCCACCACGTCGAAGCGCAACCCGGGGAACATAACGGACAGGCGATCCACCACCGACCGCGTCTGGACCACCGCCAGCCGGCTTGATCGCGTTCCGATCCTATAGGCTTTGCAGGATTTTTCCATATCGATCCCTCCCCGCAACCACCATTTCGCGGCCGACACGCAACGCCTCCGCCACACCGCCGGCACGCACTCCGCACCAGCACTTCAAGTCCTCCAGATTAACCAGCCGCCCGCCTCGCACGCACAACGCCAGCATGGGATCGATATTGCGCGGCATCCCCGCATCCACCATCAGCAGCCCCGAAGTCCGCGCTAATGCCGCCTTGTGCGCGCCATGCAAAACAGGGTCCACACCCCCCGCCACCGTCACCACATAATCCACATCCGCCAGCACCGATCCAAGATCCGGTACCCCTACCGGCTTTACCCGGTCCCTCCACTCAGGCCGGATCACCGGCTTCCGGTTCCGGTATCCCCAGTACACACACCCTTTGCCTTTGTGCGCCAACACCTGCTCCACCACACGGCTGCCAACCGCCCCCGCGCCGATCACCAACCCTGCCCGATCCCGGAACCCCGCCCGCTCCGCCTCCAGATAACGGATCACCCAGTCTTCGACATCCCCGCCCCGCAACAGGGGCTGGGTCGCCGGGCGTATGTCTTTCGCCAGGCATAACGCCTTGGAAAGCCAATCCTGCATCACACCACCCGCCCACCCGTGCCTGACCGCCAACGCCAAGGCCCCCTTTATCTGCGACACAATGTGGGTTTCCCCGGGCGTCTGGGACAGCAATCCCGCCGCCAGCAAAGCGCTGTGGGAAAAGGCATCAAACCCGCGCCTCTCATAAAACTCGTTGGAATCCAGCGCGCCAAAACCGAGAGTACGCCGCAACAGTTCCCAAGTTCCCGCCTCGGCTGGCACCACCGCAAATAACTCCACGCGGTTACACGTACTTATAAGCAGGAATTCCTCAACCCCGCCAATCCGGGCCACCAAACGGCCCAGGGACTCCAGCCGCTCTCCCGTCACATGGAATGGCTCCAGACGCGTCAACGGCAGACACTCATGCCCCGTCCCCATCACCAGGAGATCCACCGAATCCAGCCCCGCCAAATCGCGGGCCAGCAAATCCCGAACCCGCCGGGAATGCCTGCAGGATCGCCCGCCGGTGGATACCGCCACCGTCACATCACCCATCCGTGCCACCGCCGGACTGATCAAGTCCCCGTCCTTCCACCGCTGATCCACGCACCCGCACATCACTCCGCGTCGCCGGCAAGCGTGCAGGACCCTGCCGTTGGCATTTCCGTCGTTGGTCGCCGCGAACACCAGCAGCATTCCCGCCACGTCGCCGGCGGCAAACGCCCGCTCCTTAAGATGGATCGTCCCGGCCTCATGCAGCCTCCGGATAACCTCCTCCGCCTTCTCCCCCACAACGGTCACCCGCGCTCCGGCATCAACCAGATGCTCCACCTTGCGCGTCGCCACCTTGCCCGCCCCCACCACCAGCACCTTCTTCCCTTGTAACAGAAGATTAACCGGCAACGTCGGAACCGGTGCTTCAGCCTTGTTACCTGGTGTCATCTCCATTGCTAATGTCCTCGCTTGCCCTCGGGCCTGACCGGATCCGCTAGGCGTCCAGCCCCACCAGAACTCGTCCATCGCGAATAAAAACCTTGTAGATCTTCAAGGCGCCAATATCCGGGTTATCGCACTGACCCGTGGCAATATCAAAGGAATAGTTATGCAACGGACAGGTGAGCCTGCCATTACCATAAATGCTATCAACAATCGGCCCGGATTTATGGGGGCAAACACCATGGGCGGCAATCCATTGCCCGTCGCGCCCATGAAAAACCGCCACAGCCGTGTCACCAATGTAAAAGAGCCTGGACGAGCCGGGTGGAATCTCCGATACGTCCGCCACAGAAACAAGCCCTTCCGCCATTTCTGAACGCACGGCCGTGACTTCATTGTCCAGAGTCCCTTCACCCTCTGCCCATGGATCCCTATAATGGTCCAACGCCCCCTGAAAACTTCTTTCCAGTTCCATCAACGCGTCTTCCGGAGCATTAAGAATCGCATCTGCAACCGTCTTAAGCCCCACACGCTCGATAAAATGCGCCGTTCGTTCGCCGTACTTGGCCTGTCGGCGATAGTACTCATAAAACCGGTCGGCAATCCGGATCACCTCATCATCCGTCTGGCATTGGGCGATCTTGGCCGCGACATACACATGGGCACCACCATTGCCACCAATGTAGAGGTCCCAACCACCCTCCACCCCCACGACACCAAAATCCTTTATCGTTGCCTCGGAGCAATTTCGCGGGCAACCCGAAACCGCCATCTTGACCTTGGCCGGCCCCATCACGCCGCGATACCGTTCACCCATCCGGTAGCCAAGACCCAGGGAATCCATCAACCCGAAACGGCAATGGGTCGATCCAACACAGGACTTGCAGGCGCGAAAGCACTTGGTAAACGCATGCCCCGACCCCATCTGCAACTGCCGCCACACCGCCTTGAGGTCCTTCTTGTGAACGGAGAAAAGCCCAATGCGGTCGGCGCCAGTCACCTTAATCATGGCTCCATATCGGTCGGCTACATCGGCAATGGCCCTGAGATGGCGGCTATCAGCAATTCCGCCGGGTATATTCGGAATCACGCTGAATCGCCCGTCCCTCTGAATGTTGCCAAAATAACGATCGTTCGCGCAGCGGGAGTCGTTCTCCACAAGGTAGTCTGCCTTCCAGATATAATTCAGCAGGAAGTCCAGTCCCATGCGGGTCTTGGAATCGTCTACGGCGCCGGGAACAGCGGCCAGCACGGCGGACACCGAGCGCAGATGTCGAGACAGGATGAAGTCGCTGAGCGCCTCGCGGTCCATGGGAACGCCGGCAACGTAGTACGTTTCAGCCGGATCGACGCGCAATTCCCCGGTCTCGGCAATCAACAGGGCCTTCAGTTTGTTCTTACAATTGCCGCATCCCGTTCCCGCCTTGGTATTCACCATCACCTTGTACAAGGTGTCGTTCCCTTGCCGGATCGCCTGCCGGATTTTACCGGCACTGATTCCATTGCAGTCGCAAATACGCGCCTCGTCAGGAATCAGTTTCCCATCCACGATGCCATCACCCGCGCGGGCACCAGGAAACAGCAGATCCGCCCGCCGCTCGGGCAGAGGAATGCCGGCGCTATAATGCAGGGAGACTAGATCGGCGTTTAAGTCTTCCCCCACCAGGACCGCACCAATCAACTGTTTATCCCGGACAAGCAGTTGTTTGTAGATTCCGGCGGCCGGATCGGTGAACAATGTGACCTCGTCGCCCGGTTCCGGTTTGAATTTTCCCATGCTGAGCACCGGGATGTCCGATTTCAAACGGGTGGGCGAAGGAGCCGACGGCGCATAGGTTCCCGGACTGTCACACAAAATGGCCGCCAGAACACGAGCCTGTTCATAAACAGGCGCCACCAAACCCCATGTCTCCCCCTTGAATTCAATGCATTCGCCACATGCAAAGATGTCCGGATCGCTTGTCTGGAGCCGCTCATTCACCACGATGCCTTTGTTGAACAACAGTCCCGCAGCCCGGGCAAGGTCTGTGTTTGGCCGGATACCACAATTGAAGAACACCGCTTCGGTCTTGCAGGTCGTTCCATCCTTGAAAATGGCTTCCTCCACTCCGGCCGTGGACCCGAGCAACTCCGTGATGTAGGTTCCCATGACAAACCGGATCCCCAGGTTCTCCAAGTGGCGCTTGAGATACCGGCCAGCCTCTTCGGGGAGTTGCATTTCCATCAGCGTCGGCATCAGGTGCGATACCGTCACCTGCTTGCCAAGCAGCCGCAACATGAGCGCCAGTTCCAGCCCGAGCAATCCGCCGCCAACAACCATGACCTGCGCTTTCCCCGGAAGAAAATCAAGCACCCGCTCCAAATCCGCCAACCGGCGCAAGGCAAAGATGCCCGGCAAGTCCAACCCTTTCACCGGGGGAACAAAGGCCCGCGAACCCGTGGCTATCACAAGGCGGTCATAGGCAAGGGTCTCACCGTTATCCAGCGTAACGTGCTTTGCTTCACGCCCAATCGCTGTGAGCCGGCGACCAAAAACGGGGCGGACACCATTCTGCTCATACCATTCCGCGGTGTTAAGAAAAAAATCCGGCAGGTCCTCCTCTTTAAGCCTGACAACCAATTTGATCCGGTTGTAGTTTCCGCAGGGCTCGTCCCCCACAATGGTAATCGCATACCGATTTGCAGACTGCGGAAGGATCTCTTCGACAAGTTTCCCGCCTGCCATGCCATTGCCCGCGATCAGTAATCGTTCACGCCGCTCCATGCTGCTCGCCCTCCGCTTGACTGTGCCTCAGTGCCTCGGATTGACCTTTCTTCCGGGCCATCAGATGATACCCTCCAGCCATGATCACCGCGCCTCCAACCGTATTCCCCAAGGTGACCCAAAGAAGGTTATACCAGTAGCCTCCCCAACTGACACCCTCGGCGGCAGGGGCAAATAAACCCATTCCGAGCAGCGTCATATTCGCAATACTGTGCTCGAAACCAGAACCGATAAACGCAAACAAACACAGGCATATTAACAGGATCTTCGCCGTATCCGATCGGGTTCTTGCCGCCGTCCAAAGCGCCAGACACACAAGCATATTACACAGCAACCCGCGCCCAATCAGCTGTCCAACAGGCGCATTCATCTTAATCACCGACATTTTCTCAATCAAAGGCAGGGCATGGGCAATGCTTCCTGAGTAAACAACCAACCATGCAAGCAGCAATGACCCCGCCAAATTGCCAAGCCAGGAAACCGCCCATACCTTGACTACCTCAATCCCGCTCACGTGCCGGCGCAGCCACGCGAACGCCAGATACATGGCGTTGCCGGTGAATAGTTCCGAACCGGCAAACACCACCAGCGTCAGCGCCAGGCCGAACGAGGCGCCCATGACAAGTTTTACAGCCGGGTGCCCCAGCGTTGCAAAGGGAGCACCAACGGCGAATATCAGGACAATACCAAGCCCAACATAGACACCCGCCATCATCGAGGAAAGAAAGTACCCAAGCAGGTTTTCCCGCAAGAACTGCCCTTTGCGAACCCCAACCTGAATCGCCTCCTTAACACTGTCGTCGTACATCGATCTCTCCTTTTTTCCAAAGCATAAAGCCTTCACCTGTTCACGCCACCAAAAGCATGTAATCGTCTGTCATGACTCCATCGTTACCCTTTAGGCTCTTCACTCTCCCCGCGTCCCGCCAGTGAAAACTCCTCATCACGACCCCAATCACGATAAAAATCCGGCGCGGCGGCATACGGCGGCACAACAGCAAAGGGTTCCAGCAGGAAAAGGAAATGATCAACACCCCTGCGCTCGTAATAATCCGCGAACAGTTCTCCTGCCACGCGCCCGTGTTCAAAGTCACGAACCACCTTCACCAGAAACGCAGGCAGCGCCTTGGCCGGCACCGTTCCCAGCGTCTTCCCAAACCGGACACGCCCCAATCCACGTCTCGCCCCCAGCGAAACCCGGTACGTTGGGACCATTCGCTCGCCAACCCGCTGTAGCGACCCCATCAACCCAATGGTCCCCACCGGATGCTGTCCGCAGGCATTCGGACATCCATTCATCCGAACATCCAGAAAACGCAGGGTGTCCGCCTTGAACCCCGCCCGCACCATGGCCTCGCAACAAGCATGCGCCGCTCCATGCGACAAACATATTCCCAGCCGGCACGTCGCCGCTCCCGTACAGGCGGAAACAGGCATCGTGGCGACTCTCTGCTCAAGCCCGGCATCAAAGATCTTGACCAACTCTCGCTTAACAGCCGCCAAGTCGGTTTCTTTGACAAAGGGAATCAACAGCTTCTGATCCTGCGCCAGTCGCAGGGTCCGGTTTTCACTGTAAACCTCCGCCAAACCCGCCAGCGCATCCAACGCCCGCCAGTGTACCTGCCCCAACGGTAGCCCTACCAATACCGCCACCCTCCCGGATTGCCGTTGACGCACCACCTGAAGCCCCTCACTCTCCTCCGCCAAGGCCCGGTAATCCCATGGTGCCTCCGCCGGTTCCGCACCGGGCCGCTCCTCACCATCAAAATCAGGCACCGCTTCACCCGCCACCACTTTCATTTCCTGCCTGAACAAGGTCCGGAACGCATCCGCACCCACCCGCTCCACCGCAAATCTCAGCCGCGCCCTCTGCCGATTACTCCGATCCCCCATCCGGTCGAATAATCGCCGGATCGCCTCCGCCACGCGGAGCACCTCCTTGACAGAAATCCACTCCTCCATCAAATCACCAACCCTGGACTGCGCCCCCATTCCACCACCCGCGTAAACACGGAATCCCGTCACCCCGTCCCGGACACTCGCCACCAATCCAAGATCATGAACTTCAGCCAGCGCGCAATCCGCTCCGCACCCGCTGAAGGCAATCTTATATTTCCGCGGCAACGTATAACTCCCCGGC
>CAZSSA010000064.1:1261-15138 GCA_964609375.1 uncultured Verrucomicrobiota bacterium | reverse complement strand
TCACTACTGGATGCGCATAAGGGTACCAGCCGCCGTGATACGCATGGCCTTGAGGCGCCCGTTGCCGCTTAACAGGATGTCCGGGCTGCTGAATGACGAACTGTAGCGCGGGTCATAGTAAATATTAACCGCACTCTGGAGATGATTCGACGGAAGTCCATCCGTGGGTCCGATCAGGCTGCGCACATAGACGGCGTTGGTTGTCTCGTTGCCGGCGGCCAATACTTTGAGCAACTCGGCTCCATCCAAGGCCGACAGGTCCCACGTGCCTACGGCACCCAAGTTGGCCAATCCGTCAACGACGGCGCCCACGTCCTTGCCAAACCCGTAATTGGTTTGCACGTTCACACCCACCGGATCATATACCGTGCGACCCGCAAAGCTCAGGTTCGCGTCCGTCAGGAGGTTCGTGCTCCAGGCGCCCGCCCCCTCTTTCGAAATCCCCCGGCCTTTGAGAATCAATGTGGCATTGCTGCCGACAACAAACTGCTGGCAGGCGTAACCGGCATTTGTGGCCTGAAGCGTCAGAATCCCCGTCACGGTGTTCGTGCCGCCGGTCTGGTTGTAGTAGCCATTGGCATTGCCAGGGTAACCGACATAGAGATTACTGACCGACAAGAGTCCGCCGTACATTTTCAATTTGCCATGCGGATCACCGCCTGGGGAAATCACATAGGTCCCCACCCGAATGGTATTGCTCACCGTGAGGCTGCCCCCGAAGATCCGAATCGCCCATTCCGGATTATAGGAGGGCTCCCGTCTCGTCCCCATATGAATATTTCCCCCGACCGTCATGGAGCCCTCATAAATGTCCAGAGTATTCGTCTTTTGCAACGTGTGCACTGTCGTGCCGCCTCCATAACACTGTATGTCTCCGCCCACCGTAACGGTTGCCCCTGTGACAATCATCTGAACGAAGGCCAACGGATCGCCCGATGAGGAAACGTTGCTGGCGGTGATGTTCCGTCCAATCTTAAGAGTGCCAGACTTGAGCGTCACCCGTCCCCCCTTTTTCACAATATCCAGATTGCTTGAAATGCAACTCGTTCCGGAGGCGCCCTCGCCGTCAAAAATGAAATGGGCGGTGCTCTGCATCACCAGGAGATCCGCGTTCAACATCGTGCGCTTAAGACTCAACACGCAAAGCTTGTTGAAGTCGAGGGGACTGGGAAAAGTATCATCGCCGCCCACCCTGATTGCGCAATTAGTAAGGCCGTTGGTTGCAACAAGACTACCCCCCTCCATGCTCATGCTGCCTCCCTTTGCACCGGTGGCGACCAAGCCGTGAACATATACCCCATTACTGGCCGATAAAGTCAGAGTGCTATCGATGAATTGAGCCGACCACGTGCGCGAGGTCATGCAGAAATTGACGTCGATGGCCGAAAGGGCCTGACCTTCAACATTCAGGGTCACATTCGAAAAAAACATGGGCGATTTATCAACCGAGATATTCGCCGGGTTTGCCAAGGTGCCCACATTGAGCGTCAAGTCCGAGGCAACGAGAATCTTCGCCCCTACTTCCGCAGCGGAAGAGTGCCGGTTCTCGTTCCGGATGGCTCCACAGGTCAATCCGGACGGATACATAACCGCATCCACGCGACAAGTGTATGGCCCCGCATTCAGGGAATTGGTGAGCAACGCCGGTTCCGTCACCGTGTCCGGCACGTCGTTCGGATTCCAGTTCGCCGGTATATTCCAATCACCCGTTTTCGCGGAGTTCGTCCAGTTGGCTGCCTGAACCGGACCTATCAAAAACGCCAACGCGACCGCCAGCAACACAAACCCTTTGCATTTCCTTGTACTCATGTTCGTCCTCCCTACTCGCGATCACTGTTTCGTTAAAAAAAGCCGATATTCAGGCGTCATACTCCTCATGAGCAATCCGCACCACCTGGCCACTGAGTGCTGATAGTTCAGCCTTCTCGGCCACTATCGTTACCGCCATCCCTTGAGACAAGCCAGAGTCGCCTGAACCGTTGCCATCCAAGGCGGCAACAAACCGTCCCATCATCTTGGGGTCAGCGCCACCATGACCACCTGCTCCCGTCGGCGGAACATGGTGATCGATCACATCGCCAGTTCCCGAAAGCACAGTGCGAATTTTTCCATCGGCAGCATGCAAAACGCCTTTTTCGCCCCAAATACGCGTTTCACGATATCCGCGGGACTGGAAGAGTTGCAGGTTGAAGTTACCGCGGATGCCGTTGTCCCATTCCAGGATGACCGTCTGATTGTCGAAAATCGCCTTGTCATCATTATACACGCACAAGTCAGCACCGTACACTGCGGAAGCTTGATGGTGGATCGGCGCCTTTCCGCCTACAGGGAATACAAAGCCCGCGCCATCCTTGTATACACACGGATTTTTGCTGGCCGGCGGACACTCGCTACAGGTCTTGGCAGGGGCCTTCTGCGGCTGGAATACGTTTAGGCCCGCAAAGCTGGCGACCTTGATGATCTTATGCTGGTGCCCGATCAGCCACATGATGCGGTCCAGATCATGACAGCACTTGTGGTTAAGGATCCCTCCGGTATTCTCGCGCTTGCGATGGAAGCGACGCATGAAAGAGGCGCTATGCCCCACACTCAACTGCTCCAACCCCTCAATGTGAATGATCTGCCCCAGAATACCACTGTCAACGATCTGCTTGAGCCGTTCGCTCTCCGTCAGGGCTCGCATATTGAATCCAACAAAAACCGTCCGCTTCGTCTCGCGTTGGCAACGGATGATCTCCCGGCAAAGCTCACTCGTAGGGGCTACAGGCTTTTCAAGATACACATGCTTGCCGGCCCGCATAGCCTGAATGGCCACATCACGATGGGTGAAGTCGGGAGTCGTGATGACAACGGCATCCATCTCGGACTGACCGAAGAACTCTTCTGAATTCGTGAAGGTTCTAGCCCCGGAAAGGCCGCAGTATTCCACAAATTTCCCCAGTCTGTCGGCATCCCGGTCACATATCCCAAACAGCTCCGCCCGCTCCGTTCCAGCGTACAACTGCCGGACAAATGTTTCACCCCTCGCACCAGCACCGATAACACCAATTCGATATTTCTTCATCACCCAACCCCTTAATTAGTCATCTGACTGAAAACCGAATACCAAAATATTTATTCAGTTGACTGAATACTAGCATACTGGTTTACTTCTGACAATAGACATTTGACTTTTTTGTTCAGCAGCTACATTCAAGAAATGAAATAGATGAGTACCGCGTATTTTTTGCCAAGAGAAATTGACATCCTCAGACATCTGGCTGAACGGAAGGCTCAAGTTTCACAGGATCCGGCCAATCTGGAACGCAGGCGGCTCTGGCACCAGTTGGATGAGGGGATACCGGACCGCCCCTTGATATTGGCAGAGGTGCAGGGCGTCCGCGATCAGGCGCACCCGGTTCTGCAGCACCCCCTGCAATGCGAAGGGAAACAGGCGCGCAGTCTCGAACAGGCGTTACGCACGGAAATCTGGCAGTTTGAAGTCCTCCGGGACGACCATGTCGTGGAACCGTGGATAACCTGCGGTTGGTCAGTCAAATCCAGCGACTACGGGGTGGAGATTGTTAAGCACCATGGCGATAATGACGGGCACATGGGGTCCTCTAGTTGGGACCCGCCGATTCTCGACTTGGACAAGGATTTCGCCAAGCTCCACCCCCGCCGTTTTACGGTGAATCGCGACGCCACCGCATCAAAAAAGGCCGCGCTCGAGGAAGTCTTTGGCGGCATCCTTCCGGTGGTGGTGCGGGGGAGTCATTGGTGGACCTTCGGCATGACCATCCGGGTAATCGAGCTAATCGGCCTCGAAAATTTCATGATCTACATGATGGACAACCCCGCCGGGGTTCACCGGCTCATGGCCTTTATGCGCGATGATCACCTGGCCTTTGCCCGGTGGCTTGAGAAAGAGGGCCTTCTCACGCTTAACAACCGTAACGATTATATCGGTTCCGGCAGCGTCGGTTATACGCACCAGTTGCCACAGGCGGGGCTAACAGAGGGCGCACCGGCTCGAACGAAAGATCTCTGGCTGCTGCTCGAATCGCAGGAGACCGTCGGGGTTGGCCCTGCCCAGTTCGAGGAGTTCATCTTCCCCTACCAACTCGAGCTGGCGAAGGAATTCGGACGGATCTACTACGGCTGCTGCGAACCGGTACACGGTCGCTGGCATGTCGTCAAGCGCCTCCCCGATCTGGCACGCGTCTCCATCTCGCCGTGGTGCGACCAGGAGATCATGGCGCGGGAACTGGGACGGAATTATGTTTTCTCGCGCAAGGCCAGCCCAACGCTGATCAGTACCGGGATCTTCGATGAGAACGCCATCCGCGCCGACCTCCGCAAAACCCTTGACCTGGCCAGGGAGTGCCGGCTCGAAATCATCATGAAGGATGTCCACACGCTTAACGAGCAGCCTTGGCGTCTGGCCCGTTGGGTTGAACTCGCCAGATCCGAGATCGGCGCATAAGCGGACATCGGAAGCGGAAGGGTACGCAGGCTGGCCCGCCATATTAGAGTGTCTGGTTCGACTTGATGACCTTCGGCGACAGCCGAACCGTGCGGGCCGTGAGACTGTTCCCCGAGCGGACGCGCGATAGCAGCAACTCCGCCGCCGCCACACCAACCATCTCCAGTCCCAGATACAACAGATCCATACGACCGGCTGCCAGTTCCGCCGTGCCGCGGGCTTCCGTGTACGAGATCATGTCCAGGCGCGAACGATCGCCCTCGCAGGCAAGGGCCATACGCGGATGGGCGGCCACCAGAACGGTTCCATCGGAGATATCCTTGCCGAAACCCGGCCATTCGTTGTCCTTTGCCTGCTGCGGCACATCTATTTCAGACCAATCCAGTCCGGCACCCCGAACGGTCTCCATCGCGGTACGGTAGATACATTCGTAGGGCGATCCGCTGGGTTCCTTGAGAAAATGGCTTAAGGCTCCAATGTAACAAAACCGCCGTTTCCCCGCCGTAATTCGTTCCTGCAGCAGCTTCCGCAGGGCACCAGCGGGATCAGCCTCAACAAGGTCAGCCGGGGCCTCCGGCACGGGATAAAAGAGGGAAACAACCGGAATCTGTCCGGCAACTTCCTGCAAGGCGGTGATGGCCTGATTCCGTGGACGAAACGCAACGATCCCGTCGGCTTGCGCCACCTGGCACACCTGAAGCAGCTCCGCTCCATGAACCGGATCTGAACTCGTATAGGTTGTCAGGAATCGCCGCTCGGGTTCATGATAGCCTGCACGTAGCCCTTCGAGGAGCTGGTTGAAAAACGAAATCTCGCGGACGGTCGGCGCATGATCCAGATTGCCTACCAGAACCTCAGTGCTGGCGGCCCGGCGCGGGGCCACAACCGAACGGGCTCCCCGCCGGGTCACAATCAACCCTTCCGCCGCCAAGTCCGACATCGCGCGCATGACCGTGGCCTGACTCAGGCCACACTGTTTGGCGATCGCTTGAACGGTGGGTAGCGGGGTTCCAGGAAGCATTTGTCCGTTGCAAATCTGCTTCCGCAGATTTGCACTGAGTTGCAGGTAGAACGGAACAGGACTAGCTGAACTAATCGAAATACTCTCAAGATTCGTTTTTCCACCCATAATACTTCCATCCATGCTGATCTGTCGTGTGATATGTCAATATCACTCAATAATAATCTCACCACAGCATACTAGTTATTGTCTTTCTTTTACCATGCACCTCCGTAAATTGCGACAGAAAAATGACCCTCAATGGAATGCTTATGGTCCAGCTTTATAAATTTATGGCGCAATGATAGCATACTGATGTAGCATTATCGCTGATGAATGACTGGACTATATCCTTTGACGGGGCCTTGCGCGTAGCTTCAAACAAAATGTGCGGATTGCTCGTTGCCTGGGTATGGACGCCTGGTCTAAACAACGGAACCATGCTCCGCTTCCATGCGGTCGGCAACGTCTGGCGTGCGGAAGCCGACGGGGTCAACATCGCCATTGCCGCCTTGAAGATCACCCGCGACAACGAAACCGGCCACCAACGCCTCCGCATCTCCATCACAACAAACCGTACAGTCCGCGTGGAACTGCTCTTGTCTCCGGAAAGTTCATCCGGAAACGCCTTCCACATTCTGCCCGGCGTTCTTTTCGGCGACAACAATCTACCGGTATCCGGACCGGGGCATTTCCCAAACCTCACGGACACGGAAAGCAATGACACCTCCTGCTCCCGCGCCTGGCGAATGCGAACAGACCGCGCGGCAGCCCCCGTGGCCATGGCCTTGCTTCCAGATGGTGGACATCTCGCCCTGGCGGCCCCACCCTACCTGAACGCCAGTGGCAGACTCATCCGCACGGGCCTGGTCGCCGAACTGCCCGGCACGGTTGGCGTCTCAATCGGCTACCGGAATGCGCCTTACACCTTTGTGAACAAGGACCTGTTCAGCGAACCTACGGAGGATTACCTGCCTGCCGGCACGGACCTTAATTTCGATATCGATCTCTTCCTGGGCAACAATACCGGCCGTCATGTCGCCTTTAAGATCCTCCGCGAACTCTACCCCCTCTACCATCAGCCGCCTTCGTCAACAAGCGACACCGCCACCTGCATCCAGGCCATTGCGGATACGATCGTCAGGGATTCCTGGGCCGGAGACCGGCAGGTGTTTCAGGGCGTGCAGGTCAAGGGTCTACCGGACCAACCGCTCTACCGCAAGGTGGGCGGCAGAGCCATCGCCTGGGTTGGAGGAGCCAACGTGGCGTACCCTCTGCTTCAGGCAGGCTTCCGCCTCAACAATCCGGAGTGGGTCACAACCGCACAGCTCGCCCTTAACAAGATTGCCGCCAACACAAACCCGGCCAATGGCCTTTTTTTCGATGCCTTCACGGAGAGCGGAAACCCGACCGTCAACTGCTGGTGGAGTGTCGTCCTGAACCGCGACCGGCATTCCGCCTATACGAACGCCGAAGCCACCTACTACCTGCTTCAGGCCGCCTGGTTGACCCAGACCCGGACAGGCACATCCGTGACGGCATGGACCCGGCCGGCCCTGGCCGCGCTGGAAACCATGCTCAAACTGCAACGCGATGACGGCCACTACGGGTTCGCCTACGAGGTGGACCGCGTCGCCGTGGCGGACTGGGAAGGTTTTGCCGGATGCTGGTGGGTTCCCGCCATGTGCGCCGCCTACGAATTGACACGCGACCGCCGCTACTTGCACTCGGCACAGCGCGCCATGGATCTGTATGCCGTAGGGGTTGGCCAACTTGAGGTCTGGGGCACACCGATGGATGCATGGAAAGGCAATGACGAGGAAGGCGTATTGGCTTTCATCCGCGGTGCCCGCCTGCTGCATCAGGCCACCGGCAATGACCGTTACCTCGACATGCTGCGGCTCGGGGCGGAGTACGAGTTCCTCTGGCGCTACCTCTTTAATGCCAAGCCCGAGGCTGAACCCCTGAAGAGCGCCGGCTGGCACTCCTGCGGCGGCAGCCTCACCTCCGTGAGCAACCCGCACATCCATCCGATGGGATTGCTCATCGCACCGGACCTGGAATACCTGGCCGACAAGACCGGCGACGCGCACGTCGCCAGCCGCTTGCAGGACAGCCTCGTCTGGGCCCGGAACTGCCTGCAGTTATACCCTGACAAAACAGGATATGGCCGGTTCGGATGGACCGGTGAACGCTATTGTCCCTCCGACGGCCTCTTGATCGCCAAGTACGCCGATGGCTCACCCGCCAGCACGGAACTCGGGCTGAATCTCTGGGCCGCCTCCGCCATGCTCGAAGGGCTGATGGGAGTCCGCGGCCAATCCTCATGCTTTGACGCTTATTCGACTTGGATAAGGAATGAAAATTAGAAGACTCTTGACCCATAAAACTGATAAAAAAAGATTCGTCTCGAGGCAACAATGAACCCGACGCCCACATTCAAGATCAATCTGAGACGCAAGGCCATTCCGTTGATCCCGCGCAAGGCGACTTCCGGCTTCGCGGAAACCCTGCTACCTTCCTTCGGTTTCGATGCCACGCACGGGCTAAGATTCCCTCTGCCGCCGGGGTCCGCCCTGATCTTCCCCGGCGATGGCCGTATTTCCGATGTCCGCGGAGCCATCAGACTGACCTTTGCTTTCGACACAAACGACTCGGGCGGACAACTCATGGAAAGCTGGGCCGGCTACCTGCGTCTCAGCGCCCATCGGGCCGGAGAGCGCATGGAACTCGAGCTCTTCGCCTATGGCCATTACCTCCGCTTGCTTGTGCCATGCCACGATAAGGTCGCCTATACGCTGGCCATCGACTGGGACTGCCGGTCAGGTATATCGATGTCGATCCACGATAATACCTCCTTGCTCCGCATGACGGGCCGCAATATCCAATGGCATGCCTACCGGCAAACCTACATCCCCATCGCCATCGGCGGGAAGCTGGCCGATACGCGGCCGGGCCACCGCCACTGGATTAACACGTTCTGCGGATGGATCCTTCAGGTATCCTGTTTCAAGTGTCCGATCGCTTTCCCGGGAGCCACACCGGCCCCTGAAAGTCCGGCATACGGACAGACCCCGACCGGAACCACCACCCTGCCCCTCCCTCCCGGTGTCTCGCTGGCCGAACTTCATGATCCTCCGATTAACGACAGTCCGCTGCGCTTCGATCTCATTCCAGACCGGCTGGCCAACCTGAAAAAGTGCAGCGCCATCCACCCGGAACTTGCAGCACGTTATCACTCGGCACCCAATGCCTTCGAAGGACTGCTCGAGGTCGGGCGCTTCATCGGCAACCTCTGGCCCCACACATTCTACTGGCCCTGGCCGCGGGAAATCTTCACGGAACGGGGGGACGTCCTGCTCGCCCATATCAAGGCAGGCCAAACTGCCGGCATGTGCGGGGGCTTCGCCCATGTCATGGAAGAGGCCCTCTGGGCGCTGGGCGTGCCTGCCCGCCGCACCCAGGTCTGGCACCACTCCTCCCTCGAAGCCTACGACCATTTCCACGACAAATGGATTTGCCTGGAGGCCGACAACCACGTTGGTCACGCCGGCTGCTGGCTCGCGCCCGACGGCACGCCCTACTGTATCGGAGAGCTCATCGATATCCTCGAACGCGACCGGTATGAACCGGGTATCGCCTACAAGTTGATCCGGTTCCAGTCCCTGGGCATCGCCTGTCCCAGCGGCATCGACAACGGGCCGTCGCCTTTCTGGTGGTTGCGATCCTGCTACGTGATGATGACCTATAGTCGCCGGCGCGATTACGGGGACAAGGTGCCCGCACAGACCTACACCTATGCTTCGCCCGCCGTCAGAATCGATCCGCAGGATTTGGGCTTGCCGCCAGAAAGGCGAACACAGCCAATTAACTGGCGGGAACTTTACTGGTCCTGCGACCGGCTCAAGGTGCGGACCCGGTGGAATAAGACACACAATGCTCTGGAGTTGGCTGTGGAACCCTTCCAGACGCAGTTCTTCGCCGGCTGCGAGGTGCGCGTGGATAACGGAAAATCTCGGTGCATCGGCAAGGACTTCAAATGGCAGTTACATCCCGGAGAAAACCGCATCGAATTATCCACGTTAAACAAACTTGGGGAACGTGGTCATCCGTGGCGCTGCACCCTCTCCATCCCGGGTAAAATCATATGAGCAAGACCATCCGTCCGTTGATAACGCAACGCCTGGGCTACCACCATCTGGACCCGGCCTTGCTGGAGCGACACCTGTCGATGATCAGTCAGCATAAAGGGTCATGCGACGAGGTCTGGTTTGCCTCGGATTGCGGGATGCCGCCCCTGGCCGTCCATATCGATCATGCGCGGCAAATGGAAAAGGCGGCCGACCGCGTACGAAAGGCAGGCATCACCGCCTCGCTCCAGATCAGCAACACCATCGGCCACAGCTCCTCCCATCTGGCCCTTGACTTCAGGGCCTTGACATGGCAACGCATGGCAGGACCGGACGGCGTCATTGCGCCCACCTGCTCCTGTCCCCGTGATCCCGCATTCCATGCTTATCTGGACGCCTTCACCCGCGCCTACTGCGCCTGGAAGCCCGCCCGGGTGTGGATCGACGACGATCTGCGGATGTACAGCCACCGTCCCGTGAGTTGCGGCTGTTTTTGTGAATCCTGCCTCGCCGCATTCAGCGCGAAAACAGGAGAGGCGTGGCAGCGAGAAACCCTTGTTAACGCCCTCAACGAGGGAAATGACGTCCCGACCCGGCATGCCTGGATCGCCTTCCTGCGCGATGGCGTGGCTACCGTCGCAAGCACGGTCGGCCGGGCGGCCGCCTCCGTGGCACCCGGTTGCATCGTGGGCCTGCAGCATTGTGACATCACGTCACGCGGATACGATGGAACGGACTGGCATCACGTTTTCGCGGCACTGGAGCAGGCCACCGGCCGCCCGGCCGCCAGCCGACCCGGCGGCGGCTTCTATAACGATCACCGCCCCCGTGAAATGCTGCAGAAGGCGGTGTTGATCGGCCTCCAGTCCAGCCAGTTGCCGGCCCGCATCGATCTCACCGTTTATGAATGCGAGAGCCTGCCGGCCGGTGTCATCGGGAAAAGCGCCCAAGCCACGGCCGCAGAATGTTCGCTGGCCCTGGCGTACGGCTGCAACAGTCTCTCGTTCACCACACTACAGTATCCGCACGAAACGGTCTGGCACGATGCCTTCCTGGCCAAACTGGCCGCCTGGCGCCCGTTCTGGAAGCGGTACGTGGCCGCCAACCGGGGAACACAGAACGCCGGCATCGAAATCCTGGCGAGCCGCAACCACGAACAACGCCGGGTTAAGCCCGGCGACCCGCCCATGGCGTGGACGGGCACAGGCTATGGCAAACTGGATATCGCCGCCCTGATCGGCTTGCCCCTCTGCTGGGAGACCTCCGCCCCCGTGAGCTGGCTCAGCGGACCCAGCGCTCAAACCGTCAGTGTGGAGGACCTCCGCCAGCGGATAACCCGCGGGTTGATCGTCAACGGCGAGGCGGTGGAAGTGCTTGCCCAACGCGGATTGACCCACGAGATCGGGCTTCGGACGACACCCCTGAGCGAGACCTTTGACACGCTCCGGCTCACCCAGGATGAAATCAACACGCCCTACCGCGACGATAGCGTCCTCTGCTGCACACGGGCCTTCGGGAAAGCCTACGCCTGCGAACCGATCGGAGGGACGTGCCGTATCTTGAGCCACTACGTAAGAGCGAACGGACAACTGGCAGGCGCCGAGGCCATGGCGATTGAACGCCCCGATGGCGGACGGCTGGTCGTTTTTGGCTGGGGCGTTGACCATGCTGCCATGCCCTCGTCACGCCGCCGTCAGATCCTGGCGGCGGCAAACTGGGCGGCCCATGGTCATCTGGCAGCCTTGCTCGAAACCCCTTGCCAATGCGTGGTGATCCCTCGTGGCGACGCCAACGGGCGGGTCGTGACTGTTCTACTGCTGAATGTCAGTCTTGATCCAACGCCCGAGTTGACGCTGTCAATTCCCCAACCGGCGGAAGGCGGACGTTGGACCTGGCAGCGGCCAACGCATAAGGCCTTTCCTGTTGGTTCGGGCACGCGATTCTCCCTCCCTCCGCTGGCCCCCTGGAGTGCAGGAGTCCTGCTCCACGACATTGAGCAGTAGTGCGATCAAGCCTGAAACACTTACCGGAACTGGAACGTCGTGCCTGTCGGCCTGGATACATACCCCACCATCGTATGCGTCGCATTGGTGTAGATAGTCACACAGCCTCCCACGGCCTCGTCTGCCCACGACAGCCCCGCATTATCCTTCATCCCCTGCAACTGCCCCGCGTGGTTGTTCCCAAACCAGCGCAACCCCCAAACCTCGACTCCACTCAACGCCGGAGGATCCCCGAAGACCAGTTGCAACGTGCCGCCATTGGTAATCACCAGCGACGTATTCGCGCTATTGGTCACATCCAAACCGCTCGGGATCACCCCTGCATGGGCTGTCACAGATCCGCCGTTATTGGTGAATGAATTGCACCGCAGCACGCTCCCCGTGCCTGCCAGATTAACAAGGCCGTTGGTTAGCACCATCACCCGCGTCCCGCCGCCGAACGTCGCATTGGAGACCGTGATCAAGCCGTACCGGTCATTCGCCGCGCCACCACCGACCTTGATCGCGCCGGTGAGGTTGGTCGCCGACGTACAGTTTGCCACCGTCACGATGCCCGTGCCGCCAGACGCCGCGCCCACGTTCAACTCCCCGGACTGCACCCAGTTGCCGCCCGTGACCCGGACCTCGCCTTGCGCGCCAGCCGCAGCCCCCAGGTTAGCGGCGGCAGTACCGCTCCACGTTCCCCCCTGAAGATTGACCAACCCGCGCTTCCCCGCCACGTTCCCGAGGTTCGCCACCGTTGTCACGCGCAACAGGCCGCTACCCGCCAGCGTCACCTCGCTATTGACTGCCGAGGCCCCGCCGTTTGTACCACTAACATTTAATGTGGCCACGTGAACCACACCGGTTCCCCCGATCATCATCTTGCCGTATCCAAGATTGCCGACAGTGAACGTGCCCGCATTGGCTAAGTTCGTGATGATTCCGCCGGTCATTTCAACAACACCCGTACTCCCGCTCGCGTTACCCAGGACAAAACCCCTGTTGTGGGGGTTCAGGATCGCGCTGTCGTTCATGTACACCGTGGCGAGCGCATTGTTGGCGTTGCCAACGATGAAAGCGTCGTTTAATCCCTGGTTGAACACCGCGTTGTTCGACATCGTCAGCGTGCTCACGGATCCCGCACCACTGCCCATTCGAAGAGCATAGAGCACGGAGGCGTTGTCGGCGAGCAACAGATCCCCGACGCCGTTGGCACCGGAGCCGATGTCAAAATAGGCAGAACCGGTCTGCCCCCTGATCTGCCCCCTGTCGCGAACAGTGACTCTGGCATTCCCTGCGGCAGCGATGGTAAGGGGGGCAACATCCGTGAGTTGCCCGTCGTCGGCAACCACCAACATGCCCGTGCTTCCCGCAACCGATCCCAGAGTTACTCCACGAGGATTTACCCCGTCCAAACAGCTCATAACCGCATTGCCCAACACATTCAGGTGGCCAATGGCGCCAGCCGCACTGCCAACGGTACGGGGATTGGCCCCGGATTGCTGCCAGCGCGCATTATTGGTCATGGTCAGGGTGCCGATGGAATTCGCTCCGCTGGCAATCGACCAGGTGCTGGTAATGGCTGTAGCACCGCCGAGGATCACCGTCCCCGTGCTACCGGATCCAGCAGCAATGCTAAGGTCTCCGTTCGTGATGCCGGCCAGCATTCCGCCGGTCTGGTTGAGCGTCCCGGCACTTGACGTCGCGCCGGCTACAACAATATTACCCGCTGCCGGGAGGGTCAGCGATCCACCAGTCATGTTCATCGTACCCTGGGACCCGGTGTTCGTGCCGAGATACAGATTCTTCGTTTCCGCGCCGCCGGCCAGAGTAACCGTGGCCGGGCTCAACACCGCTGTATCGCCGATCACGGCGGAAATATTCGTGGTCGGAACACTGCTCGGCTTCCAGTTCGAATAGAGGCCCCAGGTGGTGTCGACGGAATTGCTGAAGACCACGACCCCGGGCACTGTGGACGTTTCCTGCAGCCAGGCACTATTCGTCACCGTGGTCACCCCCGGTCCGGGCACGCCCGTGTCCGTACAACTCACCTGTACGCTGAACCACTTGTAACGGTCATCAGGTGTGACCAGCGTGTAGGTGGCGTTGGTCTGGCTGAACAGGTTCGTGAAATTGGATGACCCGGCTGAATCATCCGCCCGGCGCCACTGGTAGACAAACACCGCGCTGTTGGTGAAGTCGGCATGCCGGTAGGTCGCATTGGTATCCGCATTATCGTTCCACACCCCGTTGGTCACCGTCAGGATATTCCCAGACAGCCGCGTGCCCGTCATCCC
>CAZSSA010000064.1:0-1161 GCA_964609375.1 uncultured Verrucomicrobiota bacterium | reverse complement strand
CCGGGGCTGTTGGTGCTGCCGCTGCCAATGGTGAGGTCACCCGCCACCGTGCCCGTGCCCAGCAGGGTCTGACCGCTGGCAAGGGTAAAGCCCGACACATTAAAGGTTCCACTGCCGCCTACCGTGATCACTGGAGAACTGGCGATGGATCCAGAACCGCTGAGCTTCAGCGTACCTCCCGCAATGGTCGTATTGCCGCTGTAGGTCGAGGGCCCGGTAATTTCCAGCGTACCGGCCCCAAGTTTCTCCAGCACATATCCCTCGCCCACGATCCCGCCCACCGTCAGATTGCCCGCGCTGATCGTCACCTGCCGGCTGCCGGTCATCGTCACCGTGCCGCTCCCGAGATTAAGGGTGCGGCCGAGCGAACCGGCGTAGACAAAGTCGCCTTCCCACGACTGCGTCGGATTGTTCGCCATGGTTGCGGTCGCGGCACCTGTGTTGTCAAGCGTTGTACCGCCCTTGATCGTCAGGAGCGCGCCCGCACCGTAACCCAGCGCGTTGTTGGTGTTGATGTTCAACTGCCCCGCGTCGAGGGTCGTCCCTCCCATATAGCTGTTCGTGGCGCTGAGCGTCAGGGACCCGCTGCCCTTCTTGGTGAACCCGCCGGTGCCATTGTTACCGATCGGGTTGGCTAGCGTGATGTTCTGGGCCATCGTGTCCAGCGTCGCGCCGCCGGCATTGAAGGTCATGGGACCTGTCGAGGCATCAAACGCCGCGCCAAACTGCAGGGTCCCGTTGTTGAAGTCTATCGTTCCGGATGACAGCAGGTTGGTCCTGGCCTGGGCGTTGACCGTTCCTTCATAAATCCTGAACGTGCCGGAGTTCTTCGCGCCCAAGTTGGCGAGGAGCGTCAAGGTCCCGCTGCCCAGCTTGGTGATGGTTACACCGCTCGCACTGGTCTGCGGGTTGTCCAGCGCATACGCAAAGGCGACGTTGTTCGCCTGCAGATCCAGCGTGACGGATTGGCTGGCCGCGATGCTCAGGCGCTTCGAGATATCCTGAGTGTTGCCCGGGACCCACCGGAGCGTTGTGCCGGTACTGAGGGTGATATTGTCGGTCTTCGCGTCCTCCATATCTCCAAGGGCGCCAGTGGCAAATTCGACAATGCCGCTGACCACGTTTATGCCGTAGGTTCCCGCGCTGGTTTTACCCCAGTAG
>CAZSSA010000063.1:0-15200 GCA_964609375.1 uncultured Verrucomicrobiota bacterium | reverse complement strand
GTTATTGGGCGGCCATGGATTCCAGTTTTTCCCAGCGCTGATATACGGTTTCGAGTTCCGCGATGAGTTCTTCGGCTCGTTTTTGGGCACTGGCAATTTCGGCGCTGGATTGACGATAGAACGCCGGGTTGGCCATGCGGGCATGCCATTGCGCCTGTTCGGCCTCGAGTGCCTCGATTTTTCCGGGCAGGGCATCCAGTTCGCGGCGTTCCCAATCGGATAGCTTCTTCTTTGTTGGTTTGGGGCGGGGAGGCGGCGTGGGTTTCTTCTCGGGTTCCGGCTCCGGTGGAACGACGCGGCGTGCCGCCCAATCGTCATAGCCGCCTACATACTCGTTGATGTACCAACCCTCGTTGTCAGCCAGCCAAATGTCCGTGCTGTCGGCGGGATGTTTCTCAAAGACAAGGACACTGGTTGCCACATCGTTCAGGAAGGCGCGGTCATGGCTGACCAACAGGACGGTTCCGGCATAGTTCGACAATTGCTCTTCGAGCAATTCGAGGGTGTCCAGATCCAGATCGTTGGTGGGTTCATCCAGGACCAGGACGTTCGAAGGCTCGGAGAAAAGGCGGGCGAGCAACAGGCGGTTTCGTTCGCCGCCGGAGAGAACGGATACCGGCTGGCGGGCGCGGTCGGGGCTGAATAGGAAATCCTCCAGATAGCTGATGACATGGCGGCGGAAGCCGTTGATCATGACGAATTCGCGGCCTTGGGAAATGTTGTCCGCCAACGATTGGGTCTCATCCAGTTGAGTGCGGAGCTGGTCCGAGTAGGCAATCTGGAGGTTTGTGCCGTGGGTGATCGTTCCCTCTTTCGGGACCAGACTGTCGCGTGCGCCCTCCGGTTCAAGGAGAAGACGGAGCAGGGTGGTTTTGCCGCAGCCGTTGGGGCCGATGATGCCAACCTTGTCGCCACGACCGAGGACGGTGGAGAAGTTGCGGATCAGCGGACGGTCATAGGCGAACGAGACATTATCGGCCTTCAATACGACTTGTCCGGTGCGGTTGGCGTCCTGGATGGTCATTTTCACCGAGCCGCCGAGTTCGCGCCGTTGGCGTCGTTCGATACGGAGTGATTCCAAGGCGCGCAACCGGCCCTGATTGCGGACGGCCCTTGCCTTGACGCCCTGGAGGCGCCACGCCTCCTCTTTTTCAAGGAGTTTATCGAAGCGTTGCTGTTGTTGGGCCTCGGCTTGGAGGGCTTCGGCTTTACGGATCAGGAAGGTATCGTAATTGCAATTCCAGTCGCTCAGGTGGCCGCGGTCGAGTTCGACGACGCGCGAGGCGAGGCGGCGGAGGAAGGAGCGGTCATGGGTGATGAAGAGGAAGGTCCGGCAATAGCGCAGGAGAAAGGATTCCAGCCAGGCGATGGAATCGAGGTCGAGATGGTTGGTAGGTTCATCGAGGAGGACGACATCGGGGGAGCCGAGGAGGGTATGGGCGAGAAGGACCCGGCGACGGGTACCCCCGGAGAGGGAGGAGAACTCGGCTTCGGGGTCGAGTTGAAGTCGGGAGAGGATTTGCCGGGCTTCGAGAGCCTGGCGGGCATTATCGGGATCCTCGTGTCCGGGGCAGACGATATCCAGTGTATGGCCGTTGAGGTGGCTTGGGACCTGCTGGGGGAGGCGGGAGATACGGACTTCCGATGCCCGGATGACCTGGCCGGAATCCGGTTTGGTTTCGCCGGCCAGGACGCGGAGCATGGAGCTTTTCCCCGAGCCGTTGACGCCAAGCAGGCAGATGCGGTCACCCCGCTCGATGTGCAGTTCCACATCATCGAGCAGAGGTTCACCCCCGAAGCGGAGGCTGACATTTTTGAGACTTAAGAGGGCCATGTTGATGCAGTCTGTGAAAAGCCGTTAAACTACGAAAAACGCGAAATACACCAAAGAAGACATTATAAGAGAGTTGCCTTGGGGGATTCAGGTTTAATGGATAAAAAAACGGGCGGACATGGTGTCCGCCCGTCCGGTTCATTGTAAGGAACGTGTTTTAGCGATGCATGCCGCCGCTGCCACCGCCATTACGACGCCGACGGGAACGGGCCTCGCTGACGGACACCTTCTGGCCGTCGATTTCCTTGCCATTCATGCCGTTGGCGGCGGCCTGGGCGGATTCGACGCTGCCCATGCTCAGGAAGGCGAAGGGTTTGCGGTCGTCATCGCCACGGCCGGAAATCAGCCGGACGTCGCGGACTTCGCCGAAGCGTTCGAACTGTTTACGGATGCTTTGCTCGTCGGATTCCGGGGAGAGGTTGCCGACATAGAGTTCGGTGGTGCGGACCACCCGTGAGCCGCCGCGGCGGAACCGGAATCGCATTCCGAGCAACGTGCCCAGAAGGAATGCCGCCAGCATGGCGGTAATCAGGGTGTAGAGAGGGTAATCACAAGGATTCGTCATTATTGAACATGCGGTCGCTATCATCTATTTCTCCATTCTAATTGTGCGGGACATGAATTGGGTTTGTCCTGCTACTTCATTTCGATAAACCCTTCGAGCTTCCGGATGCGCGTGGGATGGCGCAATTTTCGCAAGGCTTTTGCCTCGATTTGCCGGATACGCTCGCGGGTCACATTGAACTGTTTTCCCACTTCCTCGAGGGTGCGTGAATAGCCGTCGGCCAGCCCGAATCGAAGGTTCAACACCTGTTGTTCGCGTTCGGTGAGGGTACCGAGCACGTCTTTCAGGCGGTCCTTCAGGAGACTGTAGGCCGTCATTTCCGACGGATTTTCAGCGCTCTTATCCTCGATGAAATCTCCAAAATGGGCGTCATCGCCGTCGCCTACGGGGCTTTGCAGCGAGATGGGTTGCTGAGCCATCTTGTAGACGGCGCGGACGCGGTCAACCGGGAGGCTCATTTCCTCGGCGACTTCCTCCGGGGTAGGTTCGCGTCCGAGTTCCTGAACCAGTTTTTTCTGGACGCGCATCAACTTGTTAATGGTTTCGATCATGTGCACCGGGATGCGGATGGTGCGGGCCTGGTCCGCGATGGCGCGGGTGGCAGCCTGACGAATCCACCAGGTGGCATAGGTGCTGAATTTGTAGCCGCGGCGATATTCGAATTTCTCGACCGCTTTCATGAGGCCGGTGTTGCCTTCCTGAATGAGGTCCAGGAAGGAGAGGCCGCGGTTCATGTATTTCTTGACGATGCTGATCACGAGGCGGAGGTTGGCCTCGACCATTTCCGTGCGTGCCGCCATGCCCTTGCGCATGGCGTCCTTGAGCTGCTTGTATTTGGCGACAAACTCGGCGTGTTCCAGGCACAGCCGGTCCTCGAGTTTTCGCAGGCGGCGTTGATCGGCGGCGAGGGTGTCTTCCCGTTTCTTGCTCTTGCGGGCCTTGGTTTGGGCCTCGATGGACGCAAGACAGGCGAGCACGTCCTTATAGTCATCCTCTGCTTTGGAAGCGAGTGCCTCGATGATTTTCTGTTTGTAATAGAGATTATCGAACAGCCCGATCATTTTCTTGCGGATCCGCTCCATATTTTTACGGGCGGTGTTCTTCTGGGCGATGGTGGCCTTGACCTTGCGGGCGACGGCGAACTCCTTCATGATGCCATCGCGCAGTTTCAGGATATCACGTTTAAGTTTTGGCAGGGCCTGCAGATACTTATCGCGGCTGTCTACAAACTTGTCCTCGATGACGCGGTCAAAGCGGTCTTTGCCGGTTTCGAGGCGTTCAGCCATTCCGAGATACAAATCGGCGGCGGTGCCGAGCTCATCGAAAAGGGTACGCACGGTAATTTCCGCTGTTTCGATGCGCTTGCAGATTTCGACTTCCTGTTCGCGGGACAGCAGGGGTACCTGGCCCATCTGATGCAGGTACATGCGGATGGGGTCATCGAAGATGTCCAGGCGTTCGGCGCGCGCCACGGAGCCGGTGGCCGGCTTCGGGGGTTCCTTCCGGTATTTTTCGACATCGGAGGCCTCGATGATCTCGATGTCCATGCTCCGCAGGAGTTCCATGTATCCTTCCAGTTCATCTGGATTGATCACGGAGCTAGGGATTAATTCGTTAATGTCGTCGTAAGTAAGGTAGCCCTGTTCCTCGGCTAATTTGACGAGATCCTTGATTCTTTGGCTGCGTTCCTCCCAGCTCAGACCGCTGGAGGCACCAGGATCCTCGGCTCCTTCCTCAGCGTCGGGCTTGGCTTCCAGATCGGCCCCGTCCTCGATGCTGTGGCGCGCACGACCGGGGTGTTTGGCTCCAGGGCGGTTTTTTGAGGCAGGCCCCGGACTTGTTTCCGCCGGTGTCATTTTTGCCTTAACTGTTTTGGCTGGAGGTGCTTTCGGAGGGACTGACTTACTTGGAACGGCTTTAGCCGACACGGTTTTGGCCGCAGGGGCCTTGGTCGGAGTAGCCTTGGCAGGGGTTTTCGCGGGAGCGGTCTTGGTGGTGGCTTTTGCGCGGGCTGCCTTTGTTGCTGCAACAGGTTTGGTTTTCGCCATGACTTTCCTTTGAACTGAATCCGATAAGCTGACACTACGGCACAATACAACGTCGAATGGTCAACTATGACAGAAAAAACCTGTCGATCAAGTTAAAATTCCGCGACAGTTAAAATGTAGTGGGGGGCACACTGCACTAACGGGGCGCCTTTCCGGGTTTTGGCGATTTTCGGCAGGGCGGGACGGCCAGGCCCGCCGTGATTCTGTTTCCTGCAGACCCGGCGGGCCTGGCCGTCCCGCCCTTATGAACGAAGAGATTCTCAGGGCAGGATCATGGCCTTGCCGAGGGAGAGGGCTTTGTCGGGACCCATAATGAGGCGGACCAGTGTGAGGGCAAACTCGAATGAGGTTCCGGGGCCCTGGCTGGTGACCAGGCGACCATCCACCACGACACGATCGGTCAGGCGAGGGGTGGCGGTTAGCTGATCGGCTACTCCGGGGTGACAGGTGACGCGACGTCCTTTCAGGATGCCAGCCTTCTGAAGGACAAGCGGGCCGGCGCAAACGGCGGCGATCCATTTATTAGCGCTATCGAAGGCGCAGACGGCATCCAGCACGCGGGTATCTTTCGATAGGTTGTTGACGCCTTCGGCGCCGCCGGGAATTGCCAGCACGTCAAAGGAGTTGGGGGAGATGTCCTGCCAGAGTTTATCGGGGACGATCCGGATGCCGCGTGAAGCGGTGACGGGGTTGCCGTGCAGGCTGGCGGTGATGACTTCCATGTGTGCGCGACGGAGGACGTCCACCAGGATCACAGCTTCCATTTCCTCGACGCCATCGGCCAGCGGGACGAGAACGGTATTCATGGGTTAGTCGTCCCTTCTGCCGCCGAGCAGTCCGGCGCGATAGAGGTAATAGAGGAGGGTTAGCATGGAGGTGACTGCCGAGGCGACATAGGTAAGGAAGGCGGCGTTCAAAACGCGTCCGGCATCCTCCTGTTCATGATAGGAGACGATTCCGGCGGAAACCATGAGGCGTCTGGCGCGGGCGGAGGCATCCCACTCCACGGGGAGGGTGACGATGGAGAAGGCGACAACGATGGAAAAGAGAATGACGCCGATGAGGACCAGGTTGGGGCTCTGGAGGAACATGCCGAGAAAGAAGAAAATATAGGAGCCGAAGCTGCCAAACTGGGTGGCGGGGACGAGAGCGGTACGCATTCCGAGCCAGGCGTAACCCGTGGCATGTTGAAGGGCGTGGCCTGCTTCGTGACAGGCGACACCGATGGCGGCGAGCGAGTTGGATCCGTAGACGTCGGGGGAGAGACGGAGTGTGCGCGTGGTGGGGTCGTAATGATCGCTCAACATGCCGTCGATGGGTTCAACGGCGACGTCGTGCAAACCCTGCTGGTCAAGCAGGCGGCGGGCAGCCATGGCGCCGGTGGCGCCCAACTGGGAAGCCACTTGTGAATACTTGCTGAAGGTCATCTTGACTTTGAGGGAGGCGAAAACGGCCAGGATCATGCCGGGGCCGACAAAGAGAAGATATAGCGGATCAAAAAACATGGTCATGGTCTCCTAATGGGTTAACATTCAAAAGGGTGGCCATATTATAAAAAACGCGAAAAACGCGAAAGAAAACTTTTCCACAATTCGCAATGGGTCACTAACGAGGGGTAATATGGCAGTAGAGAGGTTTACGAAGGCATTGCGTTCACCCGGGGTTCAGGCTAGAGTGACACGCCTGTTGATCAGGAACGGGATGGTGAAGGCGTCGGATGGCCATGAAAATTATTGATCGATACATGCTGAAGGAGTACCTCGTCCCGCTTGGGTATGTTCTGGGGTCATTTTGCATGCTTTATATTGTCCTCGACCTGTTTGAGCGTTTTCCGAGTTTTGTGGAAGCCAAGGTTCCGGTAGGGGATGTTTTTGTTTACTACGGGTATTACCTGTTTGCCGTGAACGGGTTCGTGCCGTTCATCGTGGTCATTCTTCCCATCGCCTTATTGCTGGCGGCGCTATATACCCTGACGATGTTTGCGCGGCATAACGAATTGACGGCGATGTGCGCGAGCGGAGTGAGTGTGCGGAGGTTGATGACCCCGTTGATGACGGTCGGGTTTTGCGCCAGCCTGTTCGGGGCGGTGACGCAGGAGACGGTGGGTCCCTTTGCGACCCGTTGGGTTGAGGATTACGAGCAGCGGGTACTCAAGGGGAAAAGAGAGTCTTCGGCTGTGGTTAAAGACTACCTGTACCATGCCGGGGAATCGCACCGACAATGGCTGCTGGACCGCTTTAATATGCGGGATCCGGGTCGGTTCAAGGGGGTGAAGGTTATCCAGGAGCGAGAAGATGGTTCCCTGATGACGGAGATTATTGCCAGGCGGGCGGAATGGATGGATGGAAAATGGTGGTTCTATGACATGCAGAGCCGTCCGTACAATGAAGCCGGCGAGCCGGCGGGTCCGTTATCCCCGCCCTCTGAAATGCCTGTGGAAATGACCGACTTTACCGAGACTCCGACCGATTTGCTGAACGAGATTCAAAAGAGTGATTTCCTTTCCTCATGGGACATGATCCAGTCGTTGAGGACGAGGCCGAACTTGAGCGGGGCGGCGCGGGCCAGACGCGAAGTGGATATTTACGCCCGGATTGCGATGCCGTGGGCGTGTATGGTGCTTATTTTGTTGAGTCTGCCTGCCACGGCAGGCGGGGTGCGGCGTCCGGCGTTGAGGAGTGTGGCCTTTGGTTTGGCGGCGTTGTTTGGATTCTATGTCATCGTCCAGACGGGGATGATCTTGGGGAAGCGTGAGATTATCTGGCCGTGGTTGGCGGGCTGGTTGCCGAATATTGTATTTCTGGTGATTGGCGGGGCGTTGACGTCGCGGTTGAAGTAGGGGTTGGGGTGGCGGGGGAAGGGTTCAGGGTTCGGGGTTCGGGGTTCAGGCGGGGAGGCGGGGAGTCGGGGGGCGTCCTCGAAAACACGTCTGGATTCTTGACTACTGAACCGTTGTACGAGTCAGTTTCTTCCGCAGGTACCAGACGATGGAAGAGAAGGCCCCCAGCCCGAGCATGGCCAGGGTAACTTGCCACATGGCCTGTCCCCAGGACTGTTTTCCAAGGCCGCTACCGATCATGGCCACCATGGCGGAACTAGGCAGATACCCGAGGAACGAACCCAGCAGGAAGACCCTGTGCCGGACGGGCGTCATGCCTAGCAGCAGATTGGGAACAATCCCGGCGATGGGGAGTTGGCGGGTGAGGAAGACGGTGAAGGTGGACGGGTTGCGAAGGAGATTGCGCAGGCGTTGTCGATTCTCAATGCGGCGGGCCACCCATTCGCGTCCGCCCCAGCGCGCAAACACAAAGGTGGCGTAGGAACCCAGCAGGGCGGATAATTGGCCGATGATGAAGCCTTCCCAGAATCCAAAAAGCATTCCGGCGACGGCGCAGAATAAAAGGCGGGGTATTCCTGCGGCGATGAGGGCTGTGCAGGCCAGGCCGAAGATGAAGGAACCGAAATAGCCAAGGCCATCAAGACGGTTCTTCCATGCTTGAACATTGGTTACATAGTCCTTGAGATCAAAAAAGTGGATGATGGCGATGCAGGTGGTAACGACGAGTGCCATGATCAGGAATTTACGCTCGGAGGCTCCGGCCGATTTTGCCGCCTCGATTTCCAGCTCGATCGGCGGTTGCTCCTCGACGGGAGTGTTCACGGGGAGGGTGTCCCGTTGATTGTCGGTTGAGAGGTCTTTCATTTCGGGGGCTCCCGCATGATGATGAAAACGGTGAGCCATTTTCCTTGTGAATAATTGAACCCGCGCAAACGGTCGACGGTATGGACATTCTTGCGGCGGAAGAGTTCCTTATGCTTCAGAAGTCTCTGGCGGGAGATGACGAGCAGTCCCGGATTGCGCCGGGCCACCCAGTGGGCCAGCTGGCTTTCATCGAGGGACTCGATGGGCCCCCGGTTAAGGTAGAAGTTCAGGCTGGGTTCCCCGAAACCACAGGTGGATACCGGAACCGAGGCGTCGGTTAGTGACTCGATGCGGTCAGCCAACGGAGGGGATATTTTGAAGCGTTCGATGGCGGGGAGGAGGAAGAGGGCGGCGGAGAGCAAGACCATCATCATGCCGGCAATCAACGTGGCGACAGCATCGGAATGGCGGCCCTTGAGAAAGCGATGGGCGCCTACGATGGTGATGGCAAGGAACAGGAGGCCAAGCCCGGTGGCGGGTACGCGCAATCCAAAGACGGGCAGGAACCAGGTGGAGATGGTCAGGCCCAGGCCCAGTGCCGCGCCGACAACGATAAAGAGGATCAGGCCGGTCAAGGCGGCGGGGGTGATGGGGCGGCGAGGGAAGTTGGTGAGGCGGAGGCGTGTGGCTCCGATGGCGGCGGCAATGGCGAGTGCGGGGAAAGCGGGGAGGATGTAATGCGGCAACTTGGTGGCCACGGCGCTCATCAGGAAGATCACAGGGAGTGCCCAGCAGAGGACAAGACGGCTGGCGGGAATGTTGGTCGATGTCTCGGCGGGAGAGGCGGTTTTTGTGAAGGCCATGGGGAGGTAGAGTGTCCATGGGAAGAAGGCGAACACGATGACCGGGAGGTAGGTGAAGAAGAATAAAAAGGAGGTGCCTCCATGGCTTTCGAGTGGATTCAGGGAACGGTTGACAACGTGATGGCCGATTCCCTTGGCGTAGAACTCACCCCCCGTGGCATGATTGGCGGGGATGCCCCATGCCAGGAAGAGGGCGGAGGCGAGGAGTACTGAGGCCAGCACCCAGCCGAGATAGGGGAGCGGACGCAGGGCGCCGCGTCCGAGCACGAAGGCGGCGACGGGGATGACCAGAAGCGGAACGGCGAGGCCGACGGGACCCTTGGTCAAGAGGGCGGCGGCGAGAGCCGCGGTCATGAGGATGGCGTGGCTGATGCGGAATCCGCGGCGCCACGAGAGGAGGAAGGAGCAGATGGCGGCGGTGATGCACATGAGGAGAAGGGCATCGGTTGTGGCGGCGGTTCCACTGACGGCCATCAGGGGGGAGAGGGTGAGGAAGGCGAAGGCCAGCAGGCCGGCGCCGGGGCCCGCGACCAGTGTGGCGGCCCAGGCGGTCATCAAACCGGTGCCGATGGTGGCGAGGGGGGCGACCATGCGGCAGGAGAATTCCGAGGGGCCGAACAACCGCACGGGGACTGACATGAGCCAGTAGATCAGGATGGGTTTATCGGGGCGCAGATTCTCGTTGAAGGTGGGATAGAGATAGTTGCCTGATTCCACCATTTCCACCGTGGCGCGGGAAAATCTCGGTTCATCCCGATCCCACAGGGTTGAGGCGGTGGTCATGGAGAAATAGACCCAGAGGATGAGAGAGACGGCTAATGCCAGCAGGGCGGCCGGACGGTGCGGGGTGCGGCGACGTCGATGGTGGAGCCGGTGCCAGGTGGGCCACAGGCGGGCGAAACAGAGGAAGAGGAAGAGGGGGCCCCAGATGGAGAGATAGGTGAGGGCATAGGGAAGGGCTTTTGACCAAGGGAGTTTGACGAGGTCATAGGTCAGTACCAGGAGGGCGGCGACAAGGAACCAGAGGCGGCGCAGGCGCAGATTCCGGCGGCGGATGATGGCCATGGCGATGGCTCCTGCCAGAACGCCAAAGGCGGCGCCGGCAAGGACATCGGAGGGGAAGTGTTTGCCGTCGTAGATGCGCCCGGCGGCGACGCCTCCGGTGGCGGCGACACCGAGAACGGCGCCCCACGGGGAGACAGCGGCTAACGGTGTGCAGAGGGCGGCGATGGTAGCGGTATCGCCACTGGGGAAGGAGGTGCAATCGGAGTGATTGGGGCGTTCGCGCCCGACGATCAGTTTAACCGGCCAGACGAGGAGGCCGACCAGGAGAATGGCTAGAAGCATCTGTCCGGCCCGTTTCCGGCAGCCGCAGACGCCAACAGCGAGGGCGATTAACAGGGTTACTTCCCCTTTGCCGAAGGGGCGAAGGAAGGCGAGGATTTCCTGCGTGAAATACTTTGTGCCCACGCGATGAGAGAAGGTTCGTACGACGGTGGCGACGGTGTCGTCCCATAGGAAGACCGCCGCTGCGAGTATCATTAACGTTGCCGCCACCAGAAGGTACGGCAGATGAGTATGCCTTGTTTGTGTTGCCATTGCCGCGTATCAAACCATGCCGTACGGTGGAGTCAAGGCAATCTGCGCTAGAACATCCGACGGATCAGGTGGGTATGACGGATCAGGTGTGGGGGGAGGGGGTGTTGATTTCGTGGAGTTGCCGTTCCAAATCGGCGATTTCCTGGCGCCAGAAATCCTGGCTTCCCCAAGTCGGTGAAAGACGGGCGAAGCCGCCATCGGCCTTTTGACGGGCGCACCAGGCGGTGAAATGAATGAAGCGCATGGCGCGTAATGGCTCGATGAGATTGAGGGAAGGGTAGGGGAATTCCATGAAGGTCTCATAGCCATCGAGGAGGAGGTCCAATTCCGGACGGGCGTTGGGAAGACGGTCGGGCAGCATCAGCCAGAGGTCCTGGACGGCGGGGCCGACGGCCATGTCGTCGAAGTCGAGAAGGTGGTAGCCCTCGCCGGGGCGGAAGAGGATGTTGCCACGATGACAGTCGGCATGGATGCGGAGGGTGGTGACGTCGTCGAAAAGAGGGGAGATCTGGTCGACGAGATTCCGGACGGTTGTTTCGTAGGGGTTTCTCAGGCGATCGGGAAGGGTGCCGGAGCGGAGGATGTAGTCGAGGTGGGCGAGGGTGGATTGCTGCGGGTGCAGGTGGATGCGGGCATGAGGGGAACGGGCAGCCCCGATCGAGTGCATGCGGGCGATGAGGCGACCGAGTTGTTTCCAGTCGTCCGGGGTGGGCTCATCCAGCGGGCGTCCGCCTTTCTTGGGGAAGACGGCGAACCAGGTATCGCCCCACTGGTGGAGTAATGAGCCGTCCGGGGCGGGGAGGGGAGGGACAACGGGGACTTCGGCAGTGTGGAGTTCCTGGAGGAAGTCGAGTTCATCCTGCAAGGCGTCGCGGGACCAGCGGCCGGGTCGGTAGAATTTGGCGATGACCTGGCTGCCCGAGTCGAGCCCCACATCGTAGACGCGATTGATGTAGCTGTTCAGCGGGCGGCAGAGATTAGAGCAACGAGTGCCCAAGGCGTTTTCCACGGCATTGATGACGGCATCGGGGGTCAGGTGGGTGAAGTCGGGGATCGTAGTTTTCTCGGTTTTGGACATGGCGGTGATCTTAGCGGAGTGATTGGATTGTGGCGAGTGCGGGATTGAGGGAGTGCGGGATTGAGGGGAGGGGAAACGTGAGACGTGAGACGTGACCGTGCCAGAGGATGGGAAATGGTTTTGACGGAGCAAAACCCTTCATTCAGGAATTCAGGCAGTAACCTAAAATATGCTTGTGTGCGGCTGTTGACGGGATAGAGTATTGCCGTTTGTGAGCTCTGTTTATCGGGCGGTGGAATGTGAAGTGAAAGGATTGACCATGAAAGCATTCGTTACATTGATCGTTATGGTGGGTTTGTGTCTTGGGTTAAGTGGTTGTGGATACAATCGGATTCAATCGACGGATGAGCAGATCAAGGCGGACTGGGCCGAGGTGTTGAACCAATATCAGCGGCGGGCGGATCTTGTGCCGAATCTGGTTAATGTGGTCAAGGGGTATGCCGCCCATGAAAAGGAGATTCTCACGAGGGTAACGGATGCGCGGGCGAAAGTGGGGGCGATGCAGGCGACGCCGGAATTGATCAACAACCAGGAGGCGTTTGCTAAGTTTGTGGCGGCGCAGCAGGAGTTGTCGAGAGGGTTGGGTCGGTTGCTGGCGGTGGCGGAGAATTATCCGCAACTGAAGGCGGATGGTGTTTTCCGTGACTTGCAGGCGCAGTTGGAAGGAACCGAGAACCGGATTACCGTTGCCCGTAATCGTTATATTGAGGCGGTCAAGGGCTATAATATCACTGTGCGATCGTTTCCTGTGAATCTAACCGCCAAGATGTTCGGCTATTCGGTCAAGCCGACGTTCACGATTGAGAATGAAAAGGATATGGCCAAACCTCCCATCGTTGATTTCAAGTGAACGGATTGAGACTTAGGTTGACGGTGTTTTGGGCCGTGATGCTTTTTGCGATGGGGTCTTATGCCGTGCCGGTGCCGGTTCCCCAATTGGAGAGCCGTGTCACGGATCTGACACAGACCTTGAGCGCCGGTCAGCGCCAGCAACTTGATGAAACGCTTCGGCAGTTTGAGGCCGCCAAGGGGTCCCAAGTTGTGGTGTTGATGGTGCCCACCACGGGGGAGGAGACCATCGAGCAGTTTGGAATCCGGGTGGCGGATCAGTGGAAGATCGGGCGGGGCGGGGTTGATGACGGGGTGATCCTGTTGGTGGCGAAGAATGATCGGACGTTGCGGATCGAGGTAGGGCGCGGATTGGAAGGGGCGATTCCAGACGCGACGGCCAGCCGGATTATCAATGAGATCATTCTGCCAGAATTCAAGAAGGGGGATTTTGCGGGTGGGGTCAAAGCGGGGGTTGAGCGAATCCTGAAGGTGATTCAGGGGGAACCGTTGCCGGTGTCGGTGGCGAAGATGGAAGGGGAGTATCCATCGACAGTGGGGTCCATGTCTCCTTTTGAAGAGTGGGTGGTCCGGGTCGTGTTTGGAGTCTTTTTCATTGTGTTTATCATTTTTTTTGTTTCCTTCAAGGGGCGTAGTGGTTCTGGGCGGAGTTGGAGTAGTGGCGGGGGGAGTTGGGGTGGAAGTTCTGGTGGAGGATTCAGTAGTGGAGGGGGATTCAGCGGTGGTGGAGGGGGGTTTAGCGGGGGTGGTGCTTCGGGGCGGTGGTGAGAGCAATGAATATTAAACGGATAATACGACATCTTTGGGCGCCGCAACGGGTTGTCCGGCGGGCTTTTCCTGCGCCAGTGATGAAGGCCATTGGAGACGCCATTCAGCAGAGTGAGCGGCGGCATCGTGGGCAGATTCGGTTTGCGGTGGAGAGTGTTTTGGATTGGCGTCGATTGGCGAATGATGTGCAGCCTCCTGAGCGGGCTCTGGAAGTGTTCGCGCGGCTACGGGTGTGGGACACGGCTGAGAATAATGGAGTGTTGATCTACCTTCTGTTGGCTGATCGTGATGTGGAGATTGTGGCTGACCGTGGAGTTCATGACCGGGTAGGGCCAGAGGGGTGGGAAGCGATTTGCCGGCGTATGGAGCAGAGTTTTGCGGGTGGGCGATTTGAAGAAGGGGTTTTGAAGGGCATTGAGGCGGTTACGGAAATGCTTGTGAAGGAGTATCCGGCGACGGGGCATGGAATTAACGAACTTCCCAATGAGCCCTTGATTGTGACTAGTCACTGATAACTGCTCCGTCTAGGGTGAGTAGGGTTTTTGTCGCCTGTAACGACTTACGCGTTGACATATTGCGCGGAAGTCGTTACAGTTGCTGGCGAACTACTTGGAAAAGCCGTTACAATGCCTGGAAAACCCTATCAATCGAAGCTGCGGTCTTATCACGACGAGATATTCGCTCTGCTTGATGCCGACATGAGTTATCGGCAGGTGGCGCAGGAGCTGAACCGCAAGTACGGGCTCGGCGTGACACACAATGCCGTGTTCTCCTACGTCAAACCGCGCCGCCCGGTCCGGCGTGGAAAGGGACTGTTCTACGAGGGGCTTACGCTCGACATACGTGACGCACTGATCAAGCAGATTGCCGCCGTCTGGACGCACGATTCCACCGCAATCGAGGGAAACACCCTGACGTTGGGCGAGACGGTGAAGGTGCTTGAACTGGGGTTGACCATCAGCGGGAAGTCGCTCCGGGAGCACCAGGAAGTCTATGGACACGCGCGGGCTATCGACCTGATCTACCGGATGATCGAACAGCCGACCGTGACGGAACAGGATCTGTTCGACTTGCACCGCGCGGTGATGGACAAAACGGCCATGGATATCATGAAGCCGGTGGGGGGATGGAAGCAGGACTTCAACGGCACTACCGGGGTGATCGACGGCAAGAGCGTCTATATGGAGTATGCCGCTCCATCCGATGTCCCACGCCTGATGGAACGATGGCTGGCCGATTTCAATGGCAGTCTGGACGATATTGCCAAGCCGGACGATGCGGCTCGCGTCTATGCATTGGCGCATATGGGTTTCGTACGGATCCATCCCTTCTTCGACGGCAATGGCCGTGTGGCCAGACTCATTGCCAACCTGCCCGTGCTTCGTGGCGGCTATCCGCCCATCGTGATTCCCCGCGAACGGCGGACCGACTACATCGATCTCCTCTGGGAATACCAGAACGCGGTCGGGCCGATCAAACGGGGGTCCCGCCTTCTTCCGCCACATCCGGCCCTGCGCCGTTTTGAGGCCCTTGTGCTTCAGGAGTGGGCGCCGACCGTGAGCCTTGTCGAAGAGGCCCGCCATCGCGATGCATCGCGGCGGGCGGGGAATTGAAGCAGGAATTGAAGCATTATAACCTTTGCCACTTTGGCCCCCCCTGCTGCCATGATAAAGAGGAGGTATGAATAGATCGCTTTATGGGGTGCTGGCGTTGAGCGGGTCACCCCCCGCCGCGCGCGGTGGCGGGGGCGGCTTCTTTGGTCGGTGCCGGTTTTTTCAGCACCAGCTCGTCGAACTCGATCAGGGCTTTGCGCACGCCCAGCGTCACCGCACGCGTGCCGATGCTTCCGGGGTCGCCCGCGGGATCGGCAAAATTATCGGCATCGGCCGGCGCAACCCCGTGGAACTTCGCCAGGAAGGTCTCTTCACGAAAGCCCTTGTCCCGCTCGCGCTG
>CAZSSA010000062.1:0-15226 GCA_964609375.1 uncultured Verrucomicrobiota bacterium | reverse complement strand
TAAAAGACGGATTGATGACTGGATGTCCGGGCCTCACTCACAACCCGGATTCTGAAAGCTTGGCGATCATGTCAAATTGTGGCATAAATCACCCTTTTAGCATGTCCTCTAAAAAATTAAGCATACGTCAGAAAAGGATCATTCATTATGCGCATCTTAGTTACCGGCGGTGCAGGGTTTATCGGCAGTCATATCGTCGAATATTTCCAGGGCAAGGCGGAAATCCGCGTCCTGGATAACCTCCGTTCAGGCCACCGTCACAATCTCAACGGCTTCGACTGCGAATTCATCGAGGGCTCCATCATGGATCGCCCTCTTGTCCGCCAAGCCATGACCGGGGTGGATTATGTCTTCCATCTGGCCGCCATGATCAGTGTTCCGGAATCCATGCAAAAACCGATCGAATGCACCGAGTTGAATACCATCGGCACGCTGATCGTCCTCGAGGAAGCCGCCCGCGCCGGTGTCAAGAAACTCACGTTCAGCACTTCCGCCGCCATTTACGGTGATAATCCTGTCACCCCCAAGGTGGAAACCATGTTCCCGGAGCCGAAAAGCCCCTACGCCGTCACCAAACTCGATGGCGAATACTACTGCGGCATGTTCACGCGCGAAGGCCGCCTTGCCACCACCTGCCTCCGCTACTTCAACGTCTTCGGACCCCGCCAAGACCCCAAAAGCCAGTACGCCGCCGCCGTCCCCATCTTTGTGGACAAGGCCGTCAAGAACGAGTCGATCACCATCTATGGCGATGGCGAGCAGACGCGCGACTTCATCTATGTGAAGGATATCGTCGCCGCCAACGTCTTCTTTGCCACAAGCTCCCCGGAAACAGGCGTCTTTAACATCGCCTATGGCCAGCGTATCACCATCAATGCCCTCGCCAAAACCATCTGCAATCTCGTGGGCTCACACTCCGAAATTCTCCATGCACCGGTGCGCGCTGGCGATGTCAAACACTCCCAGGCGGCCATCGATAAACTTCGCGCCACAGGTTTTACGCCTTGCAGCACCATGAGCAAGGGCCTGCAGGCCACCGTGGCCTTTTTCGCCGCCAGGAACAAGACCGGCAAATAAAAAAGGGCCGGCAAACTTGCCGGCCCGCTCAAGATCATTGGATGACGACTCTGCTCAGACCGTCAACCCCTTCTTGGCCATCTCCACGATCTGGATGAAACCATCCGGATCATGAAAGGCGATTTCCGACAGCATCTTGCGATTCAAGGTAATCCCTGCCTTCGTCAGGCCTTCCATCAATCGGCTGTAACTCACGCCTTGCTCACGGCATGCCGCCGATACACGAACCGTCCACAAGCGGCGGAAGTCGCCCTTACGCTGCTTCCGGTGAACATATGCCAATCGCATGGCACGGTCTACAGCCTCGGTCGCCTGGCGGAACAGCTTGCTCCGTCCCCCGCGAAATCCTCGGGCACTTTTAAGTCTCGTATTGCGTCGTTTGCGGGACGCGGGCGCATTAGTTGCTCTGGGCATCGTTCTTTCCTTTCAATCCAATCAGATCATTTCCTTGATGCGTTTATGGTCGGTCTCATGAATCAAGTGGCTCCGACGCAAATTACGCTTACGCTTCCGGCTCTTTGAGCTCAGAAGGTGTCCCTTCCCGGGGCGCGGGAACTTCAACTTCCCCGAGGCGGTCACTTTAACCCGCTTCGCGGTCATTTTCTTTGTCTTTTTTTTCGGCATCGCATTCCTTCCCTTCATCATTCGCCAAACCAAAATAGCGGCGCAATCTACCTGAGACCGTCGCCCACGTCCAGTATTTTTCACACTGGGTTTGCCAACCCTCACCCCTGACTGGGATAAGTCGCCATAATTTGGATCAACCGATCCCTCACCGACAGGCAGGCCTTCACCACGACCGGGTCAAATTGAACACCCGACATCGCCTGAATTTCCTTGAACGCCACGTCCACTCCATGCGCCGGGCGGTAGGGTCTCATGCTCGTCATCGCATCCAGGGCGTCGGCCACCCCCACAATCCGGGCATGGAAAGGAATGTCTTCTCCTTTTATCTTTTTGGGGTAACCACTTCCATTCCACCACTCATGATGCGATGCCGCAATCGTCTCCGCCAGCCTGATCAATTCAATCGCGGATCCATGCAGGATTTGCGCTCCGATATACGTATGCTGCTCCATAATCGTGCGCTCCTGCGGCGTCAATGACCCCGGCTTGCGCAACACACCGTCCGGCACTCCGATCTTCCCGACATCATGCATCGTCGCCGCCAGTCGGATCAGATGCGCTTCCTCCGCACTCACCCCCATCGCCAGGGCAATCACCTCCGCATAATGACTGACACGCTCCACATGCGACCCGGTGTCGTCATCCCGGAACTCCGCGGCCCGCGCCAGACGATGGATAATTTCAATGGCCGCCGCCGAGGATTCCTCAAGGGCTTTCCGTAACGCCGCCGTCTGTCGCGCCACTTCGGCCTCCAGAAAAGCCCGCTCATCTTCCAGCTGGTCGCGATAGGCCTTGGCACTCAGCGCTGTCCGTACGCGCGCCAGCAATTCCGGCATGCAGATGGGTTTGCTCAATAAGTCATCCGCCCCCGCCTCCAGCGCCTTGGTCTTCTCACGGGAAACATCACGCCCCGTGATCATCACAATCGCCACTCGCCTGCACAGGCGGTCCGCCCGAAGACGGCGTACCACTTCAAACCCGTCCATGTCCGGCATGATCAAGTCAAGCAGCACCAGGTCAGGATGCTTTTCAGCCACATACGCAAGCCCCGCCTCCCCGCTTGACACGGCAGCAACCTCGTATTTCTGCATCCGCAAAAGATCCATCAACATCCTGCACATCAGCGGATCATCATCCACCACAAGTATGTTAAAATGATTCACAATGTCTCCCCACAGGTTATCTCAGGACCCTTTCGCCCAGGCCAGAATATCAGCAGGCAGAGCCGCCACATCAGTCAATACGCAATTCAAATCACCGGATTCACCCGGAACCAACACCTCATCACCCTTGCGGTGCCCGGCCAGTGCCTTCCCCATCTTGCTGCTACAGGATATAATACCGCGATCGGGCTCCTGATCCCACTCACCCATGAGATGGAAAACATGCGACGTCCCGTCCGCGTACCGCAGGGATACCGTCGTCCCCAACCCTGCCACATCGGCCGCAAACCCGACAAAATCCGTTCCCTTCACCTTGTTTAAATCCTGCTCCCACTCCCCGCGCCGCCGCATCAAAATCCCCTGCTGCTCCTTCGCGGTCTTGTATTCAAAGTTTTCCCGCAGATCACCATAACTCCGGGCCACCCCGATGTCCTGGCTATTCCTGGGAATGTCTTCGTTAACCAGCTTGTCCAACTGCCTCTGCCGTTCACGGTAGGATCGCCATGACGTCAAACCACCCTGCGTCGTGTCCGATTCTTCCTTGGTCTCGACCAGCAATTTGGCCAACTCCGGATGCCCCACACAAATACGCCCGATCATCGCCTGGGTATCCAGCATGGTTCGACCCATGATCGCACGCAACGCCCGGATCAAACTGGTCCTCTGGATATCGTTCATGCTGTCAACGGAAACCTCCAGCCACTTGCGCTGCTGTACCAGCTCCGCCAGTTGATTCGCCGCCCGCAACCGGTCAAACATGTACGTTCGCTCAAACAACGGCAGAACATGGAACATCAAGTCACCCAGCGTCCCGAGCCGCCATTCAGCCAGCTTCTCCGGCCGCTTGGCCAACCAAAACGCCATCTCCACCCCGATCTTGCGTTGCCCGAGTTCCTCGCGGAACACTCCGGCACAAGCCGCCTCCGCCCCCTGGCTGGCCATGAAATCCATGAACACATTCAGCACATTCAACGACGCCCGCGGCAGCAACCCCAGGATAACCTGCTTAACTCGCTCCGCATCGTAGTCGGCCATCATGCCTAAAAACAAATCCAACCTCCGCGCCGTTAATTGCGTCGCCGCCGACAACAGGGTCTCCGGGTTAAGCAATTCGCTGACTTCGTTCGTCCAGTTCACCGACTCTTCAGGAACCTGCCACTGGCGGGCCGCCATGGCCACCTGCACCTTTACCGATAAATCAGTGCCGCCAAAGCCCCGTAACAGGAATGAAAGCCGGTCACCAATCGTCCGGCGGCCCGATACATCCACTTCCTCGACGCTCAATCCGGACTGCAACTCCTCCAGCCGCCCGAAAACCCCCTCACAGGTCCGCTCCTTGGCCAGCAACTCAAACCAGCGGGCGTCATACGCCACTTCCTGATCCAGCAGGGACACCGGGTCATTTCGCTTTGGCGGAATCACAACCAACGGATCCCCCTTCAACGCCTTCCTGGCCGCATCCCAGAACCCCTTCCAAGCCTCCGGCTTGATAATCCCGTCCGTCAAAATTTCCTGTAATAACGGCACAGGCAGCGGCCCGTAACTCCTCAACGTGATCTTAACCACTTCCGCCGGATTCTCAGCCACCAGCGCCTGCAATCCTTCCGGATTCTGGTAGTGACGGGCCTGCAGATGATCCTCGCCCACAAGCTGAATCGTTTCGGCCGCATAGGCCATGCTCATCTCATGTCCGCGTTTACGCGTAAAATCAATGGTCACCCGCTGATAGAACGAGTCCACATGCTTGACCCGGCCAATCCCCCAGGTTTTATCCATGGCCAGAATCCCGTCCCGAAGACTCATCAGGCTTTCCATCCGGCGGAAACACTCCATCAGGGGAATCCCTTTGCCAAAACCGGCATTGGGAACAAAGGTTTTCCTCAGGGGATCATTTCGGAAAATCCAACCCAGCCGTTTCTCAACATGCTGCCGGTAGGACGGATCGGATTCGCGTGACTGACCCCGGCTCCGCAGTACACGGATGACCGCATCGGCATCCCCCTTCTCCACCAGCGATTCCTCCAGTAACTCCGCCCAACTATCCGCCTGGGCTGCCATTCCCGCTAATCGCAACTCACCTAATGCCCCCAGCATATCCTCTACAGGAATGGCTTCGGCAGCGAGCCCCGCCATAAACCATTCCTCCAATTGATCTTCCCCAACGGACAACCTCGGCTGAACATTCTGCATAAATCTCCTTCCCCAAGGGTGTTAACACTACCACACCCCCCCGCTAAGGCACAAGACACCGCTTTTGCCGCTTTTATCCCCACCCCCCCCTTCACCCCTCTTCACTTTGTCCGTGCGCATCAGCCCGCTGTTTGTTACAAGCATCCCCTTACATGATCAAGGACAAGCCCATGATAGATATTTCAATTGTTGTTCCCATCTACAATGAGGAGGATAGTTTGGAATTGCTGGTCACCAGCATCCATGACTCATTGGCCCGCCTCGGCAAATCGTACGAAGTCGTCCTGATCGACGACGGGAGCAAGGATGACTCCTGGAATAAGATGCTCTCACTATCCGAACGCCACCCCTTCCTCCATCTCATCCGTTTCCGCCGGAACTTCGGCCAGACCGCCGCCATGAGCGCCGGATTCCACGCCGCCTGCGGACGAATCATCATCACCATGGACGCCGATCTCCAAAATGACCCCGCCGATATCCCGCTCCTCCTCGAACGCATTGAGGCAGGCTACGATGTCGTCAGCGGCTGGCGAAAAAACCGCAAGGATACGTTTATCAACCGCAAGCTCCCCTCCATGATTGCCAATGGTCTCATCAGTAAAATGACCGGTGTCCCGCTCCACGATTACGGCTGTACACTCAAGGCCTACCGGGCCGATGTCATCAAGGATGTTCATCTGTACGGGGAAATGCACCGGTTTATTCCAGCCCTGGCCAGCTGGGTCGGCGGCCGGGTGGACGAAGTCCCCGTCAATCACCGCCCCCGCCAATTCGGAAAATCAAAATACGGCATTTCGCGCACCTCCAAGGTGGTCCTCGATCTATTGACGGTTAAGTTTCTCCTGCACTACAGCACCCGCCCCATTCAAATTTTCGGGCGCATAGGCATGCTCTTCGCCACCATCGCCCTCTTCATGCTGGGCGCACTGTTTTTTGACCGCCTGTTCGTGGAGCATACCACCACCGACTTCCTCATCAAACGGCCATTCTGGGTCGTCACCCCGCTGATGTTGCTCGGCTTTTGCATCCAATTCGTCAGCATGGGTCTTTTGGCGGAAATGCAAACCCGAACCTATCATGAAGCCCAGGCCAAACCCATCTATGTCATCCGCGAAAAACGGGAACCGCGCGCCTTTGGCTGAACATATATCCGTCCGGTGGCCTTATGTGGAATGAACCCCCTTCCATGGAGTTAGCCTCTTCCGCCATGGCAGGGATGGCGGTCGTCACCTATCTGCTGCTTCTGGCGATAGGAACCGTCACCGCCGTGCTGTTGCTTGCCAAAGGATTGCGCCACCCCGCCCCGTGGGGCTCCCTCTCCCAAACATTACGAACCCGCCAATGGACCTGGAACGATGGCGGCATGATCCTTGGATTTCAGTTGCTGCTGCTGTTGCTCACCATGATCGCCGTCTCGCTCATGCCCTCGGCAACGGCAGCCACGCTGATGATCATCGAAACCGTCCTCTTCGACGGAGCCGGCCTCGCCTTCCTGGGGTTCCATCTCAAGCGGCGCGGCCTCTCCTGGCGCGACATGTTCGGGGCCCCATCCTTCACGCTGGGCCGCGCTCTTCGCATGGGAACCCTCTTCTACCTCACCTTGTTGCCCATGCTGGTCTTCTTCTCCCTGGTTTATCAGGGCGTCCTCTCCGTAAACGGATACCCGCCCTCCCTGCAGGATGTCGCACTCTTCCTTGCCAAGGATCAACCCCTCTGGATCCGTGTCTACATGATCCTTCTGGCGGTCATCCTGGCCCCCGCCTTCGAGGAATGCCTGTTCCGCGGAATCGCCCTGCCTCTCCTGGCCCGCCGCTTCGGCATCGGCCCCGCCATCCTCGTCACCTCCCTCGTCTTTGCCTTGATTCATTTCCACTTGCCATCCTTCGCCCCCCTTTGCATGGTGGCCGCCGCCTTCTCCCTCGCCTACCTTTACTCAAGATCCCTCTGGGTCCCCATCGTCATGCACAGCTTGTTTAACGGTGTCAACGTCGCCCTCCTCATCATCATCAACCCCTGAACAGAAAGCACACTCCATGACCCTGCGTACCATTGACTGGTGTCCCGATTCATCCGCCACCCTCGTGCCTGGCCATGTCGTCATGATTGATCAGACCCAACTCCCCGGCTCTCTCTCTTATCTCCGGCTACGGGACATAACCGACGTATGGACCGCCATCCGCACCCTTCAGGTACGGGGGGCCCCCGCCATCGGCATCGCCGCCGCCATGGGGGTCCTCGTTGCCATCCAGGACAACCCCGGATCCTCTCAGGACTTATACGCCACCGTCCTTGGCGCCACCGACTACCTCGCCACCTCCCGCCCAACAGCCGTAAACCTTTTCTGGGCATTGAACCGGATGAAGACGCTCGCCCACGCCTCCCTGCACCTCACTCCGGACGCCTTCAAAGCCCGCCTGGCCGCCGAAGCCGTTGCCATTCGCGATGAGGACGCCCGCATGTGCCGCGCCATCGGCAAACACGGCGCCACGTTGCTGAAGGATGGCGATGTCGTCCTCACCCACTGCAATGCCGGAGGCCTCGCCACCGCGGAATACGGCACCGCCCTGGCCCCACTTTACGTCGCCCACGAAGAAGGCCGGCACATCCGCGTCTATGCCGACGAAACTCGCCCGCTCCTTCAGGGCGCCCGGCTTACCGCCTGGGAACTCGATCGAGCCGGAATCGATGTCACACTGATTTGCGATAACATGGCCGCCCATATCATGAAAACCTGCCGGGTTAATGCCGTCTTCGTTGGCGCCGACCGGATCGCCGCCAATGGCGATACCGCCAACAAGATAGGAACCTATGGCCTTGCCCTGCTGGCCAAGGCACACGGTATTCCATTCTATGTCCTGGCCCCGTCCTCAACCTTCGATCTCTCCCTCGATTCCGGCAATAAGATCCCCATCGAGGAACGTCCTGCTTTTGAAATCACCATGGGGTTCGGCAAAGCAACGGCCCCTGCGGGAATCAAGACACGCTCACCAGCCTTTGACGTCACACCGCACACCTTGATCAGCGCGATCATCTGCGAAAGGGGAATTCTGTATCCCCCTTTTGAAACATCGTTAAAAGAACAGGAGCCGTAAGCGGCCGCATCTGCACCCTCGGAACATCACGGCGGATTGTTACGCTGGTTAACCCCGTTGACGCGCGTGAGGTTCGGCATGCCCCGAAGCAAGACCTGCACTTGCATGGGATCAAGGTCACACCAGAGATCCTCAAGATCCTTCAGGTTCCTCAACTCTCTCACATCCTCAATCCGTACCCCCTTCACATTGAGCATCCGGATGTTCATGTCAGCCAACGGCGACATATCGACCACTTTCGTCCCCGCCAGGCTCAAGCGCCGCACACGCTTCCCTTTCAGAAAATCAATTCGCGTCAGATCAAGATTGTCCAACGCCAAATCCATGAATCGAATTTTAGGCACCGCCTGTGCAAGACTTACAGGGGGTATCTTGGTGCCGCTCAAATCCAGAATGTCGATCGAACACCCCGCCAGCACACCGATATCCCTCACCCCGGATCGGGCCAAAATCAGCCGCTTCATGTTCTTGCCGCGCAAGCCGGTAATGTCAACAACGGGGGTATCGGAAATATCCAGCGTTTCCAGCGGCATCTGCGCGCAAAAACCAATATCCCTGACGGCTGTCTTTGAAATGGAGAGGCTCCGGAGTTCCATCCCCCGCAACACGTTTAAATCCACCAACGGCGTCTCCGACAGGTCGAGAATCTCGAGCGGCAGCCCCCTGAGTGCACCAACATCCCGCACCGGAATTCCACGGCATATCAACGTCCGCAACGGCATCCCGGCCAACGACATCAGACTACCCACCTTGGTGCCGCTAAGAGTAAGCCTCTCAAGCTTCATGCCGTACAACGGATTCAAGTCCCGGATACTGCTGCCCGTCAAATCCAAGTCCGTCAACGGCAACCCTTCCAATGCCGCGAAACTCGCCGCATTCACTCCATTCAGCACCAGCTGCCGCAACGGCATCCCGCGCAGCACATTCATGTCCTGAGGCACATACCCTTTGAGACGGAGATCCTTTAATCCCATCTTTGTCAACGGCTGCAAATCCAGAGCGACATTCTGAGTTCGCATGGTTTCAATCCACACCCCTTTGATACCGCTACCCCCGGCCAGCGCCTTCACCGTCACCACCGAATCGGAAACCACCTTCAACCCCGTACCGCCATTCATGAGTTGAACGGACATATTGGCCTGCTCTACCCCGGGATTCTGCTCCATGAAATTATTCATCACGGACGAGATGTCACTCTCACCCTTGACCGGCTCCGTGGCGGCAGGCACCTCGACCACAGGCGCGGCAACCGCCTTGCCCTCCATGACCAACGCACATTGCCGCTCCAATGCCAGCAACACCGGCGCGGACTTGACGCCGAAGTCCGTCGTTCCATACCCCGCCAGAAACTTCTCCCGGTGCTCATTCAACATCGCGGCCTGTTCGCGCGTTAATCGCGCCTGATCCACAGCCTTGACCCATGCCGACTCGTCAAAGGAACCAACCACAATGCCCCCGGCTTTCAATATCCTCGCCAGACACACGACCAACTCGTCCTCCGTACGGGCGGACTTGGCATCTTGTAACTTCGCCACTAATAACTCCGACAACAGGGGTCCTGTCTTCTGAAAAAGGTCTTCCGCTGTCTGGAATTGTCGGCCACCAACCGCCACAATCCCTTTCGCCAGCGCCGCACCGGGTGTCCCAGGAACCCCCATCCTCCTCAGCCGCTCCTCCAATGGCAGGGTCTCCGGATCAAATGAAATCTGCGCGGCGGTGTCGATCATCGTCGCACTGACTTTTTGCCCGTTAATCCCGGTAATGCAGACTCGCATCTCCCCCCGCCCCAACTGAATCGGCACTACTTTCCCGATCTCCCCACGGAACGATTCCAGCACACTTGACGAATACGCTTGCGCCTCTTTCAACAACGCCAAAAGCGACGCCAGATCCTCGCCTCGCCCCTCGAAACGCCCACTCTTCCCTTCCGCCGCCACATCATCCAACGCCGCCTGAAGCTTCCCGGCAAACACCACACCGGCTATCCGGTCCACAAACCCGCGCCAAACCTCGCCATCAACCCGCTGGGCCGCCTGATTGGCCAGTCGCTGGCGCAACCCGCTTGCCATACTCAACCGGTTTGATTCAGTTTCAGCGGCAAATGCACCTGCATACTGCTCAACAAAAGCAAGCGCCCCGTTGATGTCGTTGGCCTGGACCAATTCCTCTGTCTTGCGCTTGATGGTCTCAAAAGCCTGCAGCCTGTCCCGCTCCCGTCGCAAATAAATCTGCTCAATATCCTCCAGCGCCATCCGCGCCGCCGCTGTCCCCGGATATAATTCAATCAAACTGCGGTAACGCCGGATCGCACTCTCATATTTAGCGGGATGATCCTTGTCCCATTGACGAGCCATCTTAAGCCGTTGCGCAGATTCTTCCTGCCGCGCCAATTCATTCCCGCCGGTTGGACTTTCAACAGCTTGTGGCACCGCCGGTTCCTCAACAGGCGCAGGCGCCGGACTCCATAGTCTGTACCCGGCATAACCGGCCACCAGGAGAAACACAAGGAACAGGGCCCACATCACCCTGCCCCCACCACGGCCCGGAGCCGCGGCAACCTCGGTGCTCACTGGCTCTGGGTTCGGTACCTTCCTGAGCAATAACGTGCTGGCCCCGCCGGCAGGTCCTGCCCCCGCCGGTAACGCACCCTTCATCACACGCCGAATATCCCCCAAAACATGATCCCAATCAGGCAATCGCCCGTCCCTGTCCTTCACCAACATCCGCTCCAAGAGCAGGCAAACGTTTAGAGGAATCGTCGGAACAAGGTCACGCGGATCACAAATTTGTTCCGTCAGCTGACACTCCATCGCCTCCTTGTCACTCTTGTCGCTGAACGGACGACACCCCGTGAGCAGTTCATACATCATGGCCCCGAGGGAATATATATCAGCCCGGCAATCGAGCGCCACCTCTCCCCGCACTTGCTCAGGCGACATGTACCCGGGCGTTCCCGTAACCTCATCCTCGTTGCAGTTGGCCCTGCGATCCTTTGTCAGCGACAGCCCAAGATCCGCCACCTTGATGGTCCCGTCTTTATCCACCATCACATTCGCCGGCTTGATATCGCAATGGGTCAACTCCGCCGCCTGCCAGGCATACTTCAACGCCGCCGCCACGGACTCGGCAATCAGCAGCACATCCTTGGCCGCAAGTTGCTTCCGCCGCGCCAGCCACTGCCCGATGGTATACCCGTCAACATACTCCATCACCAGGAAATAGATGCCATTCTGCTCGCAGGAGTCATACACCTGCACAATGCCCTGGTGCTTCAGCTTCGCGGCCGCTCGCGCTTCATGAAGAATCTGCGCCACATCATCAGGCGAACGAATCGCTTCCGAACGGACAACCTTGATCGCCACCATCCGGTCAAGCGACAGCTGCCTCGCCTTCCAGACAACACCCATACCCCCGGCTCCCAGCCGTTCTATCAACTCAAATCCTGTCAGCGAAATATCGGCCACAACTAGTTCCCCCCGGGGAATTCCCGTTCCGTTATCTATATCTCGGAATCCTGCAAATCAGATCATCCGCTTATTTCAACAAAATACCAACAACCACTCCCAGCGACATGAAACTCAAATAAACCAGCGAGGCATAGGGCCTTATCGTCGTCACCAGCAAATCCACCGTCACAGTGGAATGATTGACGATCATCACAACCACCGACAACGCCAGCAACAACAACGCAATCAACACGTTTCTGCTCATAACTTGCTCCTCACTTCTGTCGTAGAATTGATTCCACCACCGTCATAATCACATCTACCTCGGCAAACCGCCCAACCCCCACTCGCCCACAGGCCAACTCGCCGCTTGCCACATCAACAAAAGTCACTCCCCGCCCCTTGAGCGTCGCCACATTCGCCTGCGTCGCCGCATTCGTCCACATGTTGTCATTCATCGCCGGCGCAATAACCACCGGCGCCTTGGTCGCCAGCGCCGTACAGGTCAGCAGGTCATCCGCAATCCCATTCGCCATCTTGGCAATCACATTCGCCGTGCAGGGGGCCACCACAAAAACCGTCGCCCGGTCCGCATAGGCAATGTGCTCCGGATGCCAGCCATCCGCCTCGTCAAAAAGCCCAGTCCCCACCGCATTCCGCGACAACGTCTGAAACGTCAACGGCGTCACAAAGCGGGCCGCCCCGGCAGTCATGACCACCGAAACGTCCCACCCCTTCCGCTGCATCGCACGCAACACTTCCACCGCCTTGTAAGCGGCAATGGAACCGGTGACTCCCAGCACAATATGTGGCTTCTGCTTCATCCCCTTAACTCCGGTATGAATAAGTCAAGAGCGTGCCAGTTTTCGCCCCCATTGTCAAAAATTACCATCTCTCGCTGGGATTGACACCCCTCACTTCAAACTCTATCCTGTAGCTTTTCGGAATCGAGGAGATATGAAACACATCATTCACAACGTTAAGAAATGGATAAGCGGCGCCAAGGCCGCCTCTGGAAAAACCACCATGATTTACGTCATGGTCTCCCCTAAACAATCAGGCCACGCGGATATGTACTCCGGTGACCCCTCCCCGATTCTGCGCCGATTGACCGCCTTTTCAACACGGGAAGCACTCCCTGTTACCGCCATTTTCCCGGGCAAGGCCTCCCGCAAAATCCCCGATGGCGCCCGCGAGGACTCCGTCACCGTCCGATACGCCATGCCCGATCAACTGAACAAGGTCATCGAACAAGCGGTAAAGGAGGCCGGCAAGGCCGGGTCCGTCGTGGTCGTCACAGACCTCCCCGCCATTGAAAAATACGCCGCCAGCCACCACCTCAAAACCCTGCGACTCGAAACCTTTGAACGGGCACTGGAATCCGTCGCCGGTCCTGTCCGTCGCGAAATCCGCAAGCCGGAAGGCGGAACCCCCCGCCCTGCCGCCCCCGCGCACGACAGTAAACGCCCCCAGGAACCACGAAAACAGGACAATCACCCCCAACCCGCAAAACCAGCGTCCAATCCCGCGCCTGCCACCGCCAAGCCGCCGCCGGAAGATCGCAAGGAACGCGATCAATCCGTTCTCGATCTCATCGATCCGTTGTAACCATCAGGAAGGAGCCATCATGAACATCCGGTATTGGGTAGTTGGTCTCATCGCCTTTGTCACCATGATCTCAGGAGCACTCCTCTGGTCCGGCTGCGAAGTCAGCGATGCCAGTTCATCCACTGATCCTGTGTTCATCACACCGGAATCCGTTGTCCTGAAACAAGGACAGACCGCCCAGTTCCAGGCCCATGGTGGCTACGACTACAAGTGGAGTCTCGATCAAAATGACGGCAGCGGCAAACTGAATACCACAAGGGGCGACACCGTCATCTACACCTGCCTGTCAACCAATATCGGGTCAATGCCCAAAACCATCAGAGTCACCTCCACCATCGCCGGCTCCGCTGAAGATGGAGGCGCTTCCAATAGCGCCGCGTACGCCGTTGAAGCCACCGCCGAAGTCTTCTGGCCAGGCGGCACCGGTGCCGGCGGAAACGTTTCCATCTCACCGTCAGGCGCTTCCAATATCGCAACGAACGGAACAAAAGTATACACGGCGAGCGGCGGCACTTCACCCTACACGTGGACCGTCAGCAACTCCTCGCTGGGGTCCGTCAGTCCTTCCACCGGGAACTCAACAACCTACACCGCCAAAGGCGCAGGCGTTAATACGATCACGGTAACCGATTCCGCCAGCCATACGGATTCGGAAACCATTACTCAGCCGTAGACTTCATGCCTGCAACACCGGTCGTCATTTCCAGCCTTCAGAACCCCCGCGTCAAGGCGGTCGTGGGACTGCGACAGCGGTCGGATCGCGATGAACGCGGCGAGATGCTCATCGAGGGCTATCGCGAACTGAAGCGCGCCCTGGATAATGATTATCTTCCAAAAGCCGTCTTCTTTTGTCCGGCCTTGTTCATGGGGTCCAATGAACCGGCCTTGATTGAGCGCTGCCGTGCCGTCAAAGCCGAAATCGTTGAATGCACGGCTCCTGTCTTCGAGAAGATGTCCTATCGTGACCGCCCGGAAGGTCTCCTCGCCGTGGGGCCCCAGATTCGCCGATCGCTCGCCGACCTGAAATTACCGCCAAACCCACTGATCGTCGTGGCGGAATCCATCGAAAAACCCGGCAACCTCGGCACCATCCTCCGCACCTCCGATGCCGCCGGCGTCCACGCCGTCATCGTCTGCGACCGCTGCACCGATATCAATAACCCGAATGTGGTGCGCTCCAGCATTGGGACCCTCTTCTCCCTCCCCGTGGTCGAAGCCTCCACCGAGGAAACCCTCGCCTGGCTCCACACCAACCACATCCACATCCTCGCCGCCACCCCACACACGGACTTCGAATACTACTCCGTGGATCTTCGCCCAGGCACCGCCATTGTCGTCGGCACCGAACAATATGGACTGAGTGAGGAATGGATGAAGGCAGCTGATCTCAAAGTCCGCATCCCCATGCTGGGCCAGGCCGACTCGCTGAATGTAGCCGCCGCCACCACAATCCTACTCTACGAAGCCGTCCGCCAACGCCGCACCAACCATTCTGAATTCTGAATTCTGAATTCTGAATTCTGGATTCTGGATTCTCCCCCTGAACCCTGAACCCCGAACCCCGCGCCCCCCCCTCGTCACGCGTCACGCCTCACGCCTCACTCGTCACTCATTTCTCGTTACCCATACGCCCCAAACCCGAAAAACCAATATTTCTTCGCGACCCGGTACGCCAGACTCTTCTCCGGAATCTCATCCCCCTCGCTATGATGACTCGGACACGGAGCCATCCCCCCGATCTCTTTCAATACCGTACCGCGCCCGCTGCTATCCACCACACCCGTCCGCCTCGCCAAGTCAACGACAAGATCCGGCCGCTCCATAATCACGCACCCCCGCGATACCCCCGTCGCCAGCCCCCGGAACTCTTTCATGAACACCGACTTCTTCATCACCTCATCAAAACCCCTCCCATCCCCGACCTGATCCCCCGCCAACTGCAACGGCGGACACGGCTCAACATATCCATCCGGACTCACATGATGCCCAATCCCCGTCGCCGCCGGACATAACGCCCGCCCCT
>CAZSSA010000061.1:0-15403 GCA_964609375.1 uncultured Verrucomicrobiota bacterium | reverse complement strand
ATGAAATACAACACGCCTGACAAGAGTAATATGAAAACCCATCTGCCTGTTGTCGCATATTTTGGTTCGGAGTTTTCTTTATCAAGTTTCATGAATGACATTCACCTCGGAGGGCGGTTGCTTCGATTTCCACTTTGGCACCTCTGGGCAAGGCGGCCACTTGAATCGTTGAACGGGCCGGGCAGGGTGACGCGAAGTGGCGGGTGTAGACTTCGTTCATGGATTGAAAATCCTTGAGGTCGGTTAGAAAGACGGTTGTCTTCAGAACGCGATCCATGGATGAGCCGGCGGCGGTCAGCACGGCGGCCAGGTTGGCGAGTGCGGCATCCGCTTCGGCGGCAGCCCCGCCAGTTGCCATTTGACCGGTGACGGCGTCCAGTCCAAGTTGTCCTGAGCAGAACACCAATGAATCGGTGAAGATGGCTTGGGAATAGGGGCCGATAGCCGCTGGAGCTTTTGTGGTTACAACCGCTTGACGTGTCATGATACTTGCCTCCATGTTATTGGTGATAGCGGGTATAGTGAAGGAAGGTATGGAAAGTTGTCAACAGGAACGGGTTCATGAGCGAAAGGTGCGGGTCACCTTTCTGGCTGTCAATGCCTCCTATTCCCACAGCAGTCTCGCGGCCTGGTGCTTACGGTCCATGATGGACGCCAACAGGGTGGATTGGCAGCAAGTGGAGGCGACGGTGAACGATGAACCGCAGGCCGTGTTGGAGCGTGTGGTGGCGAGCAGCCCTGATATTGTGGCGACAACGCTGTATTTGTTCAATCGGCGAATTATTCAGGGTTTACTTGGGCGATTTCGTGAGGTTAGGCCTGATTGTCTTTTGGTGGCGGGGGGCCCGGAATGTCTTGGTGACAATCGGAATCTGGTGGGGGGCGTGGTGGATATGGCGGTTCGCGGGGAGGGGGAACGGGCGTTTGCTGAGCTGGTCAGGCGATGGGGGCGAGGTGAATCGGTGTTTTGCATCCCCGGGGTATGCGGGATGGAGGATGGAGTATACCGGGATAACGGAATAGCGGAAGTGGTGGAGCTTGATGAGATGCCGAATTATTACCCTGCGATGCTGGCCGGGTTTAAGCGCCCGTTTGTTCAGTTGGAGACATCCCGAGGATGCCCCAATGGATGCCTTTTCTGCACCAGCCGGAAGACGACGGTCCGATACAAGAGTCTGGAGCGTGTCCGAGCCGAACTGGAAGCGATTCGCGGTGCCGGTGTGCGGACGGTGCGATTGGTGGATCGGACGTTTAACCTGGTGACGAGGCGGAGTTTGATGTTGTTGCGCCTTTTCCGGGACGAATTCCCGGGAATGCGGTTTCATCTGGAAATTGATCCCGGGGTGATGTCGGACGAAGTATCCGAGGAAATCGGGCATGCTGCTCCAGGCACGCTACATCTGGAGGTAGGAGTGCAAAGTCTTGAGGACAAGGTGCATTCCATTCTCCAGCGTCGGGCCACGCCACAGCAGACATTGGAAGGTGTGCAGCGGCTTGCGGCGCTCAACGGGGTTGAGCTGCATGCCGACTTGATGTCGGGGTTGCCGGGTCAGACGCTAAATGGGCTGCTGGAAGATGTGCGATCGCTTGTTCAAACCGGGGTGAAGGAAATCCAATTGGAACGGCTTAAGCTGTTGCCGGGGACACCGTTGGCTGAGAAACCGGAGGCATGGGGATTAGTGGCCAAGACATGGCCTCCTTATCAAGTGCTTGAGACTCCAGACATGTCGGCTGATGATCTGCGCCAAGCGGATGGTCTGGCAAAGATTCTTGATTGGTTCCACAACAAACCCCTGTTGAGAGAGGTGTTCGTCGTTGGAGCGGGGGAATGCGAGGGGTTCCTCATGGCCTTTGTTCATCATTGCGGGATGACAACAGGTTTCGGGATTTGTCCAAGCCTTGAAGCGCGACTCCGGCTGTTGGATTCGTTTTGGGAGGGACGGTCCGCTTTCATGACCCATCGTGTCCGGTATCTGTGGTTTCGGCATGGATGTAGCACGCGCCATGGGCCTTGTCCGGCGGAGCCATGGAAGGCGATGATTCCGGAAGACGCTGTGCTGGTGGAGGGTGATGAAGAGGCGGATTTTTCAAAGATATGGCGTGTTCAGTTGGATAGGCCGCACTATTTTTGTTTTGGGAAGGGAGACAAGGGGGAGCGGGCGGTACTGGCCGTGTTTAAGGGGGGTGGTTGAAATGGGAGGAGGGTTCAGGGTCCGGGGTTCAGGCATTATTTTCACGAACTTGTTGGAAATAGTCATGGGGATGGGAACGGGGGGCTGATGTAATTGTTGCGGATGGAATGATGTTTTTGATGTATTTTACCTCCGATGGGATTCCTAGGGATGAGCAGATGTGAATGATCGGTTCTTTTGACGAAAGAGGTTTGAAGTGACTACTCCCCGTGATATGGAAATGCGTTCTTCGGCCATTACACTGTCGGATATGGAGATATTTGTTTTCCCGGAACTGATCTATGCCTTGTTGCTGGCGAACATCATGTCGCCCCGACTCTGGAAATGGCTGGATGATCCCTGGTTTGATGGGTTGGCAGCAATGAAGCCTTACCGGCGCATTACGCGGCTGAAGCAATACATTATGGACCACTATGCCTTTAATCTGGATCTGGATACGTGGGGATTGACGACCAAAGACCGGGAGATGGCGCGTTTTGGCAGCTTTCTGGATGCGGCGGTGATCAAGGAATCCAACGCCTTATTCGGGTATGAGGGGGATCGATATTATTTCGATATCGATATCAGGACTCATTTTGGACTTGATAAATACACCTCGGATACCATTCCGTACTGGAAGACGGAGACGGTTGAGGCAATGGATGCCTTCCGTTATCGCAAAGGATACTCGACCGGAGCCGGGGAATGTGTATCGCTGGCGACCCTCTATGCGGCAGGCTTGTTTATTGTGGCGGGCATTCCGCTCGACAAAATATACCTGCTGGCCACACCGTTGCATTCGCAGAATTTCGTGGATGTTGATGACGGTATTCTGACCAATAACCGTCGGTTGGTGACCAAGAAGATGTGGTGCAACGGGACGGCGTTATCGGCGCAGGCGCGGCGCGCGTTGGAAAATGAGCGGGTGACGCTGGTGGCGCACGAGACGGGATATGTGCATGCGGTTTATGCCGATGCCACCCTTTCCCCTGCGGTGTATGAGCGATTCAGCGCGAAACTGCGTGGATTTCTGAACATGCCCCTGACGGATGAGGTGCTAGGTAATTTCCTGCGGCACAAACGTGATTTGCAGAAGTGTTTTCAGATTCGGCATGGAATTCACGGTGCTGAACGATATGTATCGGCTGATGTGGCGTTTCAATATGAGGAAGGCAGTTCCTATCTGGTAACCGACAAGACGCGCGAAAATCTGCTGGCGGAGATTGACATGGATCAGTTCATGCCGCAGCGGATGCCGGGAAGGATCGTGTTGAACGATCTTGAGGCCTACATCCGGGCGGAGAAGCCTGATTTAAAGCGCGAGGCGGATGTTGTGAGGTTGAAGGAGCAATTTGCGTGCGAATGCATCAATACCGAATGGGCGATGGAGAATTTGATCCGGTTTTGCCATGTGGAGCCCAAGTTACCGGAGGCGGCACAGAAGCAATTTCATGGGAAGGGTGAACCGTTAGGGTTGACGCGGGAGATGGGGCGTGAGGGGATAATCCGGCGGCTGGAGGAAATACGGGGGCGGAACATGATGGCGGAGATGGCTTTTTATGCTTATCGCGATTTAAGCCGGGTTGAATCAGGGCCTTTTATCAAGGCGGCGTTGGAGCGATGCCCGGTTTCGTTGGAGGGGAGCAAGGCGCTAAGCACGGAAGAGGTCGATGCGCTTATTCGTACGATGCCGGAAGAATCCATTTACGATGAAGCGGGAAGGCTGGCGCAGCCGGATGAGGTATGGAACTACGGGCGCGGGGATGGTGTGGAAAAGGTTTTGTTACTGGCTAACATTTTGAGGCATCGTGAACCCGGGGTGAAGTTGCGGGTTGAGATTGAGACTGGGAAGGTTCGGCTGTTGGGGTGGAGGAAGCGGGTGGAATATTCGACAACGAAGGGACTCGCGGTGCAGGGATGGGAACTGTCGGGGGGGTGATCCTGCGCGGTTTGTCCCGAAACATGATCAGGAACATTCCCAACGGGATGAGCATGATGGTGATTTCCCAGAGGGAATTCCGCTTATTGACGGTGGCAGACAGATTCAGCACGGAGGCATTGGTATAGGTTGTGTGCCGTTTTCCAAGGTTGACCGAGCCTGTTCCGGTGAATTCCGCCTTGGGGGCGGGAAGTGGTTCCATGTGGGGATGGGGGGGCGGGAATATCCAGTGACGGCGGGATTCGTGATGTTTTTCCAACTCAAAGCCGGATTGCCAGACATCATCTGGAGGGGTGCCTTGGGCCGATTGAGGGAGATCAGCATCATAATAGTAACGGTAATCCAATCGTTGAGTCCAGGTGATCATCCACTGCGGGTAAATCAGGAAGCCGAGTAGAATCAGGAGCATGGAGACGCTTAAATATTTTTGAATCTGATTCACGGGGGACATGATAAGGGTTGCGTGCAGATGGTCAAGCGCAGGGTGCACGGTCTTTTTCAATGGCGCAAGGACCTCGCTTTTTGGTACTAAGGTTTACAAATGAATTACGCACCTGGCATTTTAGCTTTCCTTGCGCAATGTGACTCGTGTTGCGAGGTGTTTCTTGCTACCGGGGTAAGGCCAGTACAACGGACATGCGATGAGATGCGGACGATTGGCGAAACGGTGATGACGCAGGACGACATCCGGGAAACCCTTTCTTTTCTTCATTCGCATGCGCCCGGGGGCAAGGTTGGCATTGAGAATGAGGGTGTGTTCTCCTTCGGTATCCCCAAGCGTGGACGTTTCCGGGTGAGCTATATCACACAGCGTGGCAGTTTTGTGGTTAGGATTTTAAAAATACCAATGGTGGTGCCGGAGCCGGCGTCGTTAATTGATGACAGTGCCGTTGCGTCGCGAGTCATGGCGAGTTTTGCGAACTTTCGACGGGGCCTATTGATTATCAGTGGGGACCCCTTGCCAAGCATCAATACGCTGGTCTATGGATTGGTTGAGGGAATGGTGACGAAGGAGCAGCGGGTCGTGGTTCTCATCGAGCATGACACCACATTTTTATTAAAACATGGCAAGTCTATTGTGGTGCAATGCGAATACGGTCCCGGAAACGAGACGATGGGGAATACCCTTCGATCCGCGATGATGATTGAACCGGATATCATTTATGTGTGTGGCATTTCGGATCGAACCGATCTCAATCTTCTATTGAAGTCGGCTAAATCGCGTCTATTTGTGGTGGCTGCGGTTTCGGGAATGGATGCCGACCGTCTATTTCCGAATGGAAAAGGTCTTGATGATCCTGAGTTATCTTGCGGATGGTGGAATGTGGAGCCATCGCCAGAATCTGGAAAAATTCACTTGGATATGGATTACGGGAAAAGAGGACAATTGTCATGAAGGAACTCGAAGAAGGCCGTCTGTTGACGCTTGATTTCACGAAGATTGCGAAGATCGCCAAGGTGGCGCCCGAAGTGATTCCGGTCGCTGTGCAGCATGCGGACAGCGGGGAGGTGATTTTGGTGGCTTACACGAACGAATTGGCGATGAAGAAGACGTTTGAATCACGAACTCTGGTGCTATGGAGTACATCGCGCAATGAGTTGTGGGAGAAGGGCAAGACCAGCGGAGAGACTTTCGAATTGATCGAAGCGCTGGTTAACTGCGAACAGAACTCCCTCGTGTATAAAGTGCGTCCACGGCGCGGGGCGATTTGTCACACAAAGAACCGCAGGGGAGAGCCGCGTAATTGTTACTACCGGCGGATCCATCCAGTAACGATGGAACTCGAGAATCTGGATCCATGATGAAGGGGTTCAGAGCTCTGTCTTCGCTTGATGCGCTGGGGTGGGCAGGGTTGGGTTCAGAGTTCAGGTTCGGGGCATTCGAATGATCAATGGAGCGCCATACGACTGGGGTAACGAATACGTTTCCTGAATCGTCGGTAGGTGTTTTTTTGACGCACTAGAAGTCCCGGTTTCGGAAGAGAAGGATTCCGAGTCCCGTGACCCCGGTGGAGTAGCTGACGGCATAGGCCAGACCGTGCCAAAGGGTGCTGGCGGGAATTGTCGCGGCAGCGGTTAATTCATCCGCCACCCAAAAGGCCTGAATATCCGGAAGCATGGCGCGCAGTGGTAACTGTACAACCGGGACATTGGCACACAAGGTGACGAGATAATCCGAAATCAGGCCAGCGGCGAAGATAATGGCCAGCAAGGCCACCGTTGGGGCCGGTTTCATTCGTGTGGCCAGTGTCAGGGCGAGGGTGGCGAACATCAATAGAGCCATTCCTGCCATTGCGCCTGCGGGAATCATTTTCATGTTGAGTCGTGAGGCGAAAACAACAGGGGAGCCCTCCGGGTCAAGGGATCCGACCAGTAGCGTGGCGAGCGACAGGAGAACAGGCAGGCTCAGATATGCCGATGCAGCGAAGGAGTGATTTCTGCATAAATTCAGGAAAGCGCCTGTTCCCAGAGAGGCGATTACGGCTAGAATGGCTATTGTGATTCCGATGGTGTTCGTCTCGAAGTAGCGGGGAACGAGGGATTCAGCCATCAGGGCGCTGGTGGTGGATGTCCAGACGAAGAGGGCAATCAGGATGGCAATGGCGGCGAGTTTGGCGAGTAAAAAAGTGGCGCGTTCAACTGGACGGCTGAAGATGGTGAGGACCCGTCCGGAGACACATTCGGAATGAAGCGTGGAACCGGCGGCATAGCCGGCTAGCATGATGCCAAAAACCAGTTGAAAGGCCAGCGCGGAGTCCCTTGCCAGGCCCGCTTGTTGTCCCATTTGATGGGCGACCGCCTGGGGCAGGAGAATGGTCAGAACAGACGCCGATAAGGTGAGTAAAAGACAAATGGGCTGGCGCAACAATTCCTTGATGGCCAGCCCGGCGATAGCAGAAAACTGTCCGTGCAGTCGCGGCATACAAAGGCCGGATTATTTGACCTGTTCAACCGTTATGCCGGCATCAACCTGCTCTCGAAGGATGCGTTCGATTCCCTGCTTGATGGTCATGGTCGCGTGTGGACAACCGCCACAGGCTCCCTTGAGTTTCAGTTTGACGTCTGAGCCGGTAATGCTCACGACATCCATATCGCCGCCGTCAGCTTGAAGAAAGCTGCGCAGTTCTTCCAGCTTTGCCCTGATTTTTTCTTCCATGATGGTTCCCTTTCGTTTATGCACCGCCGGGACGAAGCCCGGGCCTACAACACCAAGCTGTTCATGGGTATCAGTATGGCAGATGCGTGGGCCGACTGACAAGGAGATGATGGGGGGTGGGGAAGGAAACCAGAAGGGGATGAAGGGGCATCAACGAGCGGTTAAACAACGAGAATCGTGAAACACACGATTAAATGGCGGGCCATTTACGGACCTGATCCATCAGGCGATCCAGAATATCGGATTCAGGGACGGTTGCCAGTAATTCCCCCCGGACGTACAGGGCGGCCTTGCCCTTGCCGCCGGCGATGGCGATATCGGCTTCGCGGGCTTCGCCGGGGCCGTTGACCACGCAACCCATTACGGCCACGGTTGGGAACGATACCTGTGGATTTGTCCGGTAATGTTTTTCCAAGGCGTCTTCCACTCGGTGGGCCAAGGAGACGACGTCAATTTGAATCCGTCCACAGGTGGGGCAGGAGATCACAGAGGGGCCGGGCGGGCGATACCCGAAGCAACGAAGCAGTTCAAGTCCGACGCGGACTTCCTGTGCCGGGGTGTCGGTGAGGGAGACACGGAGGGTGTCGCCGATGCCTTCCGCCACGAGGAGCCCCATCCCGACACTGGAACGGACGGTTCCGGCTAATAGTGTGCCGGCCTCCGTCACACCGAGGTGCAGAGGGTGGTCGGTGGCGCGGGAGAGAAGGCGGTAGGCTTCCACCGTGCGAGGCACATCGGAGGCCTTGACGGATATCTTGATCCACGGATGCCCGGCATCTTCGAGAATACGGACATGGCGCATGGCGCTTTCGACCATGGCTTCCGCCGTGGCTCCGCCGTGTTTTTCCAGAAGTTCTTTTTCGAGAGAGCCGGCGTTTACCCCGATGCGGATGGGGATCTTCCGTGCGGCGGCGGCGCTGACGACTTCCTTGACGCGATCCAATCCGCCGATATTGCCGGGGTTGATGCGCAAGCCGTCGATGCCGCTTTCCAAGGCGATAAGGGCAAGCTTGTGCTGAAAATGGATATCCGCGACGAGAGGGATGGTGACCTCGCGTTTGATGTCGGCCAATGCCCTGGCGGCTTGTTCATCAATGACGGCAAGGCGAACGATGTCGCAACCGAGCGATTCCAGATCCTGAATCTGGGCTATCGTTGCCTTGACGTCACGGGTATCCGTCTTGGTCATGGTCTGGACACTGACGGGGGCCCCGCCGCCGATCGCCACCTTACCAATGTGGATTTGGCGTGTGTGGCGGCGTTGGGTGGCTAATGCGCTGTGCATGGGACTACCTCTCGGGGGCGGCAGGAGCGGCGGTGGGTGAATTGGTGGATGACGGTTGTACGCTTTCCTTATTGGAATTCATCAAGCCGTTCAGATAGCGGCCTATCGGCGTCATTCTCCAGAGATCCCGTCCTGACAGGAAGACAAAAATAGTTATCAGCAGGACAGCGAAGGTATTCGACGCGATGTTTACCACTTTGGCGTGAACGGGGCGGCGGGTAATCATTTCCCACAGGCAAAAAAGGATGTGTCCTCCATCAAGAATGGGAATCGGCAGAAGATTAAGGATGGCCAAATTGACATTCAGAAAGGCGGTGAAGAAGACGGCCACCATCAGGCTGACTTTGACGACATAGTAGTAGGTGATGAGGATGGCGAGGGGGCCCCCGATAGAGCGTGCCGCGGGGCCGGCCTGACCGGGGGTTGTTAGTGCTCCCAGCGTGCGGAAAATGGCCGTTGAGTGGGACTTGATCTGACTCCATGGAGAGGGGTGCACGATCTTGTCGAATTCGACATCGGTAACATTGAACTGAACACCGATTCGGACCTGATCCGTTTTAGGATCGAAGTCCGGCGTAACCATGGTGGTGATGGTCTCGTGATTGCGGCGCACCGTGATCGGGGATGTTTTCCCTTTACGCTCCCCGACAAGGGCGATGAGTTGTGTGCGACTGATGATGGTAATGCCGTCAAACTCTTCGATGATATCCCCGCCTTGAAGACCGGCGCGTGCCGCGCTCATGCCGGGATCGGCGGAAAGAATCATGCAGAGGCTACGGCCGTCTACACCGCCAAGGGTTTGTTCGCCGAACATGCCTCTTTCGGTCAGGATGGTCAGGGATAAGGTTTCGGTGCCGCGTTGGACTGTGGTGGTTACGGATTCGAGGCGTGAGCAGGCGATCAGAAACTCGTACCAGCTTTCTACCGGTTCCCCGTTCACAGAGCGGACAGCATCGCCGATCCGCAGCCCGGCTTTGTAGGCAAGGCTATTGGTGGAAACAAAGCCGATGATGGGACTGGTTTCGGAGAGGGTAGCGGGTTTGCCGATGAGATAGACAGCCCAGGCCAGGATGATGGCGAGGATGATGTTCCCTGTGGCGCCGGCCGCCGAGACCAGAATACGTTTGAAAGGTGAAATCGGAGGGAGATGGCGAGGCTTTTCGGTTGCGATGTCCTTCACGGGAGGAGTCTCGAACGGTTTGGCGTCGTCATTTTTCGAGGACCCTTGAACAAGCTCCATGCCGTTAGGGTCGAGCTGGGGCAGGGCAACATAGCCGCCGAAGGGGATGCAGCCTATTTTATAGGTAACGCCATTGACTTTGCGTTGCCAGAGTGCCGGGCCGAATCCGATGGAGAAAACGTCCACGACCAGTCCGCACCAGCGGGCGACAAGGAAGTGACCCAATTCGTGAACGAAGATGGTTATACCGAAAAGGAGAGCGACAACGGCGATGGTGTAGATGGCAGTCAGCATGGTTAATGTATCCTTTGATTGTGGTTAAGCTTTGGAGGCCAATCGGCAGTGGCGGTCGGCTTCCTGACGTGCCCAGTGGTCTTCGCGGTCAATGGCTTCCAGTGTTGGATTGGTGACGACCTGGTGAAGATTCATGACGGCTTCGACGGTGTGCCAGATGCCGGAAAACGTGAGCTGACCGGCGAGGAAGCGCTCGACGGCAATTTCGTTCGCGGCATTCAAAACGGCCGGCATGGTACCGCCGGTGACGGCCGCATGACGCGCGAGGCGGAGGCAAGGGAAACGATTGATGTCCGGCGCCGTGAAGTGGAGGGACCCCATATTTGCCAGATCAAGCCTTGGCAGGGAACCATCCACGCGATCGGGATAGGTCAGGGCGTGCTGGATGGCAAAGCGCATATCCGGGGGGCTCAACTGGGCAAGAACGCTGCCATCCACAAATTCAACCATGGAATGGACGATGCTCTCCGGATGGATGACGACATCAATCCGATCATAGGGAATGCCGAACAGCCAGTGGGCTTCCATGATTTCCAGGCCCTTGTTCATCAGGGTGGCGGAATCGACGGTGACTTTGCGGCCCATGTTCCAGCGGGGGTGATTCAGTGCATCGGCGGCGGTTACCTTATCGAAATCAACGTTGTGCCTGGTGGCGAAGGGCCCACCGGAAGCGGTCAGGATCAGGCGGCGGATTTCCTTGGCGGGGTGTCCATCAATACATTGAAAGATGGCGCTATGTTCGCTGTCCACCGGGAGGAGTCTGGCGTTATGCTTGGCGGCTGTTTCCATGACGGTCTTGCCGGCGGCAACGAGGACTTCCTTGGTGGCAAGGGCGACATCCTTGCCGCTTTCCAAGGCGGATAGCACAGAACGCAGACCCGCCATGCCAACCAGGGCGCAGAGCACGATGTCGGCATCAGGAAGCGCGGCGAGGCGGGTGACCCCCTTATCGCCACCGTGGATGGTGATGCCATGCGGTTTGGCGGCGGCACACGTTTCAGCGAGTTTGGCATCCGCGATGGCGATGTGGCGGACGTTAAACTGGCGAGCCTGTTCCAGTAACCGGTCAACATTGATCCGTGCGGCCAGCCCGACGATCTCTATCCGGTCCGGCATCGTGGCGGCGACCCGGAGGGCGTTCTCGCCGATGGAGCCGGTGCTGCCGAGGATGACAACACGTTTTTTGGTTTGAAGAGCGCCGGGACGTTGTTTCGGCTCACAACAACAGGAATTGTTATTCATTGGATTAGACGACATGGGCAAACCACCGCAGGTAGAAGTAGAGGGCTGGAGCTGCAAAGAGAAGGCTATCCAGGACATCAAGAATTCCGCCCATTCCGGGGAACAGGCACCCGGAATCCTTCATGCCGGCGGAGCGCTTCAAGAGTGATTCAACGAGATCGCCCAGAACACCGATGGCGGCGAGGAAGGCGCCTAGAATCCAGGCATCGAGTGAGCCAAGAACAACCCGGCCGAAGGTGATGGTGCCGGGGTCGGTCCCGGGCGCATGGGCGAGTCTGGAAAAGAGGACGCTGGCAAGAATGCCTGTGGCGAGTCCGCCGGCGAGACCCTCCCATGTCTTACCGGGTGAAATACGGGGGAAGAGTTTATGTCGTCCAATGAGGCTGCCGACAAAGTAAGCGCCGACATCCGACGACTTGACCACAACCACGAGATAGAGGAGCAGCCAGGCGGCCGTGGGCGACAGGGGTGCCATCGGGGCAACGGGAGTCCAGCGGAAGGCAAGGAGGAAGAAGAACATGATCAGGAAAGGGACATACACCAGTCCCAGCATGGTACAGGAGATGGTGGGTAGCGGCTGAGTGTTGTTTTTTTGGGGGAACTGACGAAGGAAGATCGAGAAGATGATCAGTGTCAGAACCAGGAGGGGCAGCTCTTTCCAGAGGTCAGCGGGTCGTTCACTTACAAAAAACTGGATATTCAGTGACCAATAAGTGGCCGCCAGAAGGATGACGCCGGCGACGGTGCCTAATATCCGGAAGGCCGGGATGTTAGCGGCCCGGAGAATGGAATAGAACTCCAGCAGGCCCGTGATGGCCATGAGGAAAAGAATGGCCACGCCCACCAGCGAGGGGAGCATGAACATGATCAGGGCGGCACCGCCCAAAAGAATGACGGCGCTGAACGTGCGTCGCAAAAGTGCCATGGTGTTATCCTTAAACGTTGGGATGTTTTATTCCACTAGACCATACCGGCGATGACGGCGCCCGTATTCTTCGACGGCCTTGACGAGTTGCTCCTCACGAAAATCGGGCCAGAGCACATCGGTGACATATAACTCGGTGTAGGAAAGCTGCCAGAGCAGGAAATTGCTGATTCTCATTTCACCGCTGGTCCGGATCATCAGGTCCGGATCGGGGATATCCGGGGCGTAGAGGTGGGCGGCCACGGTGGTTTCGTCGATTTTATCGACATCCAGTTCGCCGGCCTTGGCTTTTCGTGCGATGTCGCGGGCGGCGGCGGCAATTTCGGTGCGTCCGCCATAGCTTAGGGCGAGGATCAGATTGCCTTCCTTGTAATGCTCGGTGGCGTGCATGACGTGGTTCAGCTCGCGACGCACGGATTTCGGGAGATCGGAGGTTCGTCCAATGACGCGCAGACGTACCTTGTTATTGTGGAACTCCTGCTCTTCCTTGCGGAGGAAGCGCTTGAGCAGCTCCATCAGGGCATCCACCTCCTGTTTCGGGCGCTCCCAGTTTTCGACGCTGAAGGCGTAGACCGTCAGGTAACGGATGCCCAGTTTCCGGCAGGTGCGGATGGCGACGCGGACCGATTCGGCTCCTTGCTCGTGCCCCTTGACCCGCGGAAGACCGCGTTGCTTTGCCCAGCGCCCGTTGCCATCCATGATGATGGCCACATGCGCCGGTATCTTCGAGGCAGGTGGCATCTGGGCTGCCGGTTGATTAGAGGCTTGGAGTTCCATGGTCATCAGACGGCGATTCGGAACGTACTGGACCGCTGGGGACTGACGGAGAGAACACCGAGAGGGACGCCGGTGATCTCGCATAGGGCCTGAACATAGGCCTTGGCGTTGGCGGGAAGGTCCGCGTAGGAAGTGATGGTGCTGGTATTGGTTTTCCAGCCGGGGAAGTCCTTGTAGACCGGTTTGCACTTCGCCAGTGTGTCGATGCAGGCGGGGACGGTATCGCAGCGGCGTCCGTCGCATTCATAGGCCACGCAGACGCGGATGGTCTCCACATCGTCCAACACATCCAGCTTGGTGATGGCCCAGTGGTCAATGCCGTTCACCATGGCGGAATAGCGGGCGACGACGGCATCGAACCAGCCGCAGCGGCGGGGACGTCCGGTGGTGGCGCCGAATTCGCGGCCGGTCTTGCGGAGTTGCTCGCCCGTGGCGTCCAGGAGCTCCGTGGGGAAGGGTCCCTCGCCGACGCGGGTGGTATAGGCCTTGATGACGCCGAGGACGCGGTCGATGGCCCGCGGTGGCAGGCCGGTGCCTATGCAGGCGCCACCGCTTGTCGGGTTGGATGAAGTGACGAACGGGTACGTGCCGAAATCGATATCCAGCATGGTTCCCTGGGCACCCTCGAAGAGGATTTGCTTGCCGGCCTTGTAGGCGGCGTTCAGAAGAGGGATGGTATCGGAGATATAGGGGCGGAGGAATTCCGCCGCCTCGCGGATTTCCGCGCACAGCGTGGCGGCGTCCACCTGGACAGCCCCGAGATCGGCTAGTACGGCATTCTTTTCAGTAAGACGGTCCTTCAGTTTTTCTTCCAAGTCCGGCTGGAGGAGATCGCCCATGCGGAAACCGATGCGGCATGCTTTATCCGCGTAGGCGGGGCCGATACCGCGTTGGGTTGTGCCGATTTTGGTGCCACGACTGAGTTTGTTTTCCCGTGCCGCATCGAGGGCCTTGTGATAGCTGAGGACGACGTGGGCGCGGTCGCTGATGTGCAGGCGGCCCTTGGAAGCAATGCCGCGCTTTTCGAGATTCTTGATTTCGGTCACGAGGGCAAGAGGATCAATGACCAATCCGTTACCGATGATGCAGGTCTTGTCGGGATAAAGAATACCTGAGGGGATCAAATGCAGGACATAGCGTTCGGCGCCGATTTCGATGGTATGGCCGGCGTTGCTGCCGCCTTGGTATCGCACGACGACATCGGCATCCCGGCTCAGGAAGTCCACAATTTTTCCCTTACCCTCGTCACCCCACTGGGTCCCTATCAATAATGTATTTGGCATGAATAAATCCTTTCGATCTTCTGTAAATCAAGGTGGTATCAATATCAAAGATTGCTGCTTCCGGCAAGAGCGGTAGAAAGGACAAATGAAATGATTTTGTGGCCATAAACGATTTGAAAGACCATCGACAGCGTCAATATGACGCTATTTATAATATTCAGATAAGGCATAGTGACGCTGTTGGGGTTGCTGCTTGTCTGTCGTGGTATTTCTAAGATTCAGAATGGCAACGGCTTGCGGAGATAGTGTGACTTCTGATCCAGAAGCTGGAACGCGACTTGCTAAAAAGTGGGAAAGGAGAATAATGAGTTGGACAAGTCGTATCAGACCGATCGCGAAAAAGAAGAACGAGGTGAATTATGTTTGACCCATCAACATTGACACAGAAGGCACAGGAAGCATTGGCAGCGGCACAAGAGACGGCTGTTCGCTTGAGTCATCAGGAAGTGGATGGTGAGCATTTGCTTCTGGCGTTGCTGACGCAGGAGGATGGGCTGATCCCTCGGCTGGTTGAGCGTATGGGTGCGCGGCCAGCTGACTTGCGGGCCCGTGTCGAGGAAGAGTTGGATCGGCGTGCCAAGGTGCGAGGGGCATCCACGGAAGCGGGGAAGGTCTATGTGACCCAGCGTCTCAATCAACTTATGGTGCGGGCGGCTGATGAGGCCAAACGGCTGAAGGATGAATATGTTTCGGTCGAGCATCTGATGCTGGCTTTTCTTGATGAAGGGAAGGGGTCGGCGGCGGTCAAGTTGCTGTCCGCGATGGGGATTGACCGTGCGCGGTTTCTGGAGGCGTTGACGGCGGTGCGGGGTAATCAGCGGGTAACGAGTGCAAATCCAGAGGGTGCCTATGAAGCCCTGACCAAGTATGGAACGGATCTGGTTGAACTGGCCCGGCAGGGAAAGCTGGACCCGGTGATCGGGCGCGATATGGAAATCAGGAGCGTGATCCGGATTCTTTCGCGCAAGACGAAGAACAACCCCGTTTTGATCGGTGAGCCCGGCGTGGGTAAGACGGCCATTGTGGAGGGGCTGGCGCATCGGATATTGCGTGGCGATGTACCTGAGGGGCTGAAGGAGAGGACGATCTTCTCGCTGGATATGACGGCGTTGATGGCAGGGGCGAAATACCGAGGGGAATTTGAGGAGCG
>CAZSSA010000060.1:0-15468 GCA_964609375.1 uncultured Verrucomicrobiota bacterium | reverse complement strand
CGCAACGCAGGATGAAAAGACCGTGACGCCTGCGACGAAACCCGGGGCCAAGTGATCTCATGCGGGGGCAGAGGGCGGGAGCCAACCATGATCGAAACGATGAAACCGCTGGCGGGCAAGGTGTTGACGGCGTGCGATCCGGTGGAGCCGCAGGCGCTGGGCCGCGTCCTCGTCATTCGCCCTCCTCGTTAGCCTTTGTAGAGTATGCGCATCCGGCTGTAGGTTGACACTTGGATAGGAGGTCAAGGCTGGATCAGTTCGCAGGGCAGCAGGCGGTTGAGGGGCTGGCGCTGGTCGGGCATCTCGATCCACCCCAGCAGATGGTCCACACACAATTGCGCCAGAGCGTCCACGGGGAGGCGCATGAAGGGAATCGGCGGATCGCACAAGTGCGCGATGCTTGCATCGCCGAACCCCAGCAGGCGGCAGGGGCGGTCCCCGAGTGCCATCTGGACGACAGGCGCGAAGAGGTTGTCGGTCAGCAGCACGCCATCCACGTCGGGCACGGCGCGGAGGAGTTCCCCGGCGGCGGCGCGAGCGGCACGGGCGTTGGGGGTTTCAATGGCGAAAAGGGGAAGCGGCGTCAGCCCGCGGGCGGTCATGGCGCGCTCGTAGGCCCGGCGTTTGACGGCGGTAAACTTCGTGTTGAAATCGATATCGAGCATGGCCACGCGCCTGCATCCCGCGTCGAGCAGATGGATGGCCCCGGCTTCGAACGAGGATTCCCGGTCTATGGCGGCCCAGGCGTATCCGGTGTCGGCCGGGAAGGGGGTGCCGACGGACACGGCCGGGATGCGGTGCTGCTGGAGCCAGAAGAGGATGCGATCCAGGAACGGGGCGGGGGCGTCCACGAAGAGAAATCCGTCCACTTCCTCCCGTTCGAGATCGCGGGCGACTTCCGCGGGCGGGAGCCCCGGGTCGAGTTGAATCATGCCCGTGCCATAGCCACGCTCATGCAGGGAGCAGGCCAGCAGATTGACCAATTCGTGGTGACTGGCCGCGCCGATCAGCGGATATTCGCTGAAACGGCCGGCCACAGTCAGGCCCACCTTGTAACTGCGTCGCAGTTTCAGCCCCTTGGCGGCGGCGCGGCGACGGTAGTTGTATTTGCGGACGGTCTCCAGGACGGCTTCGCGTGTCTCCGCCCGGACCCGTTTGTCGGCTTTTCCGTTCAGCACGAAGCTCACGGCGGTCGTGCTGGTCCCCGCGAGGCGTGCGATATCCTTTAGCGTCAACTTCATCGTATGGCTGGCGAAATCCTGAACGGAAAACCCTTCAGGCTGCCGGGTTTCACAATCTGCTCATCATAGGCCTGTAATCGAAACCTGTCCATTATTCTTGATGATTATTCTTGATGAGCACATTTTACTTGCCGGATGACGTGAAATAATCAATCATAAACCGATTTAAGTTTAATTACTGATGAGGACATGATCATGCAAATCCGTGAAGTGCCCTTTCTTGCGTTGGGGGGTGTTTATGAACAGGACGACGTGGAGGCGGCCCAGCGTTGTGTGGCTGCCGCCATGGGAGCGGCGGGTAACTTCTTTCCCATGCCGGAGGAGAACCAGTTCCAGGAGGCGCTTGCACAGCACGAAGGGGCCTGGAAGGCCGTGGCGGTGAATTCCTGCGGCACGGCTCTGGACTGCTGCATGATGGCTCTCGGCATCGGACCGGGCGACGAGGTGATCACGACGCCGCTGACGTTCGTCTGCACGGCCGGCACGGCCGTCGGCCAGGGCGCGAAGGTGGTCTTCGCCGACATTGACCCGGCGACCATGAACCTTGATCCGCAGTCCGTGCGCGAGCGGATCACCCCGAGAACCAAGGCGATCATCCCGGTCCATTTCACCGGACTGGCGTGCGACATCGAGGCCTTCGACCGCATCACCGCCGAAACCGGCGTGCCCGTCATCTACGATGCCGCCCATGCCGTGGGCGCGAAATACAAGGGACAGCCCATCGGCGGCCGGGGCAAGGCGTCCTGTTACAGTTTCCAGAGCAACAAGAACATGACCTGCCTGGGCGAGGGTGGGGCCGTGACGACCGATGACGAGGTCTTCGCCGAGACCGTCCGCCAGAAAAAAACATTCGGCTATGTGTACGGCCCGCCGTTGCGCGTGGTGAGCATCGGGTTCAACTACCGCATGACCAAGCCCCAGTACGCCGTGGGCTTGACGCAACTGGCCAAGATCGGCCGGATCCTCGCCATGCGGCAGAAGGCCATGACTCGCATGAACGACTTGCTGCGCGATGTCGAGGGCCTGATCCTGCCCGCCGGCCACGGGCCGGACCACGGGAGCCATCTCTACGTCATCCGGCTCGACACCGACAAGGTCGGGATCACACGCGAGGCGTTTGTTAAGCGGCTCAAGGATGAGTTCAAGGTGGGCACGGCGCACCACTACCCCGCAGTCTGGACGTGGGAGGCGTTCGCGAAGCTCGGCTATTCGGAGGAGACGGCGCGTTGTCCGATCGCCGCCAAGGGCTCGCGGCAGGCGCTTTCGCTGCCGATTTTCCCGCGGACGACCGAGGAGGACCTGGTTTACCTGGCCCAGGCGCTGAAGGAGTGCCTGGCGCGCCAGAGGGTTACGCTATGAACACAGACACGGGCAAACTGCGCTGGTTGGTGGTGGGCACGGGCGACATTGCCAACAAGCGCGTGCTGCCGGCCCTCGATGCCGAACCGCGCAGCCGGGTGGCGGCCGTGTGCGACACGGTCGCGGCGCGGGCCCAGGCCGCGGCGGCCCCGCGCGGCGCCCGGGTCCACACCGATCTGGCCGAGGCGCTGCGCGCGCCGGACCTCGACGCGGTGTACCTGTGCACGCCCGTTTCCCTGCACGTGCCGCAGGCGATCGCCGCGCTGCGGGCCGGCAAGCACGTGCTGGTGGAAAAGCCCGTCGCCCTGAACCATCCCGAGGCGCAAACCCTCGTCGCCGAGGCGGCGCGGAGCAACCGCCGCTGTGGCGTGGCCTATTTCCGCCGCTTCGCGCCGAAATATTCGATGGCACGCGACATGCTTGCCAGGGGTGAGTTCGGCAAGGTGGTCCTGGTGCGGATGACGTACTACTCCTGGTTCAATCCCGTCCCGGACGACCCGAAGTACTGGCGCGTCGTGCCCGGGCGCTCCGGCGGCGGCCCGATCTCCGACATGGGCACGCACATGTTCGACGTGCTGATCGGTTTGTTCGGGATGCCGGAAACGGTCTTCGCCAAGGCCGGGACGCTGGTGCAGCCGTATGCCGTGGAGGACTCGTCCGTCGCCATCTTGACGTTGCCCGGCGGGACGCAGGTGCTGGCGAGTTTCCACTGGAGCAGCAGGACCTGGTCGCACGAGTTCGAGATCGTGGGCGCCGCCGCCCGGGTCAGGTGGCATCCGTACGACGGAGACACGGTACTCAAGACCGTGGGCCGTGACACGGTGGAGGTCCCGGCGCCGAACGCGAAGAACGTGCACGAGCCGCTGGTCGCGGATTTCGTTTCAGCCGTTCTCGAGAACCGTGAACCGGCGGTCACCGCCGCCGAGGCGGCGAAGACCAATGCCGTCGTGGACGCGCTCTACCGGTCGGCGCGCGAGCGGCGCGAGGTGTCGCTGGCGGAGGTGTTGCGGTGATCTTTGCCCCCCAGCCGGCCAACGACTTCCAGCGCTTCTACGAGCTGTACTACGCCGAGTGCCGCCGACGCGTGCCCCGCATCCAGGCGATTGCCGCCAAGTGGCGCTTCGAGGACCTGATCCCGGGCCTGAGCGACTATGACACGCGCTTCATCGTCGCGGACGGCATGACGGTCCGGGACTGGTGCGACATGTCGGCGGCCGTGGGCGAAGTACACTTGGACCTGTGCCGGCGCCATCCGCACTGGGCGCGAAACCTCGAACACCTGCCCGGCATCAACCTGACCTGGTCGGAGCTGACGGATCCGGCCCGGTATTACCCTGAATACCCGCAGTGGACCTTCTACCACAGCGAAGACGACGGACGTCTGGCGGCAGCGCAGCACTATCTTGACGGCCGGACGTGGAGCCTCGAGGACCGGTGCTTCCACCTGAAGAAGTTCTGCCTTTTTTACGGCCGCTACGATCGCGGGATCGATCCGCCGGTGAACCTGCACCAGTTCGAGAACAAGTACCCGCTCCACAGCCGCTTCATGCACTACTTCTGCCCGCCGCTGCAGTCGGCCCTCTGCCTGCTGCTGGAACGGCCCGTGGCCGGCAAACTGGAAACGGTCCGCCTGGCCTGCGGGATGTTCCCGGAGACGCCGGTGTTCCGGGAAATGCGCGACGCCGTGGAGCGGCACTACGAAGTGCCGGAACTTTACGCCGAACCGGAGTTGACCCGCCTGGAAGACCGCCTGGAGGACGCGCTGGTGATGCTGCGCGGGCGCCTCGTTCCGGTCATCGGCGACCTCGTGCCGGACGCGGCGGACAAGAGTGTCACGCAATGGAAGGCCGACCTCGACCGGGTCCCGGTTTCCCCGGCGATGAAGGTGTTCGACGCCTCCCGCTTTTCCCGGCTGATGAAAGGGCGCCTGCGGTTCTACGCGCATGCGCCGTCCGGACATTTCGACAGCACATGGCTGATCGAGAACGAGTTGTTGCGGCTCCGGCGCAACTTTTTTGAGATTCCCTTCGGGACGTTCCGGGAAATGACCGCCGGCACGAAAGCCGGCGATCCGTCCGCCTTTATTCCGGACCTCGTGCCGGCGCTGCTGACACCGGAAGAGGCGCGTTGTACATTGGAGTTTGCGCGGTTGACGACGGGACGCTGGGCACCCGGCACGCAAAAGCAAACCGCCTTGAGGATCGCGGATGTTTTCGACGGCTTTTTTCATGCGTTGAACAAGGTGGCGCGGGTGGTGGGGGAGGCAGGAGGCAGGAGTCAGGAGGCAGGAGGCAGGAGTCAGGAGTCAGGAGGCAGGAGTCAGTGTTTGAGAGTATAAGTTTCGGGTTTCAGGTTTCAGGATGACACCTGGCACCCGACACCTGAAACCGGGTGTCTCAGGGGAGGTATATGGAAGACAATCAATTCTTTGTTTCAGTGCGCGCCGATTGCGAAGCCACCGCCCATGCGGTGAAGAATCCGGCGCTGGGCGAACGCTCGGTGCGGGGCTTGCTCGACGTCCTGGAGCGGGAGGGGCTCAAGGGCACGCTCTACGTGATTCCGACCGACCTGGAGGCCAGCGCCGGGTTGTACCGCGAGGCCGGGGCGCAGGGGTGCGAGATAGGACTGCACGTGCATCCGGCCGACCTCGGCGCGGAGGAGTTTCTCGGGGTGCTTGGACCGGACCGGCAGCGGGCGGTGCTGGCGCAGGCCCGTGACCGTTTTGCGGCCGCGATGGGCCGGGCGCCGGAGAGCCTGTGCATCGGGTACCACTCGGCCAATGATTATACGTTTCCACTACTGGTGGAACTGGGCTTCCGGCACGGCACGAACTCGACCCCGACCCGGAACCTGCCGGAATGCGCCTCGGTCTGGGCCGGAGCGCCGCTGGACGCGCACTACGCGCATCCCTGGAACCGCCTGCTGCCGGGCTGGCTGGATTTTGTCGAACTGCCCAGCACGCTCGATCCCGACTCACGCATGTGGGGCGGCAAGCATCCGCAGGACCTGCGGGTGGAACTGGTCGACGCCAAGAACCACTGGTACACGATCGCCAAGGCCGTGGACCGCCAGTTACGCGAGGCCACGCCGGTCAAGCGCATCGAGATCAGCACCCACAACATCTTCGACTTCAGCGATCCGCGCGACTTCCGCCGTGAGACGCTCGAGAAAATGATCGCGCACCTGAAGCGCATTTTGTCCGACCGGGGCTGCATGTTGATCCCCGCGACGGCGGAAACGACCGCGGCGGCCTTCCGCGCCGTCTGCCCGCTGCCCGCCCCCGGGGCGGCCAGCCGGCTGAAACTGGATACGCGAGGACGAGCATGAAAGGACGAACATGAAGATACGCACCCTGAAATTGAAGAACGCGGCCTACGGCAACCAGTGGTTTGACGAGGTCGAGGACCGTTGGGATTACGAGGATTTCCAGAAGGCGCCGGACTGGCGCACGGGTTGGATCAGCATGGATTGCGCGCTGTACAATCCGGATGATGACCGGGTCTATCTCGGCATCACCTCCTTCGCCGCCGACATCTTCAAGGCCTACGACCGGAAGACGGGGCGGTTTGTGGAGCTTGGCTACGACCGGGTGGCCGACCCGTTCGACGCCAAGTTCCACCGTTCGCTGGTCAAGACTCCGGACGGCTGTCTGTACGCCGCCCAGGCCCTGCTGCACGATGTGGACCGGTACCGGGAAGCGCCCGGCGCCTCGATTGTCCGCTACGATCCGCGCACGGGCGACATCGCCAAGCTCGGCATCCCGGTCCCGCACACTTACATCCAGGCCATTGCCCTCGACGCCGCGCGGGAGCGCCTCTACTGCCTGTGCTTCCCGCCCGAGAAACTGGCGATCTTCGACCTGCGCACCCGCCAGTCCCGGGACCTGGGCCTGATCGGTACCTATGGCGGCATGATCCAGGGCGAAAACATCGCGCTCGACGATGCCGGTTGCGTCTGGTGCAACTGGGGGCTGACCCGCGCCTGGCAGTCCGAGGCCGGGCCTGACGCGCTCCGCCTCTGCAAGTTCGACCCGCGCCAGGACCGCATCGTCTTCTCCAAGAAGGGCCTGCCGCGGCCGGACGGGAAGTACGGCACGGTCAAGGCCGAGTCTTTCTTCAACTTCGGCGACGGCTTCATGTATGCCGGCGGCGCCAATGGTTCGTTCTACCGGATCGATCCGGAAAGCTTCCAGGCCACGTTGCTGTTGACCCCGACCCCCGACCGTCGCAGCCGCCTGTCCTCGCTCGCCCTGGGCGCGGATGGCGCGGCCTATGGCGTCACCGGCCGCGACGGCCAGTGCGAGTTCATGAGGATTGATTACCGCAAGGGCACGTTCGAGAAACTGGGCCCCATGCGCGACGCGGAGGGCAACACCCTCTGGCAGAACCACGACATCGTGTCCGCCGGTAACGGCGTTTTCTATGTCTGCGAAAACGACAATCCTTACCGTAGCGGCTACTTGTGGGAAGTGATAGTGTAGGCGGGAGGACTGGACATGACGACACACTCAGCCGCGGAACAAGAGACAACCCCCGACCCCTCCAAGCCGGTCAAGCCCGTGGTGCAGTACGCGGGCCGGAACTGCCACGAGGCTGTGGCGCCTTTGCCCGGCGCGGCGCCGTCCACGGCGCAGGACTACCGCGGCCTGCCGTTGATTCTGAAGGAACCGGCCATGGTCCGCATGGGGGACAAGGCCTATCGGGTCGAGCGCGAAGGATGGTACCGTTTCTTCGACATCGCCCATCGCGACATGCGGCAGACGCACCTCTTCCGGGGAGATGTGTGGCTGCTTGCCGGCAGTTTGAGCCGCATGCATGTTCACGGCTGGCGCGGGCAGGACAAGCTGCCGATGGCGGAGATGGTCGAACGCGCCCGGACCGGCGGGCTCACGATCACCTGCGGCACGACGGGGCTTTTCGTCTCGGTGCAGTTGCGCGAGGTGGGAATCCAAAGCCGATTCGCCTGCACGTTGACCTTCGACGAGTGGAACGACTACGACAACGGCCATTCGCTCGTGGAGATCTTCGATCCGGCGGAAAAGCGCTGGATCTGCTACGACAGCGACCTCGGGTGCCGTCTGCGGTACGCGGGGCGCTGGCTTGACCTGGGGGAAGCCTGCCGGCTCTGCCGCGAGGGCAAGACCCTGGAGGCGGACTATCCCGCCGGACGCTGCACCATTGATCCCCACGGCGACAACGTGCTTCCGGCTGACGCCCGTTTCTACAGCCTGCTCTTTGAAAGCGTGTTCAAGCAGGATGCCGCGCGAGATGCCTGGTATCGCCGGGTGTTCCAGCTTCCGGTCATTGAGAAAACCTTCCCGTCCGACAACGAGTCGGACACCAGCCGCGCCCGCGTCTACAACAACGGCAATTACGCCAAGGTGCAACTTTCGTGGGCCGAGTGGCGCGCCCGGTTCTATGGCGGGCCAGGGGAGCATGCCCTATGAACAACCACCAGAAAACTGACCCGGGCCCGATGCGCTGGTGGGAGCACGAACCGCTGCTCATGAACGAGACCTGCCCGTACACCCTGCCCGGCATATCGCCGGGCACGAACTGGCAGGCCGTAACCGACCCGGCCCTCGAAGTCGAGGTGATCAAGGCCAGCGGGGCGCTGCAGACGCACGGGCTGTCGTTCATCGAAGCCCATCTGACCAACCAGGTCTGCTACTTCAACTCCGACCAGTTCAAGAGCCATCCATTTGACTACCTGGCCGGATATCTGGAGAAGTCACGGGCGGCCGGATACCGCACGGTGGTCTACTTCAACACCCACGCCATCAAGCCGGCTTTCGGTCAGGAACATCCGGACTGGAAGCAGATCCGCTTCGACGGCAGCACGATCGAGAACCTGTACGGAATCGAGACAGCCTTCTGCGTCAACTCGCCCTGGCGCGACTGGGTGCGCGCGGTGTGCCTGGACCTGTGCAAGTATCCCATCGACGGCATTTTCTTCGACGGCCCGTGCCTGTTCGCCAACGCCTGCTACTGCGGGCATTGCCGCCTGCTGTATCGCGAGCAATATCAGGCCGACATGCCGCCCAAGGAGGCCGGCCATCCGGAACTCCGCAAGCTGGCCACATTCCAGGCCGGGAGCATCCGGCGGTTCTTTGAGCACTGCAACGCGGCCATCAAGGCTGTGCGGACGGATGTTGCGCTCTACGGGAATTCCGGAACGAAGGACGAACCCTACTACATTGCGGGGCGGAACAATCGCATTCTCATCCAGGGACAGGATATCCTGGCGGCGGAAGGAGGGTTCGTTTCCCGCCAGCTCTACCTGATGCCCGTGTGGCGGCCGGGCTCGAATGCCAAGTACTACCAGACCCAGGCGCAGGGCAAGCCCACCCTGGTGTTCAATTCGCCCGCGCACGGCCCTTGGCGCAGCTACTACCAGACCGACGCCGAACTGCAACTGGCGCTGGTCCAGCCGCCGGCGCACGGGTCCGGAGTCTGGTTGTCCGGGTTCACCTGGTTCAAGGACCAGCCGGTCTTTCCCGCCGTGGCCGGGTGGTTCCACCATTTCAGCCGGCACCGCGATGTCTACTACGGCACGGAATCCGCCGCGCGCATCGCCATCGTGTGGCCCGAGGACTCCATCAACTACTACGGCAAGCCGCGTGTGCTGCACGGCGATTTCACCCAGGGCGGCCAGACGGGCGAAACCGTCGGGGATATCCACCAGGAATTCAACGGCTTCTACGACGCCCTGGTCAAGAGCCACCTGCCCTGCGACATCGTGGACGAGGAATCGGTGCGGCGCGAGGACATCTTCAAGTACGACCTGCTTGTCCTGCCGAACGTCGGCTGTACGGGAACGGCCTTTGACGAGCGGCTGCGCGAGTATGTGCGCCGCGGCGGCAGCGTCATCGCCTCCTTCGAGACGTCGCTCTGCGACGAGGATGGGCGGCGCGGCGACGACCTGCGCCTGGGCGACGTGTTCGGGGCCCGGATGCTGCGCACGCCCCTGAAGCCGTATCCGCACTTCTATTTCCACAGGCAGCCGGAGCATCCGGATCTTTTCGCGGACATTCATCCCACGTTGCTGCCCGCGCCGCTTGTCAGCGCGGAAGTTGAGTTGACTACGGCGGAGATGGTCAGCCCCTATTCCGTCAAGGTCACAGGCTGGGATGGCAGCGAGATCAAGCGGTCCGGGTTTCCGGCGGTGACGCTCAACCGGTTCGGACAGGGTCGCGCCGCGTACCTGGCGGGGACTTTCGGCGAGCTGTACTGGACCTACCAGCAGCGCGACATCCGCCTGCTGCTGCGCAACCTTTACCATGCCCTGAGCCGGCGCGATGTGCGGGTGGAAAACGCCCCGCAGACTGTCGAGGTCGTGCACCGGCGGACCCAGGCGCCGCGGGTCCGGGAAATCGTGAGCCTGATCAATTACACCGGCATTGGCCAGCGGCCGTTCGAGGCGGTTCAGCCGCAGGAGAACATCCGGATTCAAATCCGCGCCGCGGGAGCAAAGGCCCGCGCGTTGCGAATGGGGAAAGACCTGCCAACCACCCGCGACGGCGAGTGGCTGAACGTGGTCTTGCCGAAGTTGGAACTGTTTGAGACTGTCGTGGTGGAATGATAGAGAAGGAGCGATCCCATGGGTCAGCGAGCAACATTGGTTGATGTTGGTAGTGTCCGGAACATTGTTCCCCTTCCACCGGTGGAGAATCCCATCCGCCTCGGCGTGATCGGGCTGGGCAACCGGGCGGTGTACAACGTCGTCGCCAAGGCCATTGCCTACGACGACTACACCCTCTCCGCGGTCTGCGATATCCGCCCGGACGTGGTGGCCAAGGTGGTCGCGGACGTGGAAAAGAACCACGGCCTGAAGGTCCGCGGTTACACCGACTTCGAGGACATGCTCAAGAAGGAAGCGCTGGACGCGGTGGCTGTCCAGGTGGACGCGGACATTCAGGTGCCCATCGCCTGCCGTGCGCTGGAAGCGGGCTGCCATGTGATGATGGAAGTGCCGGTGGCCTACTCGCTCGACCATTGCTGGCAACTGGTGACGACCGTGGAACGCACGAAGAAGACGTTCCTGTTGATGGAACAGATCCGCTACAGCGGCTACATCCAGGCGTGGCGGCATATCGTGCAAACCGGGGTCATCGGCAAGCCCTTGTTTGTGGAAGGCGAGTATTTCGGAAACAAACCCGATTCCTTCTTCCAGGACGAGCGCGGGCGCTTCTACAATGAGCGCCAAAGCAAACTCAATCCCCAGGCGCGGCCGACATGGCGGCACCGGGCCCCGACCATCAGCTACCTGCCGCACGAGTTGTCGCCGATGCTGCACGTGCTGGAGGACCGCGTGGTCAAGGTGGTCGGCATGTCGGTCCGGGAGAAGAGCTACAAGTATGACAACATCGACCGGGCGGACATCCAGGTGGCTCTGATGCACACTGAAAAGGACACCATCCTGCGGATGGCCGTGGCCCACACCCTGCCGGCGATCCGCCGGGGCGAACTGGTCTCGCACTGGCACCACATCAAGGGCACCGAAGGGGTTCTGGAATGGCGCCGCGGCGATAAGGACCAGTGCAAGCTGTTTGTGGACAAGTGGCAGTTGAAGGAACCGCTGGAGGTTCCGTGGAGCACGCTGCGGACAGATGCCCCGCCGGAGGCGGCGGGCAGCGGGCACGGCGGCGTCGACTACTTCACCTTCGCCTGCTTTGCCGACGCGGTGTTGCGCGGAGTGCCGTTGGAGTTTGACGTGTACAAGGCGGTGGAGACCGCCGTCCCGGCGATCCTGGCGGCCAAGTCCATCGCCGAAGGCAGCATGCCCCAGGAGGCGCCCGATTTCCGGCCCGGCCCGGCCCGGCAGCCCGGCCAAATGCCGAAAGGAATCTGACAGACCATGCACTACCTTGACGTCAACGCGATGATCGGCCCGTACTACGCGCCTCGGGAAGGACATTTCCCGACCGCAGCCGAGTGCCTCGATGAAATGGATTTCTACGGGATTGACGAGGCGTTCGTGTACCATGCCGGCGCGGCCGAATATGACAACGCCATCGGAAACCACCAGCTTTTGGAGTGCCTCAAAGGACAGCCCCGGCTCCACCCCTGCTGGGTGCTAAGTGCCCCGCACTTCGCGCCCGCCACTTTCCGGCGCGATGTGGAAGACGCGATCGCGAACGGTGCCCGGCTGGTGCGGATCTTCTGGGGAGGAGTCTTCTCCAGCCTTTCCTGCCTGGATCTCGACACCCTGGGCGGCCTGCTGGCCGAACTGGAAAACCACCGGATGCCGGTGCTGTTCGCCAACGATGCCTCGGCAACGGTCACGGGCGCACAACTGGTCCAGCTCAAGGCGGTGTGCAAGGCCTTCCCCGCCCTGCCGGTGATCCTGACCACACCCAAGTTCAACACCGACCACTCCCTGGTCTATAAGACCCTGGAGCTGTGCGACAACTTCCACCTCGACACCAGCAGTTTCCATTCCGACCACGTGCTGGAGGATGTCGTGCGGCGGTTCGGTGTGCAGCACCTGGTCTTCGGGACGAACTTCCCATGGTTCGGCGGGGGGCAGGCGAAGATCGCCCTGGCCTACGCGGACCTTCCGGACACGGACAAGGCGGCCATCGCCTCGGGCAATCTCAAGCGGTTGACGGAGGCGGTGCGATGAACAACCACCGGATTCTGAACCAGGCGCTCAACGGGCAAACCCTCCGCGATGTCCTTGTCTTCGATTGCCACGGCCATCTGGACCCCTGGATGCCGCTGTCGGGCATGCGGATGGACGCCGAGTGGCTCATCGCCCGGATGGACCGCATCGGCATCGCCAGGCTATGCATCAACAAATTCAACTGCCCGGATGTGGTCCAGGGCAACACCGACGTGGGTGTGGCGCTCCGAAAACACCCCGGCCGGTTCGCGGGCTTTGCCGCCACCCAGCCCTGCCTGGGGAAGGCGGCGGTGGTGGATGAACTCAAACGGTGCTTCGACGAGTTGGGGCACATTGGCGTCAAGATTAGCAACGCGTACGAGACGCTTCCGCTGCGCGGGATGTGGGGGCTCCCGGAATTCAACGATGCCATGGAGGCCATCTGGGAATTCGCGGCCGGGCGGAAATGCGCCCTGCTCTGTCACTGGAAGGTTCCGGTGGAGGTGATTCGCCGCTACCCCGACGCCAAGTTCATCCTCGCCCACGCCTTGAGCGTCCGGGAGTACGCGACCCTCTACGGCCCGTATCCCAACGCCTATTTCGATACGGCTGCCTCCTCGACCCTGCGGGGAAACCTGGAGTACTTTATCCAGCGGGTGGGGGAGGACCGGATCCTCTACGGCTCGGACATGCCCGTGGCCAATCCCGCCTGCCGGCTCGGCCAGATCGTCGGCACCAGGGTCCCGGACGGGACGTTGCGGAAGATTCTGGGAGAAAACCTGGCCCGGCTCCTGGGCCATGCGGTTCCGAAAGGCAGTGATACATGAGCGGGATTCTGGACGGCTATACGACGCTGGGCGCGGGGCTCACGGCTGAGTCGCTCCTGCGCGACATGGATCGCGCCGGGGTCGAGCGCGCGGTGATCGCCCCGGAGGAGCGCGAACTGGCGGTGCATAACGCCGAAGGCAACGAGCGCATTCTGGCCGAGGCGGCGCGCGCGGGCGGCCGCTTCATTTCCGCCTGTTGCGCCACGCCCTGGCGGGGCGCCGAAGCTCTGGCCATCATCGAGAGCGCAGCGTCGGGCGGCGCCCGGTTGCTGGTTTTCGCCCCGGCTCTGCAGGGCTTCATGATGACCGATCCGATCGTCGAGCCGCTGCTCGCGCGCGCCGGGGCGTTGAACCTGCCGGTGTACGTCCACACCGGCCCGCACAGCATGGGCGCGCCCACGCAGACCGTGCTGGCGGCGCAGCGATACCCGCGGACGACGTTCATTCTCGGCCATTGCGGCAGCACCGACCATGCCTGGGACATGGGTGCCATCGCCCGCTGTCATCTGGGCGGCAATCTTTACCTGGAAACCAGTCTTGCGCGTCCCTGGGCCGTGCCGCGGTACTTCGAACTGGCCGGCGGGGACCGGCTGATCTTCGGATCGGGGGCGCCTGCCAACGATCTGCGTTTCGAGCTTGAACAACTGCACAGCCATCTGCCCGCCGATGAGCACCCCGGCCTGTACGGGGAGAATCTGCGGCGGCTCCTCGGGGAGGGCCGCGCATGACTCGGTTCGACTGCCATACCCACTGGGGCCGGGCCTGGACGGAGCGTGACGGGGAGGATCCCTCGCGCTGGCTGGCCTTGGCGGCGCAGTACGGCATCAGCCGCTCGCTGGTTCTGCCCGAGCATGGCCTGTTCAACGCCGGCGCCATCCCCGCCGAACACGACCGGCTCGCGCGGATCTGCGCGCGCAGCGCCGGGGCCATGCTGCCCTGTTGCACGGCCAGCCTTGCGGAACCCCGGGAAGCCTTGGCCGAGGTGCGTCGCTGCCTGGGCGAACTGGGGTTTCACGGCGTCAAGTTCCACCCCTGGCTGCAAGGTTGCAGCGTCAGCGACCCGACGATGGACGAAATAGCCGAACTCGCCGCGGAGTTCAACGTTCCGCTGATCTTCCATGATGGGACGCCGCCCTTTTCGCTGCCGTCGCAAATGGCCTTGCTGGCCCAGCGTCACCCGCGCGCGACCATCATCCTGGGGCATGCCGGGCTGTTCGAGCACTACCGCGAGGCGGCGGCGGCCATGCGATCCGCCGAAAACCTCTGGGCCTGTCTGTGCGGGCCGCACCTCGAAGGCCTGCGCTATCTCATCGCGCACTGCCCGAGCGAGCGCCTGCTCTGGGGATCCGACGCTGGTTATGCGCTGGCGGATGTCTACCGGTACCGCGTGCCGCTGATGGATCGGCTCGGGCTTGCTCCCGGGCCGATGCGCGTGATCTACCAGGAAAATCCAGAACATCTGCTCCGGATCAAAGGGATGGTGGCAAGAAACGGCTGATGGGGCAAGCACTTGGACTATAAAGGGTGAAGACACGAACACAACTTACGGCGGTTAGCGCCCTGTTCCTCCGCCTGGGAAAGGCAGGAAGCCATGAGTGAATTGGACAAGGATACCACCCTGATGATGATGGACGAGAGCCTGCTGAAGTATTGTCGGCGGGTGCTGAAGGGGTTGCGGGAGCCGAAGGATAGCGGGGAATACCGGTTTGCGCGGTTCGAGCTGATGCGGTTATTGAGTTCGTGGGGGTTGTCGGTGGGGATCAGCCTGCTGGTGGTGGTGGCACTGCTGACGTTTGCGGTGGGGCAGGCGATGACGAAGGACGCGGCGGTGGAAGTGGTGGTGATGACGCCGGAGACGGTGAAGCTGGACGAGATCAAGGAGGAGATCCAGCAGATCCGCGAGGATGTGGATGTGACATCGGACATGGCCATCGACGCGCCGGTGGTTTCCGACACGCCGGTCGACACGCCGGCACCGGTAAAGGATGTAACGCCGGTGACGGCGCCGATCATGACGAAGAGCCCGCTGGTCATCAAGGGGCTGGCGGGGGCGCTGGGCAACCGGTCGGCGGGCGGGCGTTCGGGGGCGTTGAAGGCGTACGGGGGAACGGCGGCGGGGGAGGAGGCGGTGCTGCGAGCGCTGCGGTGGCTGAAGAAGTACCAGGAGGCCGACGGCTCGTGGTTGCCGACGGCCGGGGGCCCGATTCCCGACCCGGGCGGCGAGAAATACGCCGGCAATGCCGAGGCGTTCACGGGTCTCGCGCTGCTGTGCTTCCTGGCGCACGGCGACACGCCGGCCTCGCGGGAGTTTGGCGTGACGGTCGAGAAGGCCATGAAATGGCTGGTGGACCATCAGAAATCCGATGGTTCGTGGAACAACGCGTCCGGCGACCTGGGGTATTCGCATGCCATCGCCACGTATGCGGTTTGCGAGGCAT
>CAZSSA010000059.1:13292-15480 GCA_964609375.1 uncultured Verrucomicrobiota bacterium | reverse complement strand
GTGGACTCAGCCGAAGAGCGCAAAGCCGTCAAGGTGCAGTTCTAGTTCAAAGCATTACGCTAATAGAGCCAGATTGATTGCGCTTCTTGCGAGTGAACATGGGGTGCTTTAGGCACGGGACACCCTAATCAGCAAGAACCGTCAAATGCCCCCTTGAAAATCAACGACTCATAAACTGATCCAAAATAATGTTGAACTCAGGTGCACATTCTTCCGTAAGTCTTTTGGCGTCGGGTGTTTATGCATAGTTATCCCTGATTTTGACTTTTTGCGTGACAATAAAGCTTTTCGCAAGATGGGGAAGCTACCACAGGCTATTTTCAATATCAATCGGAATGTATGCGTTCCTGTAATGAATAACAAAACCCGCGAACGCAAACCTCAGATAATCAGGCAGATACAGCGATCAACTCCATCGCATTACCATTGACGTCACGCTAGAATCCACGGAATACATGCGTCGGGTGTACCGTCGCCGTCGAAAAATGCGACTCCCTCGTAATCCCCGTCAGCAACAATCCCGACCGGTATCCATACTCATTGGCCCCGCGAATATCCGAGGCCAGCGAATCACCCACCATCAGAACCCGTTCCCGCTTCACCTTGTGTCCCAAGCGACCCTCCATCGCGTGATGGCTGTGTTCAAAAATCGGTTGATACGGCTTCCCCAGGTACGTCGGACTCACCTTGACCCCATACACCTCGGCAACCCTCTGAATGAAACGCACAACCCCGCCTGCCGCAATATGGATCGTCCCGTTCTTCGCCGGAAAATACTCATCCGGATTCGGCACCAGAACCGGTTGCCCCGGATGCATCAGAAGATGATTGAGCACGGCATTGATCACAGGCTCCCAGTCATACTGATCCTCCCCGACCACAACCCCCTCGCACTCGGGTAATCGCGCCATGTCCCGGGTCACTCGTAATCCCGCCTTCTCGACACTGCAAGGCTCCCCCGTGTCCCCGACAACAAAGAACAGACGCCCCGCCAGCCCCTGTGCCGCCACAACCTCGGTCAACCCGTCCGCACAGGACGTGATTTCATCCGCATGAAAATCAAAGCCGTACCGGTTCAGGAAGCGCGCCTTCTCTTCCACCGAGTGATTGCCATCATTCGTCAGTAACCGGAACGGAAATCCCGTGCCACGCAATCCCCTGATCAACTCCAGACTCCCCGGCACCAGCTCGCCCCCCGCCACCATCACCCCGTCAATATCAAACATCAATGCATCAAGCCCGCCCCGGTGCTTCTCGAACCAGGCCCCAAACGACTCGTGAATTTGCATAGTACCTTAAATCGCTCCCTTGCTCGATGGCACACCCTTGACACGCGGATCAACCTGACAGGCCGCCCCCAACGCCCTCGCCACCGCCTTGAAGATGGCCTCATAGGCATGGTGAGGCTCCTTCCCGTAAAACTGCGCAATGTGCAGATTCATCCGGGCCTTGATGGTGAATGCCTGGAAAAATTCACGGATCAACAGCAAATCGAAATCACGGATCTTCCGGGTCCGGTTCGCCACCTCATAAACCAGATAGGGACGCCCTCCCAGATCCACCACCGCACGACTCAGGGCATCATCCATGGGGATATACGCCGAACCATAGCGCACCAGCCCCTTCCGCTCCCCCAACGCCTTGTCCAGCGCCTCGCCCAGCACCAATCCGAGATCCTCAACGGTATGATGATAATCCACAGCCAGATCGCCACTGGCCCTGACCACCACATCCATCAGCGAATGCTTGGCAAACAACTCAACCATGTGATCCATGAACGGCATCCCGGTCGTCACACGCGCACGGCCGCTCCCTTCAATCACAAGGCTCACCGAAATATCCGTTTCACGCGTCTTGCGCGCTACTGTCGATGTTCTTTTCTTCATGCTTCACCCCTTCTCCGGCAACACGTCAAGCAGCCGGTTGATTTCCTCATCGGTCCCGACCGTGATCCGCACATACTCCCCCGTCCGCTCTCCGGCAAAATACCGGATCAACACACCGGCCTCTTTCAACAACTCAAAAACAGACTTCGCTTTCATCGTCACAGGCCGCACCCAGAGAAAATTAGTCTCCGATTTGCACACCTCAAATCCGCGCCGGATTAACTCCCCGGATAAGCGTTCCCGCGTGGCCTTGATCTTCGCCACATTGGTTTTCATGGTGGATTGATCCGTTATCGCCGCCA
>CAZSSA010000059.1:3571-13192 GCA_964609375.1 uncultured Verrucomicrobiota bacterium | reverse complement strand
GCCTTGATCTTCGCCACATTGGTTTTCATGGTGGATTGATCCGTTATCGCCGCCAACGCCAACGCCTGCGTCATCCGGTCAAGATTGTAGGAATCCTTGATCGTATCCAGCGCCCCGATCAAGTCTCCGCTCCCCACCACATACCCGAACCGGATCCCGGCCAGCGAATACGACTTGGAAAGCGTCCTCATCACCAGGACATTCGGCAACGTCTTCGCCAGCTCCATGCAATCCCCATCCGCAAAATCCACATAGGCCTCGTCAATCAACACCACACCGTTGAAGCCACGACAAAAGCGGCTCACACGCTCATCCGGAAATCTCAGGCTCGTCGGCGCATTGGGATTTGCCAGGAAAAACAGGGCCGTCTGCTCCGGGTCCCGCTCCGGCCACTCCAAGGTCGACGAAAGCGCACAAGGCACACCCGGAACATTACGAATGGCCGCCAACACGGGATATAACGAATAGGAGGGATCAAAATAGCCGATCGCCTCATCGTCCTCAACAAAGGCCCGCGTGCAAAGCGCCAGAATCTCATCGGAACCATTACCGGCAAAAACCTGATCCATCGCCACCCCATGCAACTTGGCAATCGCCTGCCGGACATCGCTGCTGACCGGATCGGGATAAAGACGCAAATCACGCGGATCAAGCCGGCCCAACGCCTCGGCCACCCGCGGCGAGGGCGGATACGGATTCTCGTTCGTATTCAATTTGATCAGGCCCGCCCGCTTGGGTTGCTCACCCGGCGTATACCCTGTCATCGCTAGTACATTTCGTCTAATCACACCGATTCTCCATCCCTTCGCGATCTTCGCGCCTTCTGTTCAAATGCTCTTCCCCGAACCCTGAACCCTCCCACCTTCATCACACCTCAAACCGAATCCGCGCCGCCCGCGCGTGACCATCCAACCCTTCGACACGTCCAAAAGCCTCGATCACGCTCAAGGTCTCCTGCAAATCAGCCCTCGTAAACGCCATGAAACTCGTCCTCCGCCGGAAATCATCCACCGTCAATCCAGAGAACATCGCCGCCGTCCCACCCGTGGGCAGCACGTGACTCGGCCCTGCCACAAAATCCCCCACCGATTCCGGCGTCCATGTCCCGAAAAATACCGCCCCCGCACTTCGAACCTTCCGCAACCAGCTACGGGGCTCCCGCACCATGATCTCCAGATGCTCGGGCGCAAACTGATTACACAGCTCCATCCCCTCATCCAGCGTATTCACCACCACAATCAACGTCCCCTTCTCCAGCACCTTCGCCACCGCCTGTTTACGCGACAACGTCTCCGCCTGCTTCACCAGCTCATTGGCAACCAGGCTGGCCAGTTGGCCGGAATTCGTCACCAATAGCGCCTTCTCGTGACCCGTCCCGTGTTCAGCCTGCGACAACAGATCCGCCGCCACACAGGGCGCCGGGGCCGTCTCGTCCGCCAGAATGGCAATCTCGCTGGGCCCCGCCACCGAATCAAGCGCCACTTCGCCATAGACCTGTTTCTTGGCCGCCGTCACATAGGCACCCCCGGGCCCGACAATCTTCTGCACCTTGGGAACCGTCTTGGTCCCATACGCCATCAACCCGATACTCTGGATCCCGCCTATCCGGTAAATTTCCGTTACCCCTGCCAATTCCATCGCAAACAGCACATAGGGATTCACCTTCCCCTTCGCATCCGATGGCGTACACGCCACAATTTCCTGCACGCCAGCCACCTTCGCCAGCGTCGCCGTCATGAATACCGTCGAGACCAGCGGCGCCGCCCCGCCGGGAATATAAATTCCCACTCGGTCATACGGCATGAACTGCTCGCCCATCTCGCCGCCCTTCGGACTGAACATCTTCCAGTCCTTCTTCATCCCGTTACGGGAAAAGGTCGCCACCCGCTTATGCGTCTCACGCGCCGCCACCCGGAACGCCGGATCCACAGCCTCGCGGGCATCGGCAATTTCCCTCGCCGTCACCCGGAAATCACCCGGCTTGAGGCTCACTCCGTCAAATTGCCGGACATGCTTGATCACCGCCGCATCCCCGTTTAGGCGGATGTCCTCCAGCACTTCCCGCGCCGCCGTCTCTGCCGTCGGATCAAATGCCGGCCGCTTCAAAAAAGACAATAGCGCGCTTGACGGCTTCTCCGGTGTCCACTTGATAACGTTGATCTCCATCGTCAGCTCCTTCCCTCAAACTCCCACATCATCTGGCGCCCGGTTCCTTGTCGCCATCATCCGCCCGCCAAAAGAACAATCTCACCCGCCCCCCTGTCCCTTCCACTCCCCTCTGCCCACGCCCTGAATACAATGCCCTCACAATGGCCCTGTCCATATTCGTATTCCCGCTCGAACTATCCAGCAAAACATGCAGCGGGGCCCCGCCGCGGTCAAGCTCAACATACGCCTCAACACTCCCCCTCACCCCTGCATCAGGCAGAATCGCCTTCACCCCCGCCGCCGAAAACTGACGCCCCCGCAGTTGATCTTCCATCTCTATCCGCCACGCTTCAACCTCACCACCCCCCACCGTACCAAAAACATCCGACGCGAGTTCTGACGGATGAAAACCCTCACTTCCCGTCCCCCCCTCAAGCACACCCAACTCCGCCGGCATCGTCACCATCGCCGGCAACGCCAGAAACACCCCTTCGGCAACCTTGGGCTGAAACACCTGCGCCATATCATGCCCAACGCCTGATGCATCCACCCGTTCGCTAAACCCGTACTTCGTTGGAAGCGGAAAAACCACAGGCGACCACGCCGAACCATCCACCCCTTGCACCGCTCCAAGAAACCGGACTGTCATCGCCGGCCTCCCTGCCACCACTCCCTGCTTCGGTACTCCCGTCGGCCAGATGGCAAACGGGGCACCCCACAAGGCAACGGCAAGCACCACCGTGGCCGCCACATTGCGCCACGGAAAATAGATGCCATAGGGATTACTCGCCATACCCTACCTCGCCGCCTGACGGGTCGCCAGATTGACTTCCGCAAATCCCGCATCCCGCGCCATATCAAAAAGCTTCACCACGGTTTCGTGGCGGACCAGGCGATCGGCTTCCACCACCAGCGGAAGCCCCGGCTTCGCCGTTCTGGCCCATGCAAGCGCCGCACGCAATGCATCCAATTGCACCGCCTCACGCCCCAGATACCGCGTGTCGTCGAAAAAGAAAATTTCCTCCCGCTCCTGACGCCCGGCCATCGGCAACGACAAAATCACCAGATTATGCCCATAGTGCCGCCCATCGACAAAGGGAGCCTCAGGCAGTTGCACCGCAATTCCCGGCTGCAACACATTCGGAGCCAGAAAATAGAGATACATCGTCACCAGCAGTCCAAGATTCACCCACGGCGCCGACGAAACCAACCCCCGATTCAAACGATTTTCCGGCCGGTAGCGCCGAAACCCGCGCACATACCATCCAATCGTCTCACCGCCCTGTTCTCCATTCCTTATACTCATTCAGCTCCCCCGTGACTCGCCACCTTGCCCGCATCACCCCGGCGTGCCAGAAAGTTCAGGATCTCAGCCGACGATTGCTCCATATCGATCACAATCTTCTCGACCTTCCCCACCAGGAAATTAAAGGCAATATAACACGGCGCCGCCACCGAAAGCCCCAGCGCCGTTGCAACCAATGCCGGCATCAGCCCTGCCATGACATCCGTAGCCTGCACCAGCGGCGCCGCCGCCCTCATCACCTGCACCCCCTTGATCATTCCCAATACCGTCCCCAGCAGTCCGAACAGTGGAGCCACCTGCGCAATCGTTGCCAGGACCACCAGTCGCCGCTCCATCCGCGCAATCTCAATCCGTCCTGTATTCTCCACTGCCGCACGCAACGTATCCCTGTCAGCCGCCTGATTCATGATGGCCACCTTGACGATCTCAGCCACCGGCCCAGGCGTGTCCTCGCAAATAGCCAACGCCTCTGCCACATTCCCGCGGATCAGGTTATTCCGGATACCGGCAATGAAATCCTCCGACCGGATCCGCGCCCGATGCAACGCCAGCACACGCTCCATGAACACCCCTACGGCGGCAACGCCGCACCCCAAAATAATCCAGGCCACCCATCCACCCTCTTTAATCAGGTCAATCATGTTGTATCACCCTCACCAAATCCAATGCTCCGCCCGAATCCGGTCAATCCGACCCTGCGCATCCGGCGCCGCCATGACCTTTGCCTCAACCACACGCTCCAACAACCTCACCGCACGGCGCCAGTCCCGCTCCGCCTCCATCAGGTCCGCCGCCGCAAACGCCGCTTTGGTAAACCAGACAGCCGCCCCCGCATCATCCGCCCCCCGTTTCGCCTGATGTTCCAGATACGGCACCACCACACGCGAATAATAGTGCTCGAAGGCCTGATCCTTCCGCCCCAGTTTCTCAATGCAACGCCCGATCTTGTATTCCGCCTGCAACTCCAAATCAAATGACACCCCGGCACTGCGGAGTACAACCTTGTACGACGCCATCGCCTCCTCATAGCGCCGCGGATCCGCAACCCCCAGGGTAAACTGGCAATCCCCCTTCCTGCCCCACGCCGCCCCAATCAATTTGCTTTTGGGATACCGCGTGATCAATTCATCAAACACCACAATCGCCCTCGAGAATTCCCCCAGTTCAGTCAGGGCATCTCCCTGGAGGAACCTCACCTCATCCATCAACGCACTGGCGGGATACTTCTCCGCCACCCCGGCAAACCGATCGGCGGCACGCAAGTATTCCTTTTGCTTCATGGCGGCCCGCCCGGCCCATAACAACGCACGATCCGCCGCCGCGTCTTTCGGAAACTCCGCCGCCAACATCAGGAAATATCGCTCCGCCTCCACAGGATTCCCGTGATTAAAGGCATACTCTCCAAGCCAGAACATGACCCGCGATGCCCACTCGGACTTGGGATACCGTTCAAGATAGGAACGACTGACCGCCACCGCCTCATCCTCGCGCCCCATCATGTACAGGGATTGCCCGCGCATGAAGTACGCCTGCATCGACACCGCCGAATTCGAATACGCATTCACCACGCGGGTGAAGTCCGCCAGCGCATCGCCAAATTGAAGCAGTTGATACGCCACAAGCCCATGCCGGTACAACGCCTCGGCATACAGCGCCCCCTGCGGATATACCGTCATCACCTCATGATACGCCGCCAAGGCATCCCGCATGGCCACAGGCCCCCGCTCCTCGCACGACTGCGCAATCCTCAGCAGAGCCCGCTCCGCCAGCGGGTGTCCCGGGAAGCGCCCCACCAGCCGGCGCCAGGTTTCCTCCGCCTTCTCCATCAACTCCAACCGCACCTGACACTCCCCCTGCTGGAAGATCGCCTGCACCTCCCACTCGGCACCGGGAGCCGCCGCCAACGCCTTCCCATATCCCTCAAGCGCCGTCTTGTATTGCGCATTGGCAAAGAGGGAATCCGCCGCCTTCATCAAACACTGCCCGCGCTCCTGTGGGTCGCCGGCAAGACCGCTGGCTTTCTCATACATCGCCGCCGCTTCTGCAAACCGGCGCAACTGCCACAACGCCACTCCCCGCCCCTTCAACGCCGTAACCCGCCCTGACGCGTTCGCATAACTCTCCAGATAGTACAAATACTCGTCAGCCGCCCTCTCATACCGGCCAAGATCAAGAAACACACCCGCCAGTTCCATCTGCAGTTCTGCCGATACCACATCGCCCGGCGCCGCCGTAATCGCCGCCCGCATCCGCGCCGCTCCTTCATCCACTTTTCCGGCCTTCATCAACCACCGGCCTTCAAGCGCCAGTCCGCGATTCTTCAATAGCTCCGTGGGAGCAAGGCTCACCCCTTGGCTCGCCGACTTGACCGCCGCCTCAAAGTTGGTCTGCGCCCCGTTGATTTCACTCAGGGCCAGCCACGCCCTCGACCGCCGATCCGCACGGATCGTCGTCTCCGTGGCCACCAGATTCAGGAGATTCCATGCCGATTCCCATTGCCCGCCACGAAACATCGCCTGCGCCAGCCAGAGCTTCCCCTCCTGCACCACACCCTCCGTCACATTCCCCGACGCCAGTTTCTCGAAGACCGTCTTCGCCTTGGCAAAATCACCCTGGGCAACCAATGCCTTCCCCCATTCCAACAGGTTCTCACGCCCTTCCGCCGTGCGGCCATACTCCAGGTCAATCTGCTCAAACATCGCCAGCGCCTGCGGAACCTCTCCCCCCTTGAGACGGCACCAAGCCTCTAACCGCGCCGCACGGGACAGATAAGGACTCCCCCGGAACCGCGCCGCAAATCCGCCAATGGCCTTTAACGCGCCCCCCCAGTCACCCATCTCATAATTCGCCACCGCCTGCCAATACAGGGCCGCCCCCCCCGCCGCCGTCCTCCACTGGCCGGGATCAGGCCCCAGCACCTTGAGCATCTCCACGTGCCGCCCCTGCCCATACAAACTCTGCGCCATCAACAGGACCGCCTCACCCCGCTCCGGGTCACTCTCGTCCATGGCCTTGAGCAGCAACCCGCACTGCTTTCCAGCCACGTCATACAGCCCGTCCTCCAACGCGGCACGGATGACCACCAGCGAGGGGCGCTCCACCAGCGCTTCCGCCGCCCTGAGCGGCATGGCCATCTCAGTCACCAGCGCCAGCACCGCCACGTTGATCCACAATACCTTCATAAAATTCCCGCCATCATCATTCACACTCAGCCACCCAGATGTGGGCGCAACGCCTGCCCCGTATGCGATGCCTCACACAGCACCACCTGCTCCGGAGTGCCCTCGACAACGATCCGGCCACCCTCATCCCCACCCTCCGGTCCCAGGTCAATAATGTAATCCGCCCGCTTGATCACGTCGAGATTATGTTCAATGACCAGCACCGTGTTTCCAGCCTCACGCAGTCTCTCCAAAACCACAAGCAACCGTTCAATATCCGCGAAATGCAACCCCGTCGTCGGCTCATCCAGCAGGTACAGCGTCCGTCCCGTGGCCTGGCGGCTGAGCTCCGCCGCCAGCTTCATCCGCTGAGCCTCTCCACCCGATAACGTCGTGGCCGACTGCCCAAGCTGGATATACCCCAACCCCACCTCCGACAGCGCTTTCAATTTGCGCTCAATCGTCGTCACATTCCGGAAGAAATCCAAAGCCTCGTCAATCGTCTGGCTAAGCACATCGGCAATGCTCTTCCCTCCATAATGCACCTCCAGCGTCTCACGATTGTAACGCAGTCCCCGGCACTGCTCACAGGTCACATAAACATCCGGCAGGAAATGCATCTCCAACCGGATAAGCCCGTCTCCCTTGCACGCTTCACATCGCCCACCCTTGACGTTAAAACTGAACCGCCCCGGCCCATACCCCCGAACCTTGGCCATCGGCAACGCCGCAAACAAATCCCGGATCGGACTGAACGCACCCGTGTACGTCGCCGGATTACTGCGCGGCGTCCGCCCGATCGGCGACTGGTCAATCACAATGACCTTATCCAGTTTATCCGCCCCCAGAATCCTCCGGTGTGCCCCGGGCACTTCCCTCGACGCATAATACCGGCGGAACAACGCCTTGCGGATAATGTCATCCACCAACGTACTCTTGCCACTCCCGGAAACCCCCGTCACGCACACCAGCAACCCGAGCGGGATCTTCGTGGATATATTCTTGAGATTGTTTTCCGTACAACCATGAATCTGCAGCCAATCATCCCCCGTTGGTTTTCGCTTCGACGGCACCCTGATTGCCATTTCATTATTTAAGTATTTCGCTGTCAACGACTTGGGATTCGCCAGCATTTCGGCAACCGTCCCTTGGTGCATCACCTGCCCGCCATGCCGCCCCGCCCCAGGCCCCAGATCAATCACATAGTCCGCCGCCCGGATCGTATCCTCGTCATGCTCCACCACCACAACCGTATTCCCCGCATCCCGCAGTTGCTTCAGGGTCCCCACCAGCCGCTCATTATCCCGGTGGTGCAGTCCGATACTCGGCTCATCCAACACGTACAATACCCCCACCAGCCGGGACCCGATCTGTGTCGCCAACCGGATTCGCTGCGCCTCCCCGCCAGACAAAGTCCCGCTCTCGCGCTCCAAAGTCAGGTAGTCCAGTCCCACATCCGCCAGGAACCGCAGTCGCTCGCGGATCTCCTTGATGACCTCGCCCGCCATCACCCGCTCCTGCTCGGAAAGGACCAGCCCTTCGATGAACACCAAGGCATCGCGAACCGAAAGCCGCGTCAGGTCCACAATAGATTTCCATCCCACCGTGCAGGCCAACGACTCCGGCTTCATCCGCGCCCCTTTGCACGATGGACAGGGCTGTCGGCTCATGTAGTCACGCAGTCGCTGCCTCGTAAAGTCGCTATCCGTCTCCTCATACCGCCGCATCAAATTGGGCAGCACGCCTTCAAAAGGCTTGCTGTGGTGGCGGTGCGTCCCGCCGCGCCAATATCCAAACTCCAACTCCTCGTCCCCGGATCCGTCAAAAAGAATCCGGCGAATCTTTTCGGGCAAATTGGCAAAAGGCGTTTCCAGGCTGATGTCATAATGTTTGGCCACCGCCCGCAACAAACTCTTGTAATAGATAATCAGCCGCCGCCCACCCCTCCGCCACGCATGAATCGCCCCATCATCAAGGGACAACGCCGGGTTGGGCACCACCAGCCCCTCGTCAAAAACAAGCTTGGTCCCCAGCCCGGAACACTCGGGGCAGGCGCCAAACGGACTGTTGAACGAAAAATGCCGCGCCGTCAATTTTTCAAAGCTGATGCCGCAATCCGGGCACGCCTGTTTTTCCGAGTACAGCGTCTCAACCCACTCCTCGCGCCCTTCCACCTGCGTCAGCGCCATCATCACGCCTTCGCCATGCCGCAAGGCCAGTTCCACCGAATCGGTCAGCCTCGACATGATCTTGCCGGTAATGACAAGCCGGTCCACTACCACGTCAACGGAGTGAGCCTTTTTCTTGTCGAGGACAGGAACCTTCTCGATCTCCACCATTTCGCCATCCACGCGCACCCGCACAAACCCCTGCTTTCGCACCCGTTCGAAAACCGCATCGTGGGTCCCCTTCTTCCCGCGGATCAGCGGCGATAGCAACACCACTTTCGTTCGGGGAGGGAACTTGAGCAGGCTTTCCACAATCCCCTCCGCCACCTGACCCTGCACCGGACGCCCGCAATGCGGACAATGCACACGTCCGATCGTGGCGTAGAGCAATCGCAGATAGTCGTGTATCTCCGTGGTGGTCGCCACAATGGAACGGGGATTCGCTCCTGCTGTCCGTTGCTCAATGGAAATCGCCGGCGACAAACCCTCCACATAATCCACATCGGGTTTCTGCATCTGGTCGAGAAACTGCCGCACATAGGCCGAGAGGCTTTCGACATACCGCCGCTGCCCTTCCGCAAACAACGTGTCAAAGGCCAGTGATGACTTGCCCGATCCGCTAAGCCCGGTAATCACCGTCAGCTTGTCACGCGGAATCCTGACTGTGATATTCTGCAGGTTGTGCTCACGCGCCCCCGACACAACAATCCACTCGTGACTCATCGCCCATTCCCCCTTTATCCTGTCTTTGATAGGGACGCCCCGCCGGGGCGTCCGCTCCCCTCCTCATCCTGTCTTTGGTAGGGACGCACCGCCGGGGCGTCCGCTCCCCTCCTCA
>CAZSSA010000059.1:0-3471 GCA_964609375.1 uncultured Verrucomicrobiota bacterium | reverse complement strand
TCCTCATCCTGTCTTTGGTAGGGACGCACCGCCGGGGCGTCCGCTCCCCTCCTCATCCTGTCTTTGGTAGGGACGCACCGCCGGGGCGTCCGCTCCCCTCCTCACCCCGCCGCTTTGACCAGGCAGAAATTCTTGCGCCCCGCCCGCATCACCATCACACGGCCATCCACCAGCATATCCCCGCGGACTCTCGCCGCCAGATCCGTAATACGGACATTGTTCACATAAAATCCGCCATCCGTCATCAGCCGACGCACTTCACTCTTGCTCTTGCACAGGCCACAGGCCGCCGCCACATCAATCACTCCCGCCTCAATCAATTGTCCAAGCGGTAATTCCGTCGACGGCACATTGGCAAATATCGTCAGGAGGTCTTCCGCCTTGAGCCCGTCCAGGGAACCCCCGAATAGGACTTCGCTGGCCCGCTGCGCCACCGTCAACCCTTCCGTCCCATGAACCGTCCGGGTCATCTCCTCCGCCAATGTCTTCTGCGCCAACCGCTTCTCGGGCGCCTTCTTCATCTCCTGCTCCAGTTCGCCGATCACATCAAGCGGCAGAAACGTAAAAATCTTCAGGAACCGGATCACATCCGCATCTTCCGTACGCACAAAGAACTGGTAGAAGTCGTAATAGGAAGTCCGCCGATGGTCGAGATAGATCGCGTTTCCAGCGCTCTTCCCGAATTTCTGACCGCTACTGTCACAGATGATCGGGAACGTCATCCCGAACGCCTCCCCCCCGCGCAGCCGGCGGATCAATTCAACGCCGGCCGTGATATTTCCCCACTGATCCGATCCGCCAATCTGCACCCGACAGCCTTCCGCCTCCCATAAATGCAGGAAGTCATAGGCCTGGATCAACTGGTAACTGAACTCGCAGTAACTCATCCCGGACTCACTCTCCATACGGGCCCGCACACTCTCCTTGCCCAACATGGTCCCCATCCGGAAATGTTTCCCCACCTCACGCAGAAAATCAATGTAGGTAAACGTCGACATCCAGTCGTTATTGTTCACAATCCTCGCCGGCGCCCGCTTATCATCAAAATCAAGGAATCGTGACAGGTTTTCCTTCACGCCAACCAGATTCCGCTCCACATCCTCGTGGGACTGCAGATTCCGCTCGCTGGACTTGCCCGAGGGATCTCCAATCATACCGGTGGCACCACCAGCCAGCGCAATCACCTTGTGCCCGCACCGCTGAAAATGCGCCAACCCCATGATGGTCACAAAATTGCCAACCTGCAGGCTGTTGGACGTGGGGTCAAACCCCGCATACACCGCCGACGGCGTCTCCACATGCCTGATGAGATCGGGACTCGTGACATCATCAAACAATCCACGCCCCCTGAGTTTCTCAATTACATTCTCCATGACCACTCCTCCCATAACAAAAAAGCGGGGCGCCCGTTTTTCCCGGAGCGCCCCGCTGTCATTAACTCAATGACGGATTTACTTCTGGGAATCGCCCCCGGACTTCCCCCCGGGATGCCATTCCTCTTCCTTTGCACCAAAGGCGATATCAAAGGCACCCGCGAGATCAACCAGATGCTCGCCAGGCCGCAGCCCTTCCAGCATCTCATCCTTGACCTCGAACTCGTCATCCGGAACGCTCGCCGCCTTGATGCTCAAGCCGATCTTGCGATCAACCGGATCAATACGGACAATGCGCGCCTTGACTTCCTGGCCCGCCTTCAACACATCCTTGACCTTCTCCACGCGATCCTCGCTGATCTGCGAAACGTGGACCAATCCGTCAATCCCTTCCTCGATCTCAACAAACGCGCCGAACGAAGCCAGCTTGGTCACCTTGCCGGTCACCATCTGCCCCACCTTCAGACGCGAAGCAATCGTGGACCACGGATCTTCCTGAGCCTGCTTGATACCCAGGCTGATGCGTTGGTTGTCAGGATCAACTTCCAGAACCACCGCCGACACATCGTCGCCCTTCTTGAGCAACTCGGACGGATGATTGACCTTGCGGGTCCAGGACATGTCGGACACATGAACCATGCCGTCAATCCCCTCCTCCAGCTCAACAAACGCGCCATAGGATGTCAGATTGCGGACCTTGCCCTGTACCCGGGCGCCCAGAGGATAACGCTCGCGCACGCCGTCCCACGGATTCTCTTCCGTCTGACGGATGCCCAAGGCAATCTTCTGCTCTTCCTTGTTGACGTTGAGGACCACCACGTCCACTTCCTGGCCAACCGACAATACGTCGGAAGCACGGGCAACCCGCTTCGTCCAGGAAATTTCGGAAACATGGACCAACCCTTCGACGCCCTGCTCGATTTCCACGAACGCGCCGTACGGAACCAGATTGACAACCTTCCCGCGCAGGCGGCTGCCCACCGGGTACTTGGCTCCAATGTTGTCCCAGGGATTCGCCATCCGCTGTTTCAGTCCCAGCGAAACACGTTCCTTGTCCAGGTTCACATCGAGAATCATCACTTCGAGTTCCTGGCCGACCTTGGCCACTTCGGACGGATGATTGATTCGGCCCCAGCTCATATCCGTGATGTGCAGCAAGCCATCCATCCCGTCCAAGTCCACGAACACACCGAAATCGGTGATATTCTTAACCACGCCCTTACGAGTCTGGCCAACCTTGATCTCCTGCAGAAGATCACGTTTGCGGTCACGCCGGCGATCTTCCATCAATTCGCGCCGCGACAGCACGATATTGCGACGATCATCGTTGATCTTGATAATCTTGAAGTCCACCGTCTGGTTCACGAGGGCATCGGGATCCGACATCGGACTCACATCCGCCTGTGACCCGGGCAGGAACGATTCCACTCCACCCACGTCAACAATAAAGCCACCCTTGACGCGACTGTGCACCTTGCCTTGGACAATGCTTCCTTCCTTGTAGGTTTCAAGGACCTTGTTCCAGCGTTCCTGCTGCTCGGCCATGGTCTTGCTGAGCATCACCATGCCTTCATCGTCCTCAATCCCCTCCAGCAACACACTGAAGACATCCCCCACATTCACTGTGGCCATGTCACCAAATTCGTGCGCGGGAATCATCCCTTCGGACTTGTAGCCAATATCCACCAAAACGCCATCCGGACGCACTTCGAGTACTTTACCGGGAATGATCGAACCCTCCGCAAAATCCTTAAGGGTTTCCTCGTACATACGCGCCATCTGAGCCCGCTCAGGGCTGTCTTCCACTACCGTGGCGCTCTTTTTATGCTTTTTTGCCATACTGATTTATTGTTAATGTTTTGACACATGTTACACGAGCCAACGTTCCCTCCGGACCCCCGGACTTCACGCCGCCCACCTGCTATGAACCGCGCATAATCCCTGATAACATGGACTTGCGCAAGTCAAAAAAGCTGTAATAATAACGACCCATGGCTGACATCATCATTATTTGTAATGCCTGCGGCAACCCGATCTCGGTATCTGAGTACGTTTCCGCGGAATTTCTGACCTGCAGGAAGTGCAAGGCAAACGTCCC
>CAZSSA010000058.1:0-15515 GCA_964609375.1 uncultured Verrucomicrobiota bacterium | reverse complement strand
GAAACATCGTTTTTCCTCCAAAACTGATCGTCGACAAGGTGTGGAGCATGAGGGAACCCGGCGGAAAGGTCAAGATCGGGGGCCGCCCGGTCGTCAACAAGAGAAAACACTTGTCACGGGAATGGATCCGGAAGTATTACAACGTCAATTCAGCAGGTGCATCGTGTTCAGCGGGAACAACGACACCTCGGAGAATATATGCAACTGAGCAGAAGCACACTACTGGAGAAGGCGCGTCACGCGTATTACAAATCCGTACACGGAAGACGCATATTCTCGTCCCCCCCGATTGCAATCGACCCGACGAGTGATTTCGAAGTACATATCGTAACGTGTAAACGGGACGCCATGTGCGCCTTGTGGAGCCTGAAATCATTCCTCCATTTCACCGGACTCAAAACCCGCCTGATTATTCACAACGATGGCACGATCGATGCCGCCCTCGCCCAGGTATTCAAAAAACAATTCCCGGGCTGCAAAATCATCGGAAAACAAGAGGCCAATACCGCCATGCAGTCATTCTTGAACGACTATGAGCATTGTCGCCTCTTCAGGCTGGGGCGCTTTTCCAAAGTTTCCCTCAAGTTATTCGACTGCTTCTATTATTCCGAGGCAAGGCATCTTATAATTCTGGACTCGGATATGCTGTTTTTTTCAGCCCCCGGGGAAATCATGGAGCACTTGAAAAGCCACAGGATGTTCTTCATGCCGGACCGCCAGAACGCCTACTGTTTCCCCGTCGATGTCCTGGGAACCATCCTCAATGCACCCATGCTGGAGCAGGTCAACACGGGCATAATGCATTGGTCGCGTGATCACGCCTTCGACCTGGACCTGATTGAGTCATTCTTGAAAATGTGGCACGAACACAGGCACCCCGCCTCGTATTGGGCCGAGCAAACCTCTTGGGCTTTGCTTCTCTCAAGGCATCACCAAAACGTCGCGCGCCTGTCACAACACCACCAGATATCATTTCAGCCTATAACGAGCGAAACCATCAGCCATCATTTCGTAAGCAATGGCTCCCGTGAACGATTCTACCGCGATGGGGTAAGACACCTCGTCAACAACGGATTTCTAAAAAGGGCTTCCAACCAGCCGTGTTAGAAGCCTGCTGAAAAACTCAACTCACCACTGGTTCGCCCTCCACAAAATCTCACAATGCTCACATTCCTGACAGCCTGACGTTCCTCCGGGATCGCCAATAACTCAGAATCCGTACACTGGACGCAACTGCCCAACCGTCGGCATTGCATCATAATACTCCCCCCGTGGCCCGACCCATTGTGAGCCGATGGCGTGCAATGTTACCGGCGTCATAGACCCGTTCGAATTCTGGATGTTAATTGTCACCATCGCCCGTTGCGGCTGCTCCACCTGAACTACGACCGGTTGCTGAACCACCGCGGGTTGCTGCACATAAACAACCGGGGGCTGCTGCACCACCACAGGCGCTGATTCAACATACACAGTTCGCTCTGCCGAGGAGGCAACTGCCGCTATCAAGCCAAGCCCCAATAGACCAAACACCAGCTCGCCGCGGGGATTATGATAATACCCGTAATGCCGGCCCCCATTGTAATGACCGTGATAACTGCGCCCATAAGTCTTATGACCACCACACCTGCTCCCCTGATATGAACCACGACTCCACCCATGATCACCAGCCATACTGACTGATCCCACCAGCGAAACCGCAACCAACACACCACATAACTTCATCATTCTGCATGTTTTCATCATCCTAACCCTGCCTTCCTTAAAGTTTTGTCACCCGAGAGAACCGGCGCCGCCCTGCCAATACTTTTCGGCAACACCTTTATCTCTCCCTTCACTTGACAGCATCGCGCTTCCTGCTTTATAAGAGTATCAGCAATATCACATATATACTGATTATTGAATCATATATCGGCTACCCTAGGGAGGCGTTATGTCAAACGAACTGCTGTTTCAAAAGGGCGTATCCATGAACCGGCTTCAGACCTTGGTTCTGGTGGCCGACAAGGGTAGCATTGCCGCTGCCGCCGGTCAGGATGATCTCGCCCGACAAAGCCAGTTTAGCCATCAACTCAAGGATCTGGAGACCAGTTTCGGAAGGAAACTGACCGAAAGAAAGGGCCGAACCCTGAGACTCACCCCATCGGGAACCCGACTGGCAGCCCTCATGCGGGAACATCTCCTGGCGCTCTCACGCTTTGCCGACGAGGTTAATGACGAAGCCTTTACCGTCAGAATCGGAGCCGGTGAAAGCACCTTCAACTGGCTTCTTACTCCGAATTTGTCCAAAATTGAATCGCCACCCCTCCGTATCCGCTGGAGTTTTTCAACCTTGCATGCGGAAGACATCAAGGAACGTCTGCTGGATCAACGGCTTGATTTCGGAATTGTCCGCAGCATTCAAAAGACAACACGGCTAAAACAGGAAAAACTGGGAACACTGGAGAATAGACTGTTCATCCCCGTTGCACTCATGCCGGCGCCACCACCATCAGCACTGAAGGCGATCACGAGTCTTCCCATGGCTCTCTTGGAAGAGGGCTCCAGAACACGCCGCGACATCGAAAACGCCTGCAGCAGGCAACATAAAAAGCCCGATCTCCGTTATGAATGCAACACGGCAACTCAGTTGGAATCCGTCATTTCCAACAACCTGGCGGCGGGTCCGCTACCGGAATTAGCCCGATCCCGGTTCGACCAGAAAAAGGTTTTCGATATCAGTCTTAACGGAATCATCAAGAAAGACTTACCACTCTGTCTGATATGGAACCCCAGGACATTGACCATGAGTTCATCGCTTGAGGCTTTACGCCAGAACCTGATCCGGGTGCTATCCGCATCACTTCAAGGATTTGAGAGGGAATTTACCGGTTCAACCGTCCATACGAAACGGCTACTTCATCCGCAACACAATCTCCCGCACCCCCGTCTTTAAAACCACACTCTCCGACAGAATCTTCTCCACCACATACCCGCCCACCGTCTCCCCCTCTTTCATCGAGAAACCATCAATAATGGCTACCGGATTCTTCTCGGAATAGAAAATTCCAACAAGTTTAGGCATCGGGCCCGCCGGCTCTGGCACCATCACAGGATCCTCCACAACTTCAGCCGCCTTTTCCTGCTCAGCCTTTGTCGCCACCAGCGCGGATGGCTCTCCGCCACCGGCCATCCTCCCGCCTGATACACCTATCCCCTGCTCCTCACCCTTCGACTCCACTTTGCCACTCTCCGCAATCCGTTTCCCGGACTCCCTGCTCCCACTTTCGTTTCCCCCTCTCCCTGTTCCACGCTCCTCTCGTTGCGCTCCCCGCTTTACACTTTGCCCGCCTCCCATTCCCCACCACATGACCACAATCGACACCCCTAATACCACGGCCACAATGGCAGCCACCCGCCACGCCACGGACGGCGTCGAGGATATCTCACGGGCTTCAACTCGTCTCGGCGACAGCTCCGGGCGCGGCACCGGCTCAAGTGGGGGAGCCAATCGCTCCGGCCCGCGTACCGCACGTTGTTGCTGCGCTTTCTTTAAGGCATCACTAATGGTACTCATCTTGATTCACCCGCCACAGCCGCCACCGTCTCTCCATCAAGTTCCTCAATGCATTTCCTGATATTATCAACATCAATCACAAAGGCCTCCCTCACAAACCCCTTTAATAGCGCCCGATCCACAAGAACATTGATCAGCCGCGGGATTCCTCCAGAATACTCATGAATAACAGTCATCGCCGCCTCATCAAATAGCAGATCCCCCCTGGATCCCGCCACTGTCAATCGGTGCCGTATATAGGCCGCCACTTCAACCCGCGACAACGCGCGGATGTGAAACCGAATGGCAATCCGTTGTTTAAGCTGCACCAATTCAGGGGAGTTCAACTTGTCCCTGAGTTGAGGTTGTCCAACCAAAATAATCTGTAGCAGTTTCTCCTTCTCTGTCTCCAGATTGGACAGCATCCGCACCGTTTCAAGCGTCGATGCGCGCATATTCTGAGCCTCATCAATGATCAATACCGCATTGTTTCCTCGGGAGACTTGATCAAGCAGGAATTTATTGATCGTCCGGATCAACACTCCTTTTGTCCGCTTGCCGGGTGTAATCCCAAACTCATCCGTAATCGCCTCAAGCAATTGCGTCTCCGGCAACACCGAGTTAAGAATCAAGGCAACCTTGACACTGGCATCGAGCCGGTTGATCAGCGCCCGGCAAAGGGTGGTCTTGCCCGCCCCGATCTCGCCCGTGATCGCCAGAAACCCTTTCCGCTGGTCAATGCCGTACCGCAAATGATCCAGCGCCTCCGCATGGGTCGGACTCAAATAAAGAAAGCTGGGATCGCTGGTAACATTAAACGGCGTCTCTTTCAGGTTATAAAAGGACAAATACATCAACCATCTCCCCATATGAAACCCGGATTGGTTCTTTTTCACACACCCGCCCACCCCTGTCAACGCCCAATTCCCTGTCGTTTTTACAAAATTATCTCACTCGATTGAGATTGACACTCTCTGCGTTATTTGCCACTATGCGCGCCGTCACGGGCAAAAGGAACCGTGGGAATCATGGCTGCCGTAATTACACAGAAGGATATCGCGAAGAAACTGGGCGTCTCGGTAACGCTCGTTTCGCGCGTCCTGTCCGGCAAATCGCACGAAATCGGCGCCGCCTCCGCCACGGTGGAATCCATACAGAAAACAGCCAACGACATGGGTTATGTTCCCAATGCCACGGCTCGCATCCTCAAGGGAGCCCCCAGCCGCACCCTCGGCGTCGTCGTCTATGATTTCGAAGACCCCTTCCTGGGGGCCATCACCGGTGCCCTCCAACGCCTGGCCCACGCCCACGATTACACCCTCGTCCTCGTCGGCTTCGACCAGCGCCGGGTAGATGCCCAAACCCTCCGCCCTCTTTCCAAACACGGATTGAGCGGCATGATCGTCGTCGGTAGCGGATCAAACGATGATTGGCTGGATGTCTTCCGTGCCCGACACATGCGCGTCGCCCGTATCGGATCCGGCCCAACCGCCAACCAGGCCACCGTCGCCATTGATAACGCCGACGGCATGGAAAAGCTTCTTAACCATCTAGCCCTTAGGAACTATCTGAGCGCCGGATTCATTGGTGATATCCACCCTGCCCATCAGGAACGCCTCCATCACTTCACCACACAAGCAGCCCGTCATGGCATCGTCACCGGGCAGGAATGGAAAATCATCCGATCCGAACCTGGCGCCATGACAGGGTATAAAGGGGCCCAGACACTGATTGCCAATCACCGCCGATCCCTGCCCCGCGCCTTGGTGGCCGCCAGCGACGCCATCGCCATGGGGGCCCTGCGCGCCTTCCAGGAGCATAAGATCAACGTCCCCGGCGAAATCGCCCTGACCGGATTCGACGGCATCCCCTTTGCCGATATGATCACCCCGGCCCTCACCACCGTCCGCCAACCGGTACAGGCCATGGCTCAAACCGCTTTTGAATGGATCTCCGGCGACCCGCCGGCAACCTTGGTCACAAAAGGACCCATCGTTCTGCTGAAAGGGGAACTGGTCGTCCGCGAATCAACTTGAAAGTCGTCACTCCACCGGAAACAAATAATTAAGGAAAGATAGATGAACGAACAAAAAGCACTGGACACAATCATCATCGGCGGCGGCATGATCACCAACGATCTGATTCTCCCCTCTGTCTATCACCTCCAACGCACCGGCTCGGTCGCACAAATCAAGGTTTGCGCCCTGAACTCACCCCCGCTGAAAGCGTTGAAGGACAGCCGGGAACTAAAAGCCAATTTCCCCGGCCAGGATTTCATCGCATGCCCGGAGATCAGTGAACCCGCCGACAAACTCTTCCCCGATCTCTATAAGAAAGCCCTCGCCGATGCCAAGCCACGCCAGGCCGTGATCATCGCCGTGCCAGACCAGTTCCACTACGAGACCGTGATGGAAGCCCTGCGTTGCAACCAACACGTGCTGTGCGTCAAGCCCCTGGTACTCAAGTACACACAGGCCATCGAAATCGAAAAACTAGCCATCGAACGCGGCTTGTTCGTCGGCGTCGAATACCACAAGCGTTTTGACCGTCGGTCTCTCATGGCCAAACGCCAGTACGCGCTGGGTCACTTCGGGGAATTCGCCATGGGTGAAGCCAGAATGATCGAGCCCTATTATTACCGCCACTCGAACTTCCAGAACTGGTTCACCACCGACAAGAGCGATCCATTCGTCTACGTCGGTTGCCACTATGTTGATCTCGTGTACTTCATCACGGGGCTGCGACCCATCGCCGTCTCGGTAACCGGCGTCAAAGGCCGATTCCCCAACGGGAACGAAGGCTACATGTGGGCCAATGGCCGTGTGCGCTACGAGAACGGCGCTGTCCTGTCGGTCATTGACGGCCTCGGTTATCCCGATGACGCCGCCGGCAGTAACGATCAGGGCCTTCTGATGTATTGCGAAGGACGCGATCGTACCGGCATGATCCATCACAACGATCAGGATCGCGGCGTTCGCCACTCCTACATCGATCCCATCGGCTGCGCCGGAACCCGCTACAATTACGTCAGCCCTGATTTTTACCGCCTCGTGCCCTGGGAGGGCGCCGGCTACAAACCCGTCGGTTACGGCTACGAGTCCGTCGCCGCCAGCATCGAGGCCATGCGGCAGGTCGAAACTGCCGCCGTCGGACTGGCCGACGACGCCGCGCTGGCCAAACGGCGCGAGGTAATTCACGGAATCGACAAGGCGGGAATCGTGGCCACCCCGGCTAACAGTTCCTTTAACGAATTGGTCGTCGAAGCGGCCCGGCTATCCATTCAGACCGACGGCGATTGGTGTAACATTGTCTATGGTAATAACCCACATGTTGAAATGAAGAGGAGATAGTCATGGCTGAATACGATCTGAAACCTGTCGTTGTACCACCGGTCAACACCAAGTACCGGACGATTAAAACCGCACTGCCTGTTCCGGAGTCCTTACCGTTCTTTCAGAAATTGCGGCAGTCCGAACCGCGCTCAATGTCTGGCCAGCCGCCAATCGTCTGGCATAGCGCCAAAGGCTCAACCGTTGCCGATAAGTGGGGTAACCGTTGGATCGACTGGTCATCCGGTGTCCTGATCACCAACGTTGGACACGGCCACCCGCGCATTCTCAAGGCGATCAAGGACATGATCGAACAGCCTCTGCTGTCCACCTACGTCTTTCCCCACGAAGGCCGGGCGGAACTTACCGATATGCTGCGCAAACTGGCCCCCAAGCCCGATAACTACAGCGTCTTCCTGCTATCCACGGGCAGCGAAGCCACGGAAAACTGCATCAAACTGGCCAAAACCTATGCCATGGAAAAACATGGCCCGGCCAAGTCAGTGTTCGTCTCGTTCAACAACGCCTTCCACGGCCGCACCATGGGCGCGCAGCTCGCGGGTGGCATGCCCAAGGCCAAGAAGTGGCTGGGCACCTGCTGCGCCCAATTCGTCCAGGTGCCGTTTCCCGACGGTTACAAGAATACAGACGTGTCATTTGACCTGTTTCTGAAGACCCTCGCGGACAAGAAAGTCAACCCGGAGAACATCGCCGGCGTCATGGTGGAAAGCTACCAGGGCGTTGGACCGGACTTCCTCCCCGTGGAGTATGCAAAGAAGATGGAAGCCTTCTGCCGCAAGCATGACATCGTCCTGATCATGGATGAAGTCCAGGCCGGCTTTGGACGGACGGGAAAGATGTTCTGCTTCGAACATTACGGCGTGACCCCGGACCTGATCGCCTGTGGCAAAGGCATTTCCTCCTCCTTGCCGCTGTCAGCCGTCATCGGCCGCAACGACATCATGGGGCTATACCCGCCCGGATCCATGACCTCCACCCACTCGGCATCCCCTCTCGCCGTTGCCGCCGCCATCGCCAACCTGCAGGTACTCTCCGACGAGAAACTCGTGGACCGCGCCGCCCGTCTGGGCGAATGGTTCATTCCCGAATTGCACCGCATCCAGCGCAAGTATCCAAAAGTGCTGGGCTGCTGCACAGGCAAAGGCCTCGTGGCCGGTATTCAAGTGGTCAAGTCAGGCACCAAGACCCCCGACCCGGACCTGGCCCAGCGCATCAACCTCGCCTGCGTGTACAAAGGCCTTCTCATGTTCGCTCCTGTCGGCATTGCCGGTGAATGCGTCAAGATCGCCCCTCCCCTGAGCATCGAGGAAGAGGCGCTGCGGGAATCCCTGCAGGTCTTTGAGGAAGCGATCGACGAAGTCATGAAGGGCATTGGATGAGTAACGCTCTCAAGCAAAACCACATCCCGAAAGGCTTGGCCGATACCAAAGGGTTTATTGACCTGCAGGTGAACGGCTATCAGGACGTCAATTTTTCAGCGCCCGGCCTTTCGGTAGCGGACATTCGGCGCATCACGCAGGTATTGCTGAAACGCGGCACAGCAGCTTACTGTCCCACGGTAATCACCAGCGATCTATCGGTGTACGAGCAAAACCTGCCTATCCTGGCAAAAGCCATGGCAGAGCCGGATTTGCGCGACCACCTGCTGGGTATTCACCTCGAGGGACCGTTCATCGCCAAGGCCGCAAGCGGCGCACACCCCCAGAAGCATATCCGGCCTCCGGACACCTGCCTCCTTGACCGGTGGCAGACCCTCTCGGGAAACCGCATCAGAATCCTGACGCTGGCACCGGAGGTGGAAGGAGCCGAAGCCATCATCCGCCACGCCACACAGCAGGGAGTCGTCTGCTCACTGGGGCACCACTTCGGCGATGATGATAGCATCCACCGCGCGGTCAATGCCGGGGCCACCCTGTGTACCCATCTCGGGAACGGAATCCCAAATACGCTTCCACGTCATCCAAATCCAATCTGGACCCAGATGGCCGAGGACAGGCTCATCGGCATGTTCATCACCGATGGCCACCACCTCCCCTCCACCTTCATCCGTGTTGCCATTCGGGCCAAGGGCATTCATCGCTTCATCGTGACCAGCGATGTCGCGCCGCCCGGCGGAATGCCCCCCGGCGAATACGCCGCCATTGGTGGAACCGTTGTCCTGGAGCCCTCCGGCCGGCTCTCTGTCAAAGACAAAGATTCGCTCGCCGGCTCATCCTCGACCCTGAAACAATGCATGCAATGGCTGGAGGACCTGGGGGCCCTTTCCCCGGCAGAACTAATGGAGGTTGGCCGGAACAACCCTCTCCGAGTCCTCGGTTATCGCGTGGAGTAATATCGGTTTTGGCAAATGATCGTATAAGACTAGAATCTAAACAACACACAACAGGAAGGACAGCAGTATCACAATGAAAATTCCAGAACTGAAGCAAGGTGGATTGGACATGCTCTCGCTCGGCGCTCTTGTACACAGACTCGACCCGGGCATTATCCCCTTCCGTAAGGCCAGAAACTTTGACGTCTGGGTCAGTGGTGGTGAATACAACGTGGCGGCCAACTTGTCGGATTGTTTCCGGCTCCGCACCGGCATTGCCGCCGCCATGGTTGACTACCCCCTCGGCGACCTGATTGCCGATGGCGTTCGCGCCACCGGCGTCAAGCCGTTCTATAAGATGTTCGCGCATGACGGCGTCACAGGCCCGAACATGGCCACCGTCTACAGCGACCGCGGCCAGGGTGTTCGCGCGCCCGTGGTATTCTACAACCGTGGCTACGAAGCCGCCGGCCTGCTTAAACCCGGCGACTTCGACTGGAAGGCCATCTTCGGCGCCGGCGTTCGCTGGTTCCATTCCGGCGGCATCTTCGCCTCCCTCTCGGAAACCACTCCGGAAGTCATCATCGAGGCCATGCAGGCAGCCAAGGCGGCTGGCGCCATTGTCTCCTTCGATCTTAATTTCCGAGCTAAGTTGTGGAAACGCCTCGGCGGCGCCGCTCGTGCCCAGCAGGTACTCCGCAAGATCGTCAGCTACGTTGACGTGCTGGTGGGCAACGAGGAAGACCTCCAGCTTGGCCTCGGCATCCCCGGCCCCGAAGTTTCGTCCGCCTCCCAATCCAAACTCGATCCCACCGCCTTCTTCGGCATGATGAAAAACGTCACCAAGGACTTCCCGAACATCAAGGTCGTCGCCACCACCCTGCGCGAGGTGCACTCCACCAACCGCCACAGCTGGGGTGCCGTCCTCTGGATCGAAGGCCAAACCTTCATCAGCCCTACATGCGAACTCGATGTGATCTGCCGCATCGGGGGCGGCGATGGGTTTGCCGCCGGCCTCTTCTACGGCATGTTGGCCGGAGTGGCCCCGGAAAAGGCTATTCGCCTCGGCTGGGCTCATGGCGCCATGCTCACCACAACCCCGGGCGATACCAGTTTGGTGCAACTGGAGCAGGTGCAGGCGTTCGCCGATGGCGGCTCCGCCCGCGTTCAACGGTAATCGACTAATTGGAATCGTGTAAATAAAGGTTGGAGTTAAACCAAGAGGCGGGACAATCCCGCTCCTGACTAAAGAAAGGTTCATATGAAGACATCAACAATGCTGGAAAATGCTCTGGCAAATTTTGACCGCGTTGCATCGAAATTGACAGAGGAATTCGGCGCGGACATGCTTGAAAAAATACGCGTCCCGAAAGAACGGATCGAGATGCGCCTCTCGCCCCAACTGAAGGATCAGAAGCTCCATACCTTCTCCTCCTTCCTGGTCCGCCACAGCGATGCCCTCGGCCCCTGCAAGGGCGGTATCCGCATGGCACCAAATGTCACACTCGACGATGTCAGCGCTCTGGCCATGGAAATGACCTGGAAGTGCGCCCTGATCGGCGTCCCCTTCGGCGGCGGGAAAAGCGGCATTGTGGCCGATGCCCAGAAACTGACCATGATGGACAAGGAAACCATCGTGCGCAGTTTCACCCGGAACGCCCATCGCCACATCCATCCCTTGGTCTATGTCCCCGCTCCCGATATGGGCACCAATGAGCGCGACATGGGGCACATCAAGGACACCATCAGTTACTCTCAGGGATATGCCACAACCCTCGGCTCCTATGTAACCGGCAAGCCGGTCCTGTTAGGGGGCATTCCGGGACGCCGCGAAGCCACCGGTCGCGGTGTTTCCATCACTGTCGCCGAAGCCATGGCTGTTCTAGGCAAGTCCATCAAGGGTTCCAAGGTCATCGTGCAGGGCTTTGGAAACGTAGGCTCCATCGCCGCCGTTTCACTGGCCTCGCTTGGCGCTATAGTCGTCGGGATATCGGATGCCGACGAAGCCGTCTATTCGGCCACCGGCCTCGATGTGAATCTCCTGGTTGAACACGCCAAAAAAGTGGGTTCCTTGAAAGGCTGCGGACAGGGCAAAGTCGTTAATCACGGCAAACTGCTGGAAATGCCTTGCGACGTCCTGGTTCCCGCCGCCACAGGCAATCAGATCACCAAGGAAAATGCACCCCGCATTAAGGCAAAAGTCGTCGCCGAAGGCGCCAATGGACCCACGACGCCGGAAGCCGATGACATTCTTGAGAAGAATGGCGTGTTCATCATTCCGGACATTCTCTGCAACGCCGGCGGTGTGTTTGTCTCCTATCTGGAGTACACGCAGGAAACCCAGGCCGAGCAGATGACGGAAGCCGATGTGCTGACCCGCCTTGATAGCCGGATGCGCGAACGTTTCCGCCTCGTGCATCAGACCTCCGTAGCCAAGAAGATATCGATGCGCGAAGCCGCCATGTATCTGGCAGTGCGAACCGTTTGTACCGCCGTTGTGGCCCGCGGCTCTCTGCCGTGATCATCTCGGCTGCCAGGCACTAACAACTGTAAAGCCCCTGTCAGGGAAACCCGGCAGGGGCTTTTACCTCATCGCATCCTCTCACACTGGCAATAGCGGCTGTTCTCTGCAGCTTCCCCTCTCCCTTCTACCCCCATCCTGAACCCTTTCTCCCGCCCTACAACGTGCTCCCCCACCGCCGGGGCTCAGCGGGATTTCTCACCCACGCCGGGACTAACTTCCGCAATGGCCAGGGCTCCAACGAATGAGCCCCAAGCCGGGATAAAGGGATCCACCTGAAAACAATCCAACTCTCACATGCCTCCGGATCGATTCCTGGTTTCACACCAGCAATATCCACCATAAAGACCACATTGATTTCGCAGTGGCGCTTTCCCTTCTGCTCAAACGTATGTTCCACCGCGCCCAGGAATTCCCCCACCCGCGCTCTCCGCCCAAGCTCTTCCTTGATCTCCCGCTGCAAACCCTCTTCAGCCTTTTCCTTCCACTCCACATGTCCACCCGGAAGATAGGTGTTCCCGGCACCCTTGCTCTGGCAAACCAGCAGTTTCCCATCCTTGACGCACACCCCGCGCACCAAGACCTCAATAACGTCTTTAGTCTTCATGCCTTATCAATCCTCCGCAGGCTGCACTCCATCCGCCTTCACCCGCTCAACATCTCCTGTCCAGCATCGCTCCTCAACCCCTGACGATAAACGCAACCGAAGCCGCCCCAGTTCATCCACCCCGAGATAGACCCCATCAACAACATGATCCACCATCGTAACGCTAATCCGGCGGCCAGTCAGCCAATCATGTCGACCCCACATTGCCCACAACGGATTAAGCCCTTCCTCCCGAACCCTCCCAACCCAGCCGCTAAACCGCTTCGCCAACACAGATAAAACCTTCTCAAGATCATGGGGCTTGCCCGTGACCATACTCATGGATATCGCCGGGCGGTCTAACCCGAACCCCGCAAAGTCCTCGGCCGCCAAATTGACGTTCAAGCCCACGCCAACAACATAATCCCCTACCCCGCACCCCTGCTCAACCAAGACACCCGACATCTTGCCATCATCAACCATGACGTCATTCGGCCATTTCACCATCCCATGGGGGATCCCATATTCCCAAAGACAATCAAGAACCGCACATGCCGCCAGCTGTCCAAGATTCGCCGCCAACGGCACGATGCTGTGATCACGAAGAATAAATGAGCAGGTCAAACTTCCACTCTCCACGGCACTCCACATCCGCCCCAATCGCCCCCGTCCCCCTGTTTGCCGCCGCGTCCAAACCACATCCCCATGGTTTAATTCATCAAGATGCTCCAACGCCCATGTATTGGTGGATGGTAATGTCTCAAAGAAAATCATCCGCCCGCGATCACGCATCACGCTTAACTCGTCACTCACCATGCGTCCCTGCACTCCTTCTGGATTCTGACGACTCGATACGGCCCCCACGCCCTACCCCTCCAAAAGCATTAGCCCACCCAATACCACCAACCCTATCCCTACCCCCCACCCGATCCTGGAGAATCCCGGCAGAATCAATTGGGTTACTAATAGCACCAGAAGCCCCATAAAGATTAAAGTGCCACCCACCAATTTCGGCCGCATATGACGCGACCAGTATCTGGACCTAGGAGTCACAGCTATTCCTCCGCTACTTTTTTATCAACACAACACCAACCCCCCCCGTACAGCTTGCAGGCACACTCTAACCCCACCCCTTCATCATTTCCAGATATTTCCCCTCTCCCGCGATGTCGCCAAGGTGTCCCGCATTATAAATCCCTGTTCCCCAAAATCCGGAATTCATTGTCGCATTTTTCGCGCTGCACGCTTCACTCATCTCAATCCCCTTCAAAGCACTTGTCCAACGCTTCCATTCCCGCTACCTTGACACCCATGAAGCCTACGAAATGGACCGCTGATAAAATTCGTGCCCTGAAAGACAACGGAAAAGTCGTCTGCCTCACCGCTTACGACTGCACAACCGCCCGCTACGCGGACGCGGCAGGCATCACCCTTATTCTTGTGGGCGATTCGCTGGCCACAACCGTCCTCGGCTATTCCAGCACCATCCCTGTCACCGTCCGCCAAATGCTGCACCACACTGCCGCCGTCACCCGCGGCGTCTCCTCGGCCATGGTCATCGCCGATATGCCATTCATGTCCTACCAGGTCTCACCCGAACGCGCCCTCATCAATGCCTCCCGCTTTATCAAGGAAGCCGGCGCCAATGGCGTAAAACTGGAAGGAGGCCAACTCCGGGCCGATGCCATCAACATGATCACCCGGAATGGCATCCCTGTTCTCGGTCATATCGGTCTCACCCCCCAAAACGTCCTTCAAACCGGCGGCTACAAGGTGCAGGGAACAACCGATGCCGCCATCGAGCAACTCGTGGAGGACGCCCGCGCGATCGAAAAGGCAGGCGCCTTTGCCCTTGTCATCGAATGCGTGCCCCGCCATGTCGGCGCCCTGATCACCCAAACCGTCCGCATCCCCACCATCGGCATCGGAGCCGGACCGGACTGCGATGGTCAAATCCTGGTGTCACATGATTTACTGGGACTCTCGGGCCCCAAAGTCCCACGTTTTGTAAAATGCTACACCAATCTCGGATCCCAAGTAGCCACCGCCTTTTCGGATTTCCGCAAGGACGTCGAATCAGGAACCTTCCCCGCCGACGAGCACTGTTACGGGTAAGTCAGAATCTCCAGCCATCGCAAGCCTTTCGCCCCAACCCTCCACCTGCTTCCATCCCGCTGGACAAGATGGCAACCATTCCGCCCCAACACCTCCGCATTTGCGCTCAACACCACAGGCTGCCTCAAGCGGGCTAGCCGGATCTCGGACTCCTCTGCTGCACGCCCTCGTAACGGCGTCCCGTTTTCCGAACAGGACAATACCACCCACCCTGTCGCTCCTTCCTTCCCTTCCCACAGCGCAGGATACCGCCGGAAATAATCCAAGGAATGTTTCATCGGCGTCAGCAACTCAAACGCCACGGGAACCTCGCGCAGAAAAGTCTTAAACGAAAAATCACCCCCGTTCCGTTGCGCCAGGAAGAACTCAATCGGGTTGAGAGCCAGCATATTATAACCGTTAAACAGGCCATGATCCGGCTTGAGTCGTTGCGCCCGGCACCATTCCCCGAACCGCGCATTGGTGAATAGCCCAATCTCAAAGTGAAGATGCGTGCGAGAGGCAGGAATAAAAGCGGTGGAAGTGCTTCCCATCCGCCCCAGCACCGTGCCCGCCGTGACCGTAGCGCCGCTCAGGATTGCCGGTTCAACGGAGGCCAGATGTGCATATAGCGTGTATACCTCGCCCACCGGATCATCATGCAACAGCACCACATAGATCCCGTAGTTTGAATTTCCCGCCACCCGGTTCACATATCCAACTCTACCACTCGCCACGGCATAGACAGGATCCACCGGCACCCCCCGCGCATCACGCCGGAGCGGCGCTATGTCAATCCCTTCATGAAATGACGATGCCAGCCCTTTGCCCATTTTTACAGTCCGCACCGAACCATATAATGCCGACTGGATACTTCCCGACGCCGTTGGCTGAAATACCCCCACTCGCGGCTCCTCCAATATCCCTTGCTGATCCGTAGGGAAGACCACCTGGCGAAACGCCGATACTTTAGGTTCAGGCAATAGAGGGGCAGGCGACATCCTTGTGTTGTCACAACCACCGGGCCCCCGAAGCATCCACACCCCAACCACAACCGCCGCCGCAATAATAAGTACAATCAAAACACGCATAACCACTATTCCCGCTCTTCCACAATCCCT
>CAZSSA010000057.1:0-15517 GCA_964609375.1 uncultured Verrucomicrobiota bacterium | reverse complement strand
GGCTTGTACGGCAGCACGTCGCGATCCATCCGGAACACGCCCAGCTTCGACGGCTGGCCCCCGATGGCGGCGTCGATCGCCTGGATGTGCGCGCCGGGGAACTTGGCCTCCAGGGCCGAGGTCACCAGGGCGCGCCAGGAGGTCTTGAGCGGATCGCTGGCGGTCGCGCCCCACGTGATCGAGCCGCCGAAATACGCGATCTTCATCCGCTCGCCTGCCTTCATCGCCTGGGTGACCTTCGCCAGCGCAGGGTATTGCGGGCCCTCGGCGGCCCGCGCAGCCAAGGACACCAGAGCCACACCGAGAACCAGGGTTGTCTCAAACATCTTCGTCATTTGCATAGTGCCTTCCGTATTCCGTGCCGACTGCCAGCTTGAAGCCGGCGCCGAGCTGCTTGGCGGCCTCAGACATGTTCACAACATCGGTTGGTCATTGCGCGCTTCTTCTTGTATTCTTTACCAAACAGATTGCATCATCCCGCCAGGCTTGTCAACGGAAAAACGGTTACCTGAAAAGGATTCGCGCATGGCGCGAGGCAACCCGAGCGGTAACGCCCGCGGAAACCGGCAACGGATCCTGCAGCCACAGAAACGCAATGGCGGGGCGGTATGGCGTGGTGGTCTTCGCGCGATCAGTGGGATTCCATTACAGCGGGCATACAGGTCACTTCCGGGGGCTTTTCGCCATGGCGCACCTGCTCCAGGCGCTGCACCAGTAGGTCGAGCATCGCGGGGATGTCGAAGCCGATGCGCGTCACGGGAATCACCGACGGCACCAGGAGGGGGAAGTTGGTGAGAGCCATAACGTGCAAATCATCGGGTCGACCGGGCTCACCGCGGGCCGGCACCCGCACGCCGGCCGCAACCAGCCCTTCGCCCGCGGACGTCAGGATGTTGTCGTCGCTCACAATGAGCCCGTTGGGACGCTCTGGCTGGCCGGATTGCATCAGCAGTTCCATGACATGCCGGGCCGCCAAGGGGTTCCGCTGGCTGGCGAACTGCTCCCAGGCAGGGCGGGACTTCAGCCCGCGCTTCGCCAGGGCTTGATGGAAGAGATCGCCCATGCCCCCGGCGACACTCGCGGACAGCAGGGCGATGCGCGTGCGCCCCCGGGCCACCAGGGTGTCGACGGCTTGTTGCATAAAACTCTGGAGATCGATTTCCACCTTTGGAATTCCCGGCAAGTACCCCTTGGCGGCAATGGCGACCCGCGGCAGGCCGGTTTTATCCAGCAGCGGGGTACCCCGGAACTCATCGGCGCTGGAGGCGAAAATCAGGCCGGCCACGCGCCGGGTTTCCACCTCCCGTACGATCTCCCGGTATTCCGCGATGTCCCGGTGCCCGGTGAGGCCATAGAAGCACAGGAATTCCTGCTTCTCCGTGGACCGCTGTCGGGCGGCGGCTTCCAAGGCGTGCCAGAATTGGCCAAAGTCGCCCGGCCCGTGGGGGAAGACCAGCCGGTATTGCGTCAGATGAGGCGGATGCGATGCCACCCGCGTGCCCTTCTTCCGCGGCCCCACTTCAATGAAGCCCTCGTCCGCCAGTTGGTCCATGGCCTTTTGCAGCGTGGCCAAACACGTCCCCAACTCCTTGATCAAAGCGACTCGGGCGGGAAACCGCGATCCGGGCTTCCACCGCCCCTTGACGATCTTCTCGCGCAGTTGATCCGCAATCTGTTCATCGGCTGTTGCCATAAAGTCCACTCCACTAAAATCTGATTGTTAGAGAAATAAAATAGGGACAGGCGCGGGATCTGTCAATTGGAGTTTCCGGATGGTTTCGGAAAGGGGCAACTGCACTTTCGAGCCAAGGACGGGGTGGAAGTGGATTTCATCCATATGGATCAGTTCAACTGCTCCGCCGTTGATGAATGTTGTCTTTATATGTTCAAGTCGCCCCTACTTCAACAATTCCCGCAGCACCGGCTCCAGGCCTTCGGCCATCTTCGCAAAACCATAGTCGTTGGGATGGACGCCGTCGACATACGCGCAAGGCGTCTCCGGCCCGATCAGGCTCCACCCGTCCACAAAGCGGCTGGGCCCGGGGTATTCGCGGTTGAGCGTCTCGACGACACTCGAAAAGAAGGCGCGCGAAGCCCTGGCCCCCTTGTGGCCTTCCGGCATGAAGTGGATTTTGCTGAAGAAGGGCTTGGAGAGGATCAGCAGGGGCGTGAGCGGGTGCTGCTTCCGGAGAATCCGGGCGAAGGGCAGCAGGTTCTCCTGCATGCGCTCCAGCCCGGCGTTGGCCTCGTAGTCCAACACGAACACCGCGGCGTCAATCTCCGCGACCAGCCGGGCTATTTCAGGTTCGCCCATCCCGTTCCCTGAGAAGCCGAGATTAACCACGTCCGATTTCAGCCGCTCGCCCAGGAGCGGGACGTAGCCGTTGCCCGGGCGGGAAGCACAGCCACTCTGCGTGATGGAGGTGCCGTAGAAAACCAGGGGCTTTGCTCGCGCGTAGGGCGTGGGCGGCTCCAGCACCGCGCAGGACTCCAGGCCGATCTCCAGCTCCGTCAGTGAATTGTAGGGCGGCAGGTAAAGCGTGATGTCGCGCAGTGTTTTCCCGGCTTTCTCGAATAACAGCGCCTCGTAGGGCTTCTCCGCGCGCTGCGCGCTCAGATCGGGGCGGACGGAAGCCCAGTAGACCCTCTGCCCCGGCTCTCCAACATACAAGTCGATGCCACTGTGGCCGATGGGGCACATGTTGGTCATTTCGCAGAAGGGCTGTGTGAGGCGCAGGCGCAGCTCGGCCGAGTCGGTCTTGAAGCGCAGGCGCGCGCCCGAAGGGTGCTGGGCCAGCCTCCAGACCTCCTCGCGCACCTGGCGGCGGGCGCGCTCGGGCAGGCGTCGCAGCTGTTTGCCGTCCGCCTGGTGCCAGTGTAGTCCAAAAACGCTGAAGGCCGGATTGGTGTGGGAGCGCCAGGTGAGCGCACCATCGGCAGACAGGGTTGACTGGTTCCGCATGTTTGGATCAAGCTCTTCGATGCTCTTCATCGTCATTGCTCCTGTTAATTAAGTGTGGGCCACTCGTGGCTTCGCCACACGAACCAATTCATTTTAACATCATATTACGATGTGCCCCTCACTTGACCTCGATGGGGAGTTCGGTCCGCGCGGCCCATTCCGTCCAACCAGCATCGTACCAGCGCACATTGGGATACCCCAGAAGGTGCTTCAGAACGAAAAACGTCTGACTGGCTTGATGCCCGGTACGGCATTGTACGATGACTTCGGTGTTCTTCGATGGAATCATCCGGCCGTACGCAGCAGCCAGCGTGTCGATTGACTTGAAGGCAACAACCTTGTTGGAGTGTGTAACAACATCCTCGGTATAAGGGCGGTTCATCGCGCCAGGGAGATGGCCTGCGCGGGCTTCGTCGGACTTCTTGCCCGTGTAGAAATCGGCTGGCCTCACATCAATGATCACGGTATCAGGTTTACCGAGCGTGTCGGCCACGGTTTTAAAGTCCACGGTGAAGCGATCGGCATCCTGTGGTGCCGGATATCGTGACGCCGTCACGGCGGGCAAGGCGGCGTCTGCCGGCCGGCCTTCCTGAGCCCACTTCGCATATCCGCCATTCAGAACGGCGTAGTTCATATGCCCCACCCGCTCGAACGCCAGTCCGGACAGCGTCGCATCGTGGAACTTGTCGCCGGGCACAAGCACAACGGTGTCCAATGCATTCAGCCCCAGGAGTGAAAACTGGGCCGCCAGCATGGGCGCAGGCAAGAGCATGGACGGAATCCCTCCAACGTTGCCGCGGAGACTCTCCACGTTCAGGCTGAGGGACCCCGGAATGTGGGCGGTGTTGTATTCCGGCTGGGGGCGCAAATCGATGATCTTGAGGCCGGGCACTCCGAGTTGCGCGGCCAGCCAGTCGGTCTCGACGACACGGGGCCTGGCCACCGGCGGCGCTGCAGGCTTCGAGGCAACGGCCGTCACAGCGGCGGCGGGCGTGTCAAAAAAGGCGCGCCAGGCATTGATCCGGGCCGCCGCCGAAGGAGTCAGCGGCTCGGTCCGTAGCGACACCGGCTTGAGGCAACGCTCCCGGAATCCCTGCAAGCCATCCGTCAGGAGGTACACGTTGTTGAACCCCCGGCGCTGAAGCGAGTCGCGGGCCTGGGCCGGATGCGTCATGCCGTTTGAGTACAGCACGATCAACCCCTTGTTCCTGTGGGGCTGAAGAGTCCCCGCCAATTGGGCCAGCGGCACATGGATGGCGCCGCGGATACGAAAAGTGTTAAACTCGGCCGCCGTCCGCACATCCACGACCACAATCCCCGCTTCTCCGGCCATCAGGCGATCAGCCAGTTCCTCGGGTTCAATGTGGTCGTGCGCTTCCTCGATGGTTGCCAGGAGGGTGTCCTCGTCCGTTGCCGTCGCGCTGCCGGAGCCCGCCCGTGGCACGGAAGCCCCCGTTGTGATCGGCGCCAGCACAAACAGACCGGCCGCGACAACCACAAGGGCAACGCTGAAGGCTTTCAGGAAGGGAGATCCAAGGTACGCGGAGCGGCCTGTGCGCGCTTTCTCGGCCCATTCGGCCAGCCAGAAGGCAGCCACGGCAATAAGCGTGAACGCCAATACAAACGCGTTCCGCGACATGCCCACCGTTTCATACAACATCTGCACGCCCCGGTCTCCGGCGGTATAGAGCCCGCCGATCAGGGGATAGAGTTCGTTGAACAGGATACTGCCGCCAACCGTTCCGAGAAGGAACACCAGCGCGTCGATCCGGCCTGCGGCCATGCCGGCGGCTGCCGTGCCGGGGCACCAACCGCCCATGGCGAACCCCGCGCCGAACAGAAGGCCTCCCACTATCTGAGCGCCGTATATCGTCGGCATGAGAAATATCTGGTCCAGGCGCATCCAGCCGGCGGCAATCAGGTAGGACAGGCCCAGTGTGGCCGTGAGTAGCGCCGTGAACATCACCTTCACGACGGCCATGTCGGTAAAGTAAAAGACCCCGGCCAGACGGCGCGAACTGCTGAAGCCCGCCCGTTCGAGCGCAAAACCGAAACCCACTCCGATCAGCAGGGCCGTGAAGAAGGCCGCGGGGGTCCCAAGCGTATCGAGACTGTAGAGGGTATTAGTCATTCCATTGCCTCCTGACAAACCAGGCGGTGGCGTAGCCGCTGGCGAAAAGACAGAGCATGAAAACCATGCTACCGGTCAGCAGCAGCGCGCCGCCGCTCAATGCCTGGCCGGAGGTGCAGCCCTGGGCCAGGCGGCTGGCGAACCCGGCAATCAGCCCCCCCAACAGGGCGTATCCAAGGCGCCGCCGGACGGGCGATGCCGCCCCGCGCTCCACCTGGAGCCGTACGCGATTCGCCAAAAGCGCCGAGAAAAGCGCCCCGACGAACGTGCCCGCGAACATGAAGACCAGGTAGTAGTTCAGCGGCCTGGCGCCCCACTTCCCGAAGTATTCGCTCCCCAGCGTATGCGGCACCGATAAGCACATCGATACGGAAGCGCCGATGCGTGCAATGCCGCCCGACGCGCCCAGGCCGGCGCCCAGGGTCACAAACGATGCCAGGAGTACGAGCCCGAGCAGCACCCCCGCCAGATAGGGGTTGGCATAGGGTTTGGGCCCGCCAGAGGGAATGGTCGTGTTATTGCTCATGGTTCAGCACCCCGCACTTTTCTTCTTGGGCGGTTCAGGCGTGGACGGCCGTGCCGCGGGAACCGGCGCAGGCATAACCGGCTTGAGGGAGGGAGCCGCGGCCGGCGCCGTTGCGGCCGGCGCGGTTACGGTCCCGGACTCGTTCCAGTACGCTTCCAGACCGCCAAAGAGCACCTTGATCACGCGTGTCGTCTTCTGCGAAAGGATGCCACCCACCGCCATGGCCAACGAACCATCGCGGTCCACGATCACAAGAGGGACCGACCCATTGACATAGGCGGGGTTGGCGATCACGTCGGCAATGTCCGCGTTCATCGAGCCGGGCAGGTTGAAGTCGGCATACGGCGCCGGAGGGCGCACGTCCACGATTTCAAAGGTGCCGGGCAGATCCATGAGCATACGCTTGAGTTCCGCGGCGGCAATGCGATCGGGCAGCTTGACGACCCGCGCAGGCACGGCGGCCGCGCCATGTCCACCACCGGCGGCGCTCAGGGTCGGCAAGCTCGCCGCGATCCACGCCTCACTGCCGCCTTCCATATTGCGAACATCCTTGAAGCCCATCTTGAGCAGGACGGACCCTCCCATGCTCGACCGGTACGCCGAGTTACAGACGGTCAGCACCGGCATGCCGGAGGAAAGCCGCCCGGCATCGGTAAAGAGCTTGTTGACGGGGATGTTGAGCACACTGCCGATCCGGAGTGCCATCCATTCCGTCGGGAGGCGGACATCCACGACCACCGGCGCCTTGCCCGCCTGCATCTGTTGATGGAGCTCCCGCGGCTGAACCAGCGTCAGCGATCCCACCGGCAGGTTTGCCTGTTTCCAGGCTTCTATGCCGCCCTGCAGCGAGCCCGCCGGCGCATCGTAACCAATCCGTTTAAGGCGGAAGCCCGCCTCATTGACCTCGGCGTCGGAACCGACAAGGATGAATTTCTCTCCCCAGGGGATCATGATGCCGGTCCATGTTTCGAAGCGCCCACGGATGCCGATATTGATCGCCCCTTTCGGGTGGGCGGCGGCAAAGGGCTTCGCATCACGAACGTCCACAAGCCATGCGCCTTTCTGCACCATGGCGGCGACCTCAGCGGGAGACAGCGGCCGGGGCGTATCGTTGTCCCAATTCACCAGCGGGGGGCCATCGTGGTTCATCCTGGCATTGTGTTTGAAATACTGGGGTGCGTCCGGCAGGCCATCAATGACAGCCATTACATAGGATGTCAGATCCTTGTGTTGCAGATACACGTTCTCCCGGCGCTGCTCGCCAATGGTCGACACCGGCTTGTCGCTGAGATGGGCGCCACAGAGCGACCCCGCGCCATGGGCGGGGAAGATGCGGACGTCATCGGCCAGTTTGGACAGCTTGTTCTGCCACGTGCGATACCCCATCTCGGCCAGGGCAGCAGCGCTCATTCCCTCCCCCATAAGGTCAGGCCGGCCGACACTGCCGATGAAAAGCGTATCGCCGGTAAGGAGGATCGCCGGCTTTTGCGACGAGGCCGGCGTATACACCTGCATGCAGGTACCGTCCGGCGTGTGGCCCGGAGTCTTGATGACGACACCCCGCACCTTCCCCACACGGACTTCATCATTCTCTTTCAGCGCTTTGTGCGGATAGCCGGCCTGGGTGTCCTCATTGATGAGGATCTCGGCCCCCGCCGCCTTGGCCAATTCCATATGGCCGGCAACGAAGTCAGCATGCGAATGCGTCAAGTATACCTTGGTGATCTTGAGGCCAAGCTCCTGGGCGTCCTTCAGGTAGCGGCTAATGTCCCGCGCCGGGTCCACGATCATCGCTTCCCCTCCGCTGCCTATCAGGTAGGAATAATGCGAGAGGACGGCGAGATTGTATTGCCGGAAGACAACGTCCGGAGTGTTGAGTTCCGTCTCCTTGACGAGTTGAACGCTGGCCGCCTCATCGCCGTGCGTCGCCGCTTCTGCGTCACCGGGCAAACCGGCCGCCCGCGCCGCAACGGTCGCCAGAAACATCACCACAGACAAGCATTCGATCATAACCTGTTTTCTCATTACTCCCTCCCTGCTGTTGAATATATTCTGCCGCAAACGGGAAACGACCCTGAATTTACGTTCCCCCACCGTGTTTGTCCAGAGGTTATATCTTCTGCGCCCATCTTCGGTGCATCTTCGGTGCATCTTCGGAGAATTGTAATATTGACTCCGGCCCCTCCTGCGCTTACCCTCCGCGCTTGTATTGAGGTGGTGTTTCAGCATCCCGGAACGCGGTGTAATTCCGCGGCGGTCCCGCCGCTGTAATCGGGGAACTGGATTCATAGGGCGCAAGCTCGCCACTGTGCCGACGGCTCTTCGCCGATCGACACGGGAAGGCATGTGAAGCCGGTGACGATCCGAGAGCCAGAAGACCTGCTGAACACCGCGAAACGGTTACAGGGATCCGATGGTAAAGGATTCTGGTTGGCTCAAGATGGGTCAACCGAATCTCAGTGATACAAAGGATGAATACCATGAACCTGTTACAAAAAACACTTAAGTCCATCGCCCATGTTAACCGTCAGTTGACCCCCTCCATTCAAGCCCACCTTGATGATTTAACCAAACCGCAGGGCAGCCTCGGACGTCTCGAGGACATGGCCATGCAATACTGCCTCGCCACCCATTCCATCACCCCCTCCCTCGGCAAGATGCGTATCTATTGTTTCGCAGGCGATCATGGCGTTGCCGATGAAGGCGTTTCCGCCTTCCCAAAGGCTGTCACTCCGCAGATGGTCCTCAACATGCTTGGTGGCGGCGCTGCCATTAACGTCTTCACCCGCCATGTCGGCGCTGAACTGCGCGTGGTGGATATGGGCGTAGACGCCGATTTCGGCGCCGCTCCCGGACTCATCCATCGCAAGGTCAAACGGGGCACCGCCAACATTACCAAAGGCCCCGCCATGACAATCCCTGAGGTCACTCAAGCGCTGGAAAGCGGAATCGCCCTCGCCGCCGATGCCGCCGCCGATGGCGTCACCCTGCTGGGCACCGGCGAAATGGGTATCGCCAACACGACCCCGGCCACCGCCCTCTTCGCCGCCTACCTCGGAATGGACCCGGCAGAAATCACCGGCCGCGGCACTGGCCTCGACGAAACGGGGATCCTCCACAAGCAGGCCGTTATCGCCAAAGCCCTCGCCGTCAACCCGCCCGATCCCGGCACCCCTCTCGAGACCCTCGCCCGCCTTGGCGGCTTCGAAATCGCCGGCATGGCAGGCCTCATCCTCGGCGGCGCCGCGCACCGTATCCCCGTGGTCGTGGATGGCTTTATCTCCAGCGCCGCCGCCTTGGCCGCCATAAGGCTCCATCCTGAGGTCACACCCTATCTCTTCTTCAGCCATCTCTCCCAGGAACGCGGCCATCGTGCCATCATGGAACGCCTTGCCATCCGCCCGATCCTCAACCTTGATCTCCGCCTCGGAGAAGGCACGGGCGCCGCACTGGCCATGAGCCTCATTGCCGCCTCCATCAAGATGGTCAACGAAATGGCCACCTTCAGCTCAGCGCACGTCAGCAACCGCGACAAATAACCACACAGGGGAATCTCCACCATGGCACTCGCACATTGTCAATTCTTCTCTGAAACACTCGGCCTCTCCATGGCCATGAATGTGATCCTCCCTCAACCTGCCAGTGCGCGACAGATCGGCATTGCCGCCCCTGACAGGAAGAGTCGATACCCCGCCCTCTACCTCCTCCACGGTCTGTCTGACGACCATTCCATCTGGTGCCGACGCACCAGCATCGAACGGTATGCGGCGGCCTACGGACTGATTATTGTCATGCCGGAAGTCCACCGCAGTTGGTATTCAGATAGTCCCACGAGGGGAAATTACTGGACATTCATCAGCGATGAACTGCCTTCGATTGCCGAGCAGTTTTTCCCCATCTCGCCACGTCGCGAAGATCGCTTTGCCGCCGGCCTGTCCATGGGCGGCTATGGGGCCTTCAAACTCGCCCTCCGCCGGCCCGACAAGTTCAGCGCCGCCGCCAGTCTGTCGGGCTGCCTCGATCTCGCGAATCGAGCCAACGAACAGGCGGTACAGGGCAACGATGAACTCGTTCGCCTATTGGGGACATCCGGCACCATCGCCGGCTCGGATAATGACCTCTTCTTTTTGGCTGCAAAAACCAGCACCGGTAAACACCCCCTCCCGAAACTTTTCCAATGGTGCGGCACGGAAGATTTCCTCTATAAGGGAAATATCGATTTCCGTGATCACATCACGCCGCTGGGATTTGATTATCAATACCACGAGGGCCCCGGTTCCCATGAGTGGTCCTGCTGGGATCGCGAGATCCAACAGGTCCTGAAATGGCTGCCCCTCCCCTCTGTCACGGCCTGATTCCCGTTTGACACGTGCACCCGCGTGAGCCAAAGCAGCCAACGGCGGCCTTGGCTACTCGGTGTTTTGTTCTTCCTGCCGCTTCTTCCATTCCTCGACACGCGCGGTCTCGTGTTCGGTTTCAAGTTTGGTGATCAGATTTTTGACGTCATCGCCGAGGGTGCTCCTCCTCAGGAAAGCCTCCCGGTCATCCTCGAGGCGCACCACGACCGAGAACTTGTTGAACCTGACCAGGGTGGCGGTGATCTGGGTGCCGGCGGCCAGAGTCCAAGATCGGGCCTCGGCAGTATCCTTATCCGCCGGAATGATCCATTGGTAGGGGTCCCAGGCCGGGGGTTTCCTCTCCATAGGCTTCATAGGCGGGAGCGACTTGGCTCGCGGATCGCTTGCACCAAGCTTGATCATCGGAAGTGTCCTGATTTTTCGGGAATAGTTGGTCTGGGCCACCAGCGGGGTCGCCATGCACAGGACGGCAAGCCCCGCCAGGAATATGGAATGGCGTCTAATCATGTGGGCCACAACCTACCATCCGTTTACTCAACGTCCAGAAATAAAGTTGCCCCCTATCCGGTATGGATGGCGCCCAGGTTGAGCCGGTCTCCAAGGCGGCGGGCGGATCGGGGCGTCTTGTGGGTCCAGCGCTTGAATTCCTTGCAGAAATACGAGTAGTCACGGTAGCCGCTCTCGAAGGCGATCTGCTTGATAGGGGTGTCGGTGGTGGTGATCTGGTCCAGGGCGCGCTGGAGGCGGAACTGCTGGAGATGGGCATGCGGGCTCGTTCCCGTTTCGCGGCGGAACAGGCGGGAGAAGTGGTGGCGGGAGTAACCCGCCTCCCGGGCAATCCGGTCCACGGACAACCCGGGGTTCCGGTACTCGCGCTCCACCAGCCTGAGGACGCGTTCGGTCGCGGGCGAGACCCGGGGCCGTGGCGACCGGTGAGCGCGGAAGAGTTCCATCAGGAACCGGTGGGCCAGCGAGGCCATTTCAAACTCATCGGGAATCCTTTTCGCGACGACCTGCCGGTGAAGACCCTTGATCAGCTCGATGGCCGGATGCGTGGCGGGCAGTTCCCAAAGATAGCCATGCAGGCGGATCAGCCGGTTGACCAGATCGTGCGCCATATCGCCATCCATAAGGATGAAGCAGAATTCCCAGGTTGTGTCCGGGGCAAGCCAGTACCGGGTGGGGGATGGAAACGGAACCAGGAATCCCGTCCCGGGTTCGAGGCGGATCACCTTGCCCCGGGGGCGGGACTGGAACCGGCCTTCCCCGGCGAACGTGTACTGGAAAAGACAGGCGTGGCGCCGATCCCGGTTGTCGTAATCATAGTGGCGCTGGCCCTGCTCCCGCGTCATCCCCTCGGCGACAATGTCGCACCGGTGTTTGGGATAGCTCGTGATCCGGCTGAACCCCGTCTCGCCCACGGGGAATCCGGATGAAAGCACAATTCTTCTATTATCAAGCACAGATTCACAACCGAATGGATTTCCTTTGCTCATAGCCTTGTATAGGATAGGGCGTAATTCTTCAATTGAAAGCCCCAAGTGCGGGACGGGTGAACTTTTTAACAGGAGGACAGGATTATGGCGGTCAACATTGCAATCATCGGGGCGGGCAGCATCGGGTTTACGCGGGGACTCATGAAGGACACCCTTTCCGTGCCGGAGCTGAAGGATGCCGAGTTCAGGTTCACGGATATCAATGCCCGGAATCTGGACATGATCACCCAGCTTGCCCGCCGGGACATCAAGGCAAACAAACTGCCGGCTCGGATCGTGGCGACGACCAGCAGGCGCAAGGCGCTCGAAGGCGCGGAGTTTGTGGTCAACACCACCCGCATCGGCGGCCTGGAGGCCTTCAAGCTCGACGTGGACATCCCGCTGAAATACGGGATCGACCAGTGCGTAGGCGATACGCTGTGCACCGGCGGCGTGCTGTACGGGCAGCGCAACATCCCCCAGATCCTGGCCTTTTGCAAGGACATCCGGGACGTGGCCGCCCCGGGGTGCCTGTTCCTGAATTACGCCAATCCCAACGCCATGAACACCTGGGCGGCCATCCGGTATGGCGGCGTGCCCACACTCGGACTCTGCCACGGCGTGCAGGGAGGGCATTGGCAGATCACCGAGGTCATCAAGTTGCTCGTGAACGGCGACCGCAAGCCCGGCCAGAAGGGTTATGTCAATATCACGCCGAAGGATGTGGACATCATCTGTGCCGGCATCAACCACCAGACCTGGTATACCCAGGTGCGTTACCAGGGGCAGGATTGGACCGGACGGCTGCTGGAAGGATTTGAGAAGCATCCCGCCTTCAGCCAGTCGGAGAAGGTCCGCATAGACATCCTCAAGCGCTTCGGCTACTACACCACCGAATCGAACGGCCATGTCTCGGAATACCTGGCCTGGTACCGGAAACGTCCGGCGGAGCTGGGCAAGTGGATCAGCATGGACAGCTGGATCAATGGCGAGACAGGCGGGTACCTGCGCGTCTGCACCGAGGGGCGGAACTGGTTTGAGACCGATTTCCCCAACTGGCTCAAGGGCAAGCCCGAGGTGTTTTCCCGCGAGACCCGGGGGCAAGAGCATTGCAGTTACATCATTGAGTCGCTCAAGACGGGGCGTGTCTATCGCGGCCACTTTAACCTTGTCAACAAGGGATGCATCACCAATCTGCCGGATGACGCGATTGTGGAGGTGCCGGCCTATGTTGACGGCAACGGGATCAGCGTCCCCAGGGTTGGCGATCTGCCGCTCGGGTGCGCGGCCATCTGCAATGCCTCCATCAGCGTGCAGCGCTTGGCGGTGGAAGCGGCGGTGCACGGGGATGTGACACTGCTGAAGCAGGCGGTGATGATGGATCCCCTGACCTCGGCCGTCTGCAACCCACCCGAGATTTCCCAGATGGTGGATGAGATGCTGGTGGCCCAGGCCCGCTGGCTCCCGCAGTACCGGAAGGCCATTCCGGCCGCCAGGGCCCGGTTTGCCGCCGAGGAAAAACTGGGGGTCCACAGCACGGAAGGGGCGGCCCGCCTCAAGACCAAGACGGTGGCTGAGATGCAGCAGAATGCCGAAGCCGCCCGCCGCAACGCCGGGGCCGCCGACAAGGCCATGGCCCAGCGGAAACAGGCCGCGGCGCGACGGGGTGGCGCCACCTCCCGAACCGTAATCTAGGCCTCAAGCCGTCCGCGCGTCGCACACACGGACCGACCCATCGTCATGGGTCATGCCGCCGGTGACCATCCTGGGACCGGCCGGGCTTCCAGACGGCAAGGCTTGCTTTGAAGCGATTCAATCCGCTTTCGCGCCATCGCGACCGAAGCGCTCGATAAGTGAGGCTCCAGCTTGAGCTTGAACGTGCGAGATTGGCCCCCTTGAAGTTGCACCACCCTCCCATGGTTTTCCTCAAAGGTACGTGCGTTCGGAAAACCAGTCGCCGGTTCAATGCCAAACACATACCCATCTTCTACACCTGCCGTGTTCTTCCAGAAATTGACCACGGGCAGCGTCGAATAATCGAAGTGGACTGAATAGCCCAGCGTTTCGTCCCGATTGCTCAACATCGCTTCGGTCCAGTGCCCTGAACCGCCAAGCGGCTCCGCATAGTAGACCTGCTCGGCATAGCCACTCGCAGGTCCCTCGCACACGGACCACCGATCGACTCCCGATGCCGCCCGTTCGTCACGAGGCGCTACGCGATGCAGCGGGGCATACAGTTTTGCGCCCGACTGCAAAACCGGTTGCCCAAGATTGATATGGTATAGCAGTTGCATCGATCCAAGCGTGGATCGCCCATTCGTCACCGTATCATGGATCTCGATCAAACTCGATCCGGCGCGGAATCGAAGGCGGGACTCCAATTCCAGCGAGTACATCAAGAAGCGGGATTCGGTCACAGTCCCGACGACATCGAGCACCCCCTCGTCGGGTTGGATTTCGATTTGAATTCGGTGGGCCGGCAAATTCGCAATCCGGCCATGGAGGGGATAGGCCACTTTGCCCGATGCATCGATATCCGGCGCCCCATTGCTTAACAGGCCGCAGCGGACAAGCAACTCGTCGAATCCTTCCAGCCATCCAAGCCCCGACGGATCTCCCACGGGCACCAAGCTCGGATGAACCGGCCCCCGGACAGGACTATTCCAACCGAATTCCGCACCACCCGCCCAACACTTCCATATCCCCATCCCTCTGGCTGGCAAGATCACGGTCTTGATCGCTCCGGTGTCGATGGTCAAGCAGTGCATCCCGAGCGCTTTGCCATCCTCCCATCGCGACCAATCCAGATGGAACCTCCCATCGGCGACTTGAATCTCCCGCGGCACATCCACCGTGCGATCCTCGCGCGCACCGGAGAAACGCCGATCCTCATTGTCCACCATGATCTGCCATTTGAGCATCGTTTGCCTCCTTATCCTGTCTGCACGCAATACCAGCCGCGTTCCCCTCCTGTCAACCATGATCCTTTCCACTCGCCACGATGCGTTGACACAACCAAAAAACAACCAAAAAACCTCTTGCCAATCCCCTATGATCAGCCTATCATCCGCCCCCTTTATGAAATCCGGCAAGTGCCGGATAGAAGCGAGTGTCCAGCCGGCCTCCGGCTGGACCAAAGCGGATTGTCCCGCCTGGCGGGACGAATAACAGGAGGAAAGTTAAGTGGATACTGCCCCAATACCGTCGGACGTTTCTGTACAGGACCTGCTGGATGCGGGTCTTCATTTCGGTCATCAGACCAAGCGTTGGAATCCCAAGATGAAGCCGTTTGTCTTCGACAAGCGCAACGGGATTCACATCATCGACCTGGCCAAGAGCCTGGAACAACTGGAGAAAGCCAAGCTGTTCGCCCTGGAAACATCCGCGCGCGGCAAGCCGATTCTCTTCGTAGGCACCAAGAAGCAGGCCCAGCAGGTCACCAAGGACATCGCCACCGCCTGCGGTCAGCCGTTCATCAACACCCGCTGGCTCGGCGGCACCCTCACCAACAGCCAAACCATCCGTAAGCGCATCAAATACCTTAAGGAGTTGGAGAAAATGGAGTCGAGCGGCGAGTTCGACAAAATGCCGAAAAAGGAAGTCTCCGTTCTGCGGCATGAACTCGACAAGCTGCGCAAAAACCTCGCCGGCATCGCCAACATGACCGAGACGCCCGGCGCCTTGTTCATCGTTGACGTCAACCGCGAGGCCATTGCCGTACAGGAAGCCAACCGCCTCCACATCCCGGTCATCGCCATCGTGGATACCAATTGCGATCCCGATCTGATCGATTACCCCATTCCCGGCAACGATGACGCCATCCGTGGCATCAAGTTGATCGCCGGCGCCTTGGCTCAGGCCATCCAAAAGGGCGTCACGGAATATTCCAAGATCGCCGTTGAGGAAAACCGCAAGCGCGAAGCGTCCGCACAGGCAAACGCCGCGGCGGGTGGCAACAACGCCAAATCGGGCACGCGTCGCCCCCGTTCCACAAGCGGGTTGCATCGCCGCCCGGTTCGACAGCAAAAAGATAAGGCTGCCGCCCCCGCCGCAGAAGCCCCCGCC
>CAZSSA010000056.1:9248-15997 GCA_964609375.1 uncultured Verrucomicrobiota bacterium | reverse complement strand
TCATAATTCATCCTTCATACTTGCCCTCCCGCCCCTCCCCATCAACCATCACCCATTAACCATTCCCCCACGTCCCCCCGTATTCCTTTTGACCGCCTGCCCGTTCTTACGTTAATCTTCCACCTCAAGTGATGCAAGTCGTTGAGGAGATTCCCATGTTACTCATTCCAGGTTTGATTCAGGCCAATTTCGCCTCCACTATTATTTATGCCTTTACCACATCCGACTGGTTCGGAAAAGCCGTCGTCCTCCTTCTGATCGGCGGCTCCATCTTCGCCTGGTCGATCATGGTGGCCAAAACCCGCGAGTTCGGCAAAGCCCGCCAGAACGCACGCCGATTTCTCGCCGCCTACCGCCGCGAAAACCACCCCTTCTCCCTCTACCTCCAGGGCCGCAAGTACGAGGGGCCCCTCGCCGCCATCTACGTCCAGTCCTGCGAAGCCGTCATGACCGACGTCAGTTCCCGCGCCCAATCCAGCGACCTCCTCGCCACCGCCACCGCCACCGCCAATAACATGAAACTCACTCCCTTCGAAATCAACACCGCCCGCAAACTGGCCGAACGCACCGCCATGGATCTCGGCGCCATTCTCGAGGAGGACATGGGCCTGCTCGCCACCGCCGTCACCGCCGCCCCCTTCCTGGGCCTGCTCGGAACCGTCTGGGGCGTTATGGATGCCTTCAAAGCCATGGCCGCCAGCGGTACCGTCACCCTCTCGGAAGTCGCCCCCGGTATCTCCGGCGCCCTCCTGACCACCGTCGTCGGCCTGCTCGTCGCCCTGCCTTCCCTCATTGGCTACAACCTCCTCACCAACCAGATGAAACGCATCTGCCTCACCATGGATAACTTCGCCGAGGAATTTACCAACGATATCGAGCGGGCCTTCATCGCCCGCCCCCAATAACAGGAGTCTCCCCGTGGCACGCAGAGCAACCGCAAGACTTCAACAACCAATCGGCGAAATCAACCTGACCCCGTTGATTGATCTCACCTTTCTCCTGCTGATCACCTTCGTCATCACCTTCCCTCTCGTTCAATCCGGTATCCCCGTCAATCTCCCGCGCGGCAAGAAAGCCACCGACCTGCCCACCAAGGACAGACACACCGTCTCCCTCGACGCCAAGGGCACCATCTACCTCGACGATCTCGCCTGCTCCTTTGATAAATTCTCGTCCGAAATGAAAACCCTCGGCCGCACCGCCCCCAATACCGTCATCCTCGTCCGCGCCGACGAAACCATCCCCTACGGCAACCTCGTCAAAGTCCTTCAGGTCCTTCACGAAGCCAAACTGGCCCGCATGGCCCTCGTCACTCAGCCAGAGAATCGGAAACGATGAGTACCCGCCGACCAGGATTCAGCAGCGAAATGCTGCTGACCACCATCATCCACGGCCTCTTGATCGGCTCCATCCTCGCCGTCGCCATGTTCAGGGGCTGCGAAGACACTTCCCCCATCACCATGCCCATGGAATTATTCGTGGAACCCCCACCCGACGATGGTGGAGCGGATCAACCCGCTCCACCCAAGGATGACATCAAGCCCCCTGAACCCCCGCCCGACAAGGACGACATCCCCGAACCCAAGAAAATCGAGCCGAAGAAAGTCGAACCCAAAAAGGTGGAGCCTAAAAAGGTTGACCCTAAAAAAATCGAACCCAGCAAAAAACTGGTCAAACGCAACAACACCCCGATGAACCGTAAATCCAAACTCACCGCCGCAGAAATCCAACGCCTGCTGGATCGCGGAGCCAAAATCGGCAAATCCACCATGTCGGATGCCGACCTGCGGCGCCTGCTGAACTCAGAGACCCGCTTTGGCGATGGAAAAGCCATGACGCAGGAAGCCGTGTACCTCGATGTCATTAAGCAGACCATGTACCGCGCCTGGGATCAGCCAACCTCGCTTGGCATCGCCGGGCTGGTCACCCGCGTGGAATTCACCTTCAGTCCTGACGGCTCAATTTCCGGCAGTCGCCTCGCTTCCCCTTCGGGCAACGCCACCATGGACGAATCCGTTATGCGGGCCGCCAAATCCGTACGCCGCGTCACCGGGGTCCCCGCCGACTACTTCATCTCCCACCGCCGCATCACCGTTGTGTTTGAGTTGACAGGCGGCGATTGATTCGCACAATGCAAACCTCATGACCCCCATCCATTTTACCGGAAAGGAATTCACAGAATGACAACCCAACGATGCACCAATCCTATGACCCTCCTCTCTCTCTCCCTGCTCCTTTGCTCCATCATTCCCCTGAGCCTCTCCGCCCAGGAAGTCCTGGTCTCAAAATCCGGCGGCACCAAAATCAGTCTCGATCTTTCCGGCTTTACCGCCTCCGGCGCCGCTGGAACCATCTTCCGCCAGACCCTCGACTCCGACCTCCGCCGCTCCGGTTGGTTCACCCTGTCCCGCCCCGCCACCTACAGCATCACGGGCTCCTGCTCCGACAAGGGCAGCGCCCTCTCAGCCCAATGTCAGGTCGCCAACCTCCTGAAATCCGAAGTCGTCCTGAACAAGAGCTATACCGAAACAACCGCCAACGCACGCCACATGGCTCACAAGGTCGCCGATGACATCATCATGGCCATCAAAGGGTTCAAGGGCATCTGCTCAGGCCGCATCATCATGATCGGCAATCGCACCGGCAACAAGGAAGTCTATCTGTGCGATTTCGACGGCGGCAACCTGCGCCAGATCACCTCCGATAAATCCATCAGCCTCTGCCCCTACTGGGCCCCCTCCGGAACCCATATCGCCTACACCTCCTTCCGCCGCGGCTTCCCGGACATCTATCTCGTGGACTTGCGGTCCGGCGCACGCAACTGCATCGCCAACTACCCCGGCATCAACATGGCCGGCGGCATCTCCCCGCGCGGCACGGAAGCCCTGATGATCCTCTCCAAGGACGGTAACCCCGAAGTCTACACCAAGGAACTTGCCTCGGGGAACCTCACGCGCCTCACCCGGACCCAGCGCGCTGGCGAAGCCAGCCCCGTCTGGTCACCCGACGGCTCCCAAATCGCCTACGTCTCCGACCTGGCCGGCGCGGGGTCCCCCCAAATCTACGTCATGGACCGCTCCGGTAACAGCCGCCGACTCACCGCCCGTGGACGCGAAAACGTCGCCCCCGACTGGGGTGCCAACGGCTGGATCACCTACTGCAGCCGGCAAGGTGGCCGCTATGGAATCCACATCATCCACCCCTCCACCATGGAAGAACGCAGGATCAGCCCCGACGACACCCATTACGAGGATCCGAGTTGGGCATCCGATGGCCGTCACATCGTTTGCGCCCGTCAGGATGGCCGCTCCAGCAAGATATATATGCTTGACACAATGGGAGACCCCCCCGTATGTTTGTCGCCCAATGACGGGAGTTGGTTTTCCCCGGCGTGGAGTGGGCAATAACAATAATTCTGAGGCAATATAGCAATGAAAACGCGTGATTTGGCAGTTGTTCTTCTAGTCTGTGCAATGGCAGCATCGTCAACCGGTTGCAAAAAATGGTTTGGCAAGAAAACACCCACCTCCAGCGGTTTGGGTTCAGATACCGTTCCCGGTGCTGGCTCCGGCCTGCTCGATAACGGCAGCACATTACCGGATCGCTCCCTGACCGATGGCAAAGGCGTCGTGGCCGGCCAGTTCGATACCGTCCTGTTCGCCTATGATAGCGCCCAAGTCGATGATTCCGAGCGCGCCAAGGTGGAGGCGGTGGCCGAATTCCTGAAGGCCAATTCGGCGGGCGTGGCAACCCTCGAAGGGCATTGCGACGAACGCGGTAGCAACGAGTACAACATGTCGCTCGGCGAACGCCGCGCCCTGGCTGTCCGCGCCTACCTGATGAGCCTCGGCGTTGATGGCGCCCGCATCCAGACCAAGAGCCTCGGCGAAGAACAACCGAAGGATGCCGGTCATGACGAAAAAGCGTGGAGCATGAACCGCCGCGTCGAGTTCGTCATCATGAAGTAATCATGACTTCAATCTCAACGCAAAAAGCCCCGGATAACCGGGGCTTTTTTATTTCCCGAATTCTGCTATCCTTCCCTTAACCATGAACACACTACCCATCGGCTTGATCGGGGACATTGGCGGCGGGGAAATACTATTAATCGCTGCCGCTATTCTTCTTCTATTCGGCGGCGAGCGCCTCCCCTCCATGGCGCGCACCATCGGCAAAACCGTGGAAGGCTTGCGCAAGGCCTCTCAGGACTTCAAAGCTCAACTCCTGAAAGCCGACGCGCCCCCTCTGGAAAACCCCTTCAAGCCAACACAAAACACACCAGAGTCCAAGGAGGGAACGAAGCTCCGAGCCGCCCGCACACACCTCGCCGACGCCCCCTCACCCGAATCCGCCAAGGAGACCCCTCCCCGTGACCCTGCCGGATGAATCCGAAACCAGTGGCCTGTTGGTCAAGCCCCTGCTCGCCCATCTCAACGATTTGCGGCGCGCCCTGATGTGGGCGCTTGGCGCCCTGCTGATCGGCATGATCATCGCCGCCCGATTCGCTCCTGATTTTTACAGAATCCTCAAGGCTCCTCTACACGGCGTGGTCGCGAATCCTGATTTATTTCTCCGCAACATTGAAGTCACCGGTGGCGTCTCCATCGCCATGCAAACGATCCTGTGGGGAGGCCTGTTGCTAAGTGCCCCGGCGATCCTATGCGCCATTGGCTGGTTCGTTTTCCCCGGCCTAAAACTGAATGAGCGTCGCGCCATCCTGGGCGGCCTGTTATTCGCCGCCATCCTTTTCATCTCCGGCGTCCTGATGTGTTACCACCTCGCTCTCGGCCCCGCCCTGAAAATCATGCTGTGGTTCAACGAATGGATGGGCTTCAAGGTGGAATTCTGGTTGGTCACCAGTTACATCGGGTTTGTATTGAAGCTGCTATTGAGTTTTGGCCTGACCTTTGAACTACCGGTCGTTCTGCTGATACTGGGTCACTTGGGAATCGTCAATTCCGATCAGCTTCGCCGCACCCGTCGCCACGCCATCATCATCATCCTGATTCTGGCCATGGTGATCACCCCCACCCAGGACCCCTTCAGCATGCTCTTACTTGCGGTCCCATTGATTGCCCTGCACGAACTCTGCATCTGGATGATCTGGGCCAAAGAACGCCGCAAACGCCTGGCCGCCGTGTCGTAACCCTTCCCCTCAGAGGCAATTCCCCTCCCCCCCCTCCTGAACTCTTCTCCCCTCAACCATTAACCATCTACCATTCCCCTCCCCCCCTCTACTCCCCCGTATCCACAATCCCCGCAATCCTGAATCCCGCCATCTCAATCATCTTCCGGTCAGCCTCATTCCCCTGCCCACCCGTCGTCAAATACCCCACCGTAAACAACGAGTTGGCCGCAAACAAACTGAGCGCCTGCAGGGGCCCCAAACACGCCTCACGCCCGCCCGCAATCCGGATTTCCCGGTCCGGATGCACAAACCGGAACATCGCCAGCGTCCTCAATACATCCATCGCGCCAATCCGCTCACTCCCCGCTAAAGCCGTACCCGGTCGCGGATCCAAGAAGTTTACCGGTATCGAGTCGGCCCCCGTTTCTCTCAACGCAAAGGCCAAATCCACCCGATCCTCCAAGGTCTCACCCATCCCGATCAATCCACCGCTGCAAAGTTCCAACCCCGCCCCCTTCACCGCCCGCGCCGTCTCCACCCGGTCCCCATACCCATGCGTCGAACAAATCACCCCATAATGCCGCTCGGACGTTTCCAGGTTGTGATTATAGCGATCCACCCCCGCTTCCTTGAGCTGCCGCGCCTGGTCAGGATTCAATATCCCCAGCGACGTGCAAAGCTGGATCGGTACCTCACGCTTGATCCGCCTCGCCGCCTCACAAATCATCTCCAGCTCTTTCTCCACCGGAGCCCTGCCGCTGGCCACAACGCAGTACCGGTAGGCACTCAGCTTGTGCGCCGCATGGGCCCCCTCCACTATCTTCCCCACCGTCTGCATCGGGTAACACTCGACCGGCGAAGTCGCCGATGACGACTGACTGCAATACGCGCAATCCTCGCTGCAAGCCCCGCTCTTGGCATTACGGATCACATGCAACGTCACATCGCGCCCGAAATACCGTTTCCGGAGTTCAAATGCCGCCTGCAGCACCGTCAGCAATTCGTCATCACCCGACTGCAACACACCCAGTGCCTGCTCCCGGCTAATCGATCCACCCGCCAAAATACCCCGGCTCAATTCATCCCACATCATTTCAGAATCCTTCCCCATCCAGCCTCGCCTCCTCAAGATCCTCTGACGGCAGTGGTGCCTCATCTCCCGCCGCCGCCCCCTTCGCCCCACCGCTACCTGCCCCCTTGGGTGCTCCGAGAAATTGAACCCGATCCGCACTAACTCGCAGTTTGCTCCGCTTCTGGCCTTCCGGGGTGGTCCACTCATCCAGTTTCAAGCGGCCCTCCACATAAACCGTGCTGCCCTTGGCCAGATACTTCTTACACGTCTCCGCCTGCTTATCCCACACCGTCACGTCCACATAGCAAACCCGCTTGACCACCTGACCATTCTTGTCCTTGTAATCGTCATTCACGGCCAATCGAAAATCGGCCACATTCATCCCTGATGGAATGGTCTTTAATTCCGGATCCTTTGTCAGGTTGCCAATCAACATCACGCGATTAAACGAAGCCATGGTTATTCTCCCACTCCCTCAATTTTCACCTTCTCTTTTGAATGCTTTGTCCTTATAACCGCCATGGTTTGTATTCGCAAGGAGCTTCTAAC
>CAZSSA010000056.1:3690-9148 GCA_964609375.1 uncultured Verrucomicrobiota bacterium | reverse complement strand
ATCCGCCACCTTTCCCTGTAGGCCGGCGGCGGCCGGCGAATAGCCCTTTCAGCCTTCTCTTAAATCCTTTACTATTTCGCCTATCCATGTCATTGAAACAGGCGTTAATGAGTACGTTTACCCCGAAATCAAAGGTCTTGGCTGGCTTAACTCTCGCCGCACTGGGCGTCGTCTACGGCGATATCGGTACCAGCCCTCTTTACGCCTTCCGCCTTTGCTTCAACGACGCCAACCCGCCTACCGAGGCTTCAATCCTCGGCGTTCTTTCGCTCATCTTCTGGTCCCTGGCCGGCTTAATCACCCTGAAATACCTCACCCTCGTCCTGCGTGCCGATAACCGCGGCGAAGGCGGTATCCTCGCCCTGATGGCGCTGATCCGCCATGACTCCGCCAAAACGTCGGCCCGTGGAACCCGCCTCATTGTCGGCTTCGGTTTGTTCGGCGCCGCCCTCCTTTATGGCGATGGTCTCATCACACCAGCCATCTCTGTGCTCAGCGCCGTCGAGGGTCTCCAGGTGGCTGCCCCCACCTTGCGCCACTGGGTAGTGCCATTGTCCCTCGTGATCCTCATCGGATTATTCTGGTTCCAGAAACACGGCAGCCAGCGCGTCGGGACCATCTTCGGCCCGATCATGGCCGTCTGGTTCGTCACCATCGCCATCCTTGGCTTCCGCCATATCATGTTGCAGCCAAGCGTCTTGGCCGCCATGAATCCAGCCTACGCCATCGCCTTCTTCGTCGACCACCGCTTCCACGCCTTCGTTACCATGGGCACTGTCTTCCTGTGTATGACCGGCGGCGAGGATCTTTATCTCGACATGGGCCACTTCGGCCGCTTGCCTATTCGTATCGGTTGGTTCACCCTTGTCCTGCCCGCCCTGCTGATCAACTACTTCGGCCAGGGGGCCTACCTCCTGATGCATATCCACGAGCCTGCATCCCAATCCCAGCTCTTCTACCGCCTGGCCCCCGAATCCATGCTCTATCCGCTGGTCATCCTCGCCACCGCCGCCACCGTCATCGCCTCTCAAGCGGTCATCTCCGGAGCCTTCTCGTTGACGCGCCAAGCCATGCAGCTCGGCTACTGCCCGCGCCAGAATATCGTCCACACCTCGGAATCCACCATCGGCCAGGTCTACCTGCCCGCCGTGAATGGCATGCTCCTGGTCGGCACCGTCACGCTGGTCCTCGGGTTCCGCAATTCCGACAGCCTCGCCGGCGCCTACGGTCTCGCCGTATCCATGACCATGCTCCTGACCACCGTCATGATGTCCATCTTCATGCACCAGAAGTGGCACTGGCATCCGGCCCTGGTATTCCTGGTAACGGCACCTATCTTTACCCTCGATATCACCTTCTTCGCCTCCAACATCCTCAAGCTCCCTCATGGTGGATGGGTGGGGCTCTGTGTCGCCACGGTCATGTTTACCATTATGGTCACCTGGCAGCGCGGACGCCTCCTCATGAGCAATCGATTGACCAACGAAAGCCTGCCCATGACTGACTTCTTAAAGGACGTCCTTCGCTCTCATCCACTGCGGGTCCCCGGTACGGCCATCTTCCTGACAGGCAATGCCGATGTGGTTCCGCGAACGTTACTCCACAATTACAAACACAACAGGATACTGCACGAAAACGTCATTCTCCTGCGCGTCATGAACGAGGAAGTGCCTCGGATTCCGGACGCCGAACGGACAACCATCGACCGCCTTGAACATGGCTTCACCCGTATCATTGCCCGCTATGGATTCAGCGAGGATCCGAACCTGACCACCCTGCTCAGCCGATTAAGCATCCCGGGATTGAATCTGGACCCGATGAAATGCACTTTCTTCCTCGGCCGCGAAACACTGATCCTGCGGCCCAGTAAAACCATGCTGTCCTGGCGGAAACATCTCTTCGCCTTTCTGTCCCGCAACGCCTGGGATGCCTCCAAGTTCTTCCGCATCCCTCCCAATCGCGTCATCGAGCTGGGCGTTCAAATGGAACTGTGACCCGAAAACAGTTCGGGCGCCACCCTTTCAAGTGACGCCCGAATCAATCAGGAATGTTGTTTCAACAACGCCTTACAGCGCCTTCAGCAACAATGAACTGTTGTGACCGCCAAAGCCCAGCGAGTTGTTCAGGCAGGCGCGAACCTTAAACTCACGCGCCACGTTCGGCACGTAGTCCAGATCGCAATCCGGATCCGGCGTCGTATAGTTAATCGTCGGCGGCACCACACCGTGCTTGATCGCCAACGCACAAATCACCGTTTCAATACCGCCGGCCGCCCCCAGTAAGTGACCGGTCATTGACTTGGTCGAACTGACCATGACCTTCTTCGCTTGCTCGCCCAGCGCCGACTTAATGGCCGCCGTCTCGTTCTTATCGTTAAGCGGCGTACTGGTCCCGTGCGCATTGACGTAGTCAATCATGTCAGGCGTCATCCCGGCATCCCGGATGGCATTCTGCATCGCGCGGGCAGCGCCTTCGCCGCCCGGAGCCGGCGCCGTGATATGGTTGGCGTCGCAGGTGGCGCCGTACCCTGCCATTTCGCAATAAATCTTCGCCCCGCGCTTCACCGCGTGCTCATAATCCTCAATAACCACAATACCCGCGCCTTCACCCATGATGAACCCATCGCGATCCTTGTCAAACGGACGGCATGCCTTCCCGGGATCGTCATTACGGGTACTCATCGCTCGCATGGCCGAAAAACCGGCGATTCCCAAGGCACAAACAACCGCCTCCGCTCCACCGGCCACCATCACATCCGCATCACCGTGCTGAATCTTCCGCGCCGCTTCACCAATCGAATGGGCACCGCTGGCACACGCCGATACAACACAGAAATTCGGACCCTTCATTCCATGCTCAATGGCCACCAATCCGGAAGCCATATTCACAATCATCTGGGGAATCATGAACGGGGAACACCGATCCGGCCCCTTTTGCATCAGAATCGTGTGCTGGTCTTCCATCGTGATTAAGCCGCCAACCCCGGAACCCACCATGCATCCTACACGGTGCGGGTCCTCAACACTCATCTGCAGCCCGGAATCCTGAACAGCCAGTTTCGCCGCGGCCACTGCATAGTGGCAGAACGGATCCATCCGCCGCTGTTCCTTCTTGGGAATAAACTTGTCGATCTCGAATTCCTTGACTTCTCCCGCAATCTGCGTCGCCATGGCCGAGGCATCAAACCGGGTAATCTTGCCAATCCCCGACACTCCGGTACAAAGCCTCTGCCAGAAAACGTTGACATCACACCCCAGGGGAGAAACCACCCCTAGCCCGGTGACAACCACTCTGCGTGTACTCATGTTCAATTCCTCGTTTTCAGGATTTTGCGCCAAGCCAAGAAAAAGACGGGGAGATGTTGCCATCTCCCCGGTCTTCTGGAATCACAGAACTCAGGCGCCCAAGCCCTTGCTCTTCAAATAATCAATCACCGCACCGACGTTCGTCAGCTTCTCGGCGTCCTCGTCCGGGATCTCGGCGCCAAATTCCTCTTCAAACGCCATGACCAACTCAACCGTGTCGAGCGAATCCGCACCCAAATCCTCGATGAAGGATGCTTCGCGGGTAACCTGTTCCGCATTCACACCCAACTGCTCAACGATGATATCTTTGACTTTATCTTCTAATGCCATGTTCTTTCTCCTTCTTTACGTTTTCCTACTGCATTACCATTCCGCCGCAAACCGTCAGCACCTGCCCTGTCATGTACGAAGAAGCACTGCCCGCCAGGAACAATACCACATCCGCCACATCGTCAGGCTGACCAAACCGCCCCATAGGAATAGCACCCAACATCTTCTTGCGCACTTCCTCGGGCAACGCTTCCGTCATCCGGGTCTCAATAAATCCCGGGGCAACCGCGTTTACCCGCACATTGCGCGAGGCCAGTTCTTTCGCCGCTGACTTCGTCAGGGCAATCACCCCAGCCTTTGAGGCAGCGTAATTACACTGCCCGGCATTTCCGATCAAGCCAATAATTGAGGCCACATTCACGATGGCTCCCGACCGCTGCTTCATCATCGGCCGCGCTATCGCCTTGGTGAACAGGAATGTCCCCTTCAGGTTCACATTCAACACCGCATCCCAATCCTGCTCGGACATGCGGATCATGAGCGTATCCTTGGTTATCCCGGCATTATTGACCAGAATATCCACTTTCCCGAATGCCGCCACAACCCCGTCAACCACGGCATCCACCGCCGCCGCATTGCTGACATCCGCCTCGAAACACTTGACCTTCCGCCCCGCCGCTTCCACCAACCCTGCCGTCTCGGCCAGCCACTCAGCCTTCAGGTCGCACAAGGCCACATCACAGCCTTCCGCCGCCAGTTTCTTCGCAATCGCCTGCCCGATCCCGCGCGCCGCGCCAGTAATAAGCGCCACTTTACCGTCGAATTGTCCCATGATATCCCCTCCTTATGCCGTTAATGCCACCACAGCCTTTTCCAGCGTCGGAACATCCTGAATGCTCAACGTGGAGGCTTCCTTGTCTATCCGCTTGATTAACCCGGACAACACCTTGCCGGGCCCACACTCAACATATTCCGTCACACCCACCTGCTTGAACCATTCAATACTGCCAACCCACTGAACCGACGACGTCACCTGCCGAACCATCAGCGCCTTGATTTCCGCCGGGGCCCCATGCGGACGCCCCGTCACGTTGGAAACCACCGGTATCGAAGGCATTTGCAGGGTCACCCCCGCCAAAACCTGCTCAAGCTTACCCGCCGCCGAGGCCATTAATGGCGAATGGAACGCCCCCGCCACCGGCAACATCACCGTCTTCTTGGCTCCCGCCGCCTGCGCCAGCTTCTCCGCCTCCAGAATCTTATCCTTCTCGCCGGACAAGACAATTTGCTCCGTGGAATTGATGTTGGCCATCTGAACCCCGGTCGCCACGCAAATCTTCTCCAGTTCCGCCGCCGCCAGCCCCATCACGCTAACCATGCCGCCCGGCCTCTCCTCGCAAGCTTCCTGCATCGCCTTGCCTCGAACCTTTAACACTTTAACGGCATCTTCAAACGACAACACCCCGCCCGCATATAACGCCGTCCACTCACCCAGACTCAATCCCGCAACGCCGGAAAGCTGCAGGCCGGGATGCAACTTCTTGAGGGCAACGTAACAAGCCGCACTGGTTACAAAAATAGCGGGCTGACAGTTGTCAGACCGGGTAATCTCCTCAATGGGCCCCTCGGCGCACAACCGGGCCAGGTCAAACCCCAACACCCCGCTCGCGCGGTCAAACAAATCCTTGCATTCCGGATAGGCAGCCGCCAAATCCTTCCCCATTCCAACCGCCTGGGCTCCCTGCCCCGCAAAAACCATGGCTGTCTTTTTCATCGTCACCCTCCTTGCTGTATCCTGTAACCTGAAATCTGAGATTTCAAATCATACATCTGAAATCTGAAATCTTATATCTGAAATCGTCACCCCACTACCAACGCATCAC
>CAZSSA010000056.1:0-3590 GCA_964609375.1 uncultured Verrucomicrobiota bacterium | reverse complement strand
ATCTGAAATCTGAAATCTTATATCTGAAATCGTCACCCCACTACCAACGCATCACGGTGGCTCCCCAGGTAAAACCGCCTCCGAAAGCCACCATCACCACCACATCACCCTTCTTGATCCGCCCCCCCCGCACCGCCTCATCCAGCGCCACCGGAATGGAGGCCGCCGACATGTTGCCCATGCGGTCAAGATTAACGTAAAATTTCTCCGGCGCCACGCCCAGCCGCTCGCGTATCGCCTCCACAATACGCAGATTGGCCTGATGCGGCACCACAAGGGCAACATCCTCCATCGTCAATCCGCACTCATCCAAGGCGCGCCGCGCCGCTTCGCCCATGTTTCGCACGGCATTCTTGAAGACTTCCTTGCCCACCATCTGCATGTAATGCATCCGCTTCTGGACCGTCTCCATCGAGGTGGGATGCCTGCTCCCACCACCGGGAAGCTTCAATAAATCAGCCAGCGAACCATCCGACCCCGTCACGACCGACAGGAAGCCCTGCGGCTTATCACAGGCGCGCAACACCACCGCACCGGCGCCATCCCCAAACAAAACACACGTCGTCCGGTCTTCCCAATCCGTCACCATGCTTAATTTTTCAGCGCCAATCACCAGGGCAGTCTTGACCATGCCCGTCCGTATGAACTGGGTCGCCACATTCATCCCGTACAGGAACCCGGAACATGCCGCTTCCAGATCAAAACAGGTCGCGTTCTTGGCACCAATCAGGTTCTGCACCAGACAGGCCGTATTGGGAAAAACCATGTCCGGCGTGATCGTAGCCACAATGATCAAATCCACCTCTTCCGCCGCCACTCCCGCCTGCGCCAACGCCCGACGCGACGCCTCAGCCGCCATGTCCGACGTGGCTTCATCCGCACGGGCAATATGCCGCTCCCGGATGCCACTGCGGGTCACAATCCACTCATCGGTGGTGTCGACCATCTTTTCAAGGTCGGCATTGGTCAAAACCTTCTCAGGCACATAGGACCCTGTGCCAATAATCGTCACAGAACCCTTCAGAACGGTATTCCCCGCCGCGTGAGAGTCAGATTCGATATTCATGCGGTTCTTACCAACTTCCTGGCTTCCTCAACGATGTGCTCGTTGACATGATGCCCCACGGCTTCGCACGCTACCCGCACGGCATTAAAAATGGCAATCCGGCTCGATGACCCGTGCGAAATAATGCACACGCCATTGGCGCCCAGCAGGGGGGCCCCTCCAACAACGTCTGGATTCATCCTGTTTTTCAGCGACTTGATGGCTCCCTTCAGTATCAACGCCCCCATAAGCCGGAACAAGTTCGCCTTGAATTCCTTCTTCAACCAGGAGCCGATGGCATGGGCCACGCTCTCACTGGTTTTCAATACCACATTCCCCACAAAACCATCGCAGACAATAACGTCCGTCTCTCCAACAAAAATATCATGCCCTTCCACGTTGCCGCGGAAGTTAACAGGCGCCGCGCTCAGCAAGCGAAACGCCTCCTTGGTAATCTCATTGCCCTTCGAATCCTCACCGCCAATGCTCAACAGCCCAACCACGGGCTCCTTCGCGCCAAGAATTTCACGGGCATACACACTGCCCATCACGGCAAACTCCACCAACAAATCCGGCGTGCAATCCGTATTGGCACCCGCATCAATCAACACCAGCGGCCGCCCCATCGTGGGCATCACCGTGGCAATCGCCGGGCGTTGAATGCCCTCCAGCGTCCTCAACTTCAGGGTCGCCGCCACCACCATCGCCCCGGTATTTCCTGCAGACACCGCCGCATCCGCTTCGCCGGCCTTGACCATGTCCATGCATCGACTGATGGAATTGTCCTTCTTCTTGCGAATGGCGAGCGCCGGGGTCTCTTCCATCTCGACCACTTCCGACGCATGCCGGACCACGATCTTCGAGGGAATCTCCCCGTGCTTGGCCAATTCCTGCCGGATAACGGTTTCCTGCCCCACAAGGTAAAGGGTGGTTAACCCCTCTATCCCTCTGGCAGCCTGCACCGCCCCGGCTACAATCTCTTGGGGAGCATGGTCGCCCCCCATCGCATCAACGGCGATTCGCATGGCAATCCAGGATTAATCCGCTTTGACTGTCAAAACCTGGCGGCCTTTGTAGAAACCGCAGGAGGGACAGATCCGGTGCGACTGCTGCGAAGCGCCGCACTGCGGGCACGCCTTCACAGTCGTCAACCGCGTCTTCGTATTACTTTTCCGACGCATCCGGGTTCGACTTTTTGACTTTTTCCGTTTGGGTACCGCCATTGTTCACCTCAATGTTCTCCAGCCCGCTAAACGCAGACCAGTGTTCTTCTTCCGGCTCCTTACAGCCACACTTCTTCTTGTTCCTGTTCACCCCGCAATGGGGACACACCCCCCGGCAGGAATCCCGACATATCGGGAAGTTCGAAAAGGCGAGGATAATAGATTCACGGAGTTCATCCGTCAAGTCCACCGTAGCATTTAGATTTTCCACCGGCCGCGCACAAAAAAACTCGTCATCACGCACTTCACGGACGAATGAGTCCGCACACCGCGAACAAATGAACTTCACCTTGGCTCTCAGGGCTCCCTGCACCAGCAATTCGTGCGTAACAAGTTGCACCCGAATCGTGTACTTTACCGGTCCGGCAGGGGCTATCTCCCCGGATTCACCCAGATCAAGGATATCACCAGGCTCCTCACCCTCCAATAATAAACCGTCCTCGGTCACCCGCCTAAGATCAATCATCAACGCCATAGATCCCTCCTTCCCTTTATCCCTTTTCTTTTTTCATCCTTCATATTCCCCCCCCACTTCCCCCACCTCAATTCGTAATTCGTAATTCGTAATTCCTCCCCCTCCTGAACCCCGAACCCTGAACCCCTCCCTCTTCATCTGCGCCCATCTGCGCCCATCTGCGGATAAATTTCCCCACATTCTGAATCCTGAATTCTGACTTCTGGATTCCTCCCCCACCCTCCCTCCCCCCCTCCCCCCGCCTCACTTACCCCGAAGCTTCCGCTTGATAAACCGCTGCACGGCCGGCGGCACAAACCCGCTGCTATCACCCCCCCGCTCCACAACCTCCCGCACCGTGCTAGAATTGATATAACTATACGTCTCCTTGGGCATCAGGAACACCGTCTCAATATCCGGCGCCAACTTGCGATTCGTCAACGCCATCTGGAATTCATATTCAAAATCAGAAAACGCCCTTAACCCCCTCAACAACACATGAATCCCCTTCTCCCTCGCATAAGACACCAGCAATCCGTCAAATGCCTCCACCTTGACATTTTTCAAATGCTTGACCGATGCCTCAACCATGGCCACCCGCTCCTCCGGCGTAAACGCCGTCTTCTTCCGTGAATTAACGACCACAGCCACAGTAACACGGTCAAAAATCTGAGCCGCACGCTCAATCAGATCAAGATGACCCAACGTCAACGGATCAAAAGTCCCAGGATATATCGCCGAATGCCTCATTGGGTCACCTTCCTTTTCCTTATTTGTCACGTCCGTAGTCTGTTGTCAGTAGTCTTTCCTCTTCCCCCCCCCCCCCCCCCCCCCCCCCCCCCCCCCCACCCCCCCCCACCCCCCCCCC
>CAZSSA010000055.1:0-16394 GCA_964609375.1 uncultured Verrucomicrobiota bacterium | reverse complement strand
GGCAGGTCGGCGGTGAACCAGTCAAGATCGCGCTGATCACCGAGCAAGTCGCCGCTGGCGACCTGATGGTGGATTGGCGGAACGGCATCAAAGAACCGACAGGGATTTTAGCGTCGCTCGGAAAGATGGTGGAGAACCTCCAGTCGCAGATCCGTGATCTCCGTGATGCCGCCAATGTACTGGCCTCGTCCGCAAGCGAAATCTCGGCATCCGTAACCCAGGTCACCTCGGGGGCGCAGGAAACGGCCACGGCGGTAACGGAAACCACGGCCACAGTTGAGGAAGTGAAACAAGGCGCCCACCTCACGAGCCAGAAGTCCAAGGCGGTTGCCGATAACGCCCAGCAGGGATTGCAGATGGCGCACGCAGGCCGGAAAGCGACTGAGACCGTGACCGAGGGCATGGTGCGCATCAACGATCAAATGACGTCTATTGCCGGAACGATCATGAAACTCGGCGAGCAGAGTCAGGCCATCGGCGATATTACCGCCACGGTCGATGATATCGCCGAGCAATCGAACCTGCTGGCCGTCAATGCAGCGGTTGAGGCCGCCAAGGCGGGGGAGCATGGCAGGGGTTTCGCCGTGGTCGCCCAGGAAATCAAATCCCTGGCCGAACAATCCAAGCAGGCCACCAAGCAGGTGCGTTCCATTCTGAATGACATTCAGAAGGCCACCGGGGCCGCCGTGATGGCCACCGAGAAGGGAAGCAAAGCCGTGGATCAGGGAATGAATGAATCCACGCGGGCCAGCGAGTCCATCCAGGCGTTGAGCGCCAGCTTCTCCGATGCCGCCCAGTCTGCCGGACAAATCGCCGCCTCGACACAGGAGCAACTCACGGGAATGGATCAGGTGGCGATGGCGATGGAAAACATCAAGGAAGCCAGCCAACAGAACGTGACGAGCATGAGGCAGTTGGAAATGGCAGCGCAAACCCTCAAGGACATTGGTCATAAGTTCACAGAATCGGTGGGGCGATACAAGGTGTAAGGGAGTGAGCGTGGGGTAACCATGAATGATTCTGAACAGGCTTTTCTCGAAACATTGCGGAAGGCGTTCGCCCTCGAGGCCGGGGAACACCTCCAGACCCTGTCCGCGGGCCTGATCGGACTGGAAAAACCAAAGGATCCCGCGACGCTTCTATCCGCCATGGAGTCAGCCTATCGCGCCGCTCACAGCCTGAAAGGGGCGGCGCGTTCTGTGAACCTGCCCGCCATCGGCGCTGTCTGTCAATCCATGGAAAGTGTCTTCGCGGCAATGAAGCAGGGAGGGCTGACCGCAGGCGCGGAGGATTTTGATATTCTGCAACACGCCGTGGACAGCATGGCCGCCATGCTCGCCTTGCCCCCCTTGGCGTCGGCACCGGATGTCAGGCCGCTGATTGAACAACTGGAGGGTCTGGCCGCCCGCGGCAAAGGAGGTTCGCCCTCCCCTCATTCACAGGGTGATGGGGGTAAACCGGGAGCCGATGTTCCGCCCTTGCCGACAAGGCCGGCATCACTGGATACGATCAGGATAGCGACCGCCAGGCTTGATGCCATCCTGTTGCAGGCAGAAGAGCTTATTTCCGTCAAACTCACTGCCGAACAGCGCCTGACGGAGCTGGCGGATACCCTTGCCGCCATCGAGGTCTGGAAGGCGGAATGGGAGAAGGCGGGCCCTGGGATCCGGCGGTCGCCCTCCGAACCACCCGGGCCGGTTGAAGCGCACATGGACCGCATGGGCGAAGTGGAGGCTCGGCTCCGCCGTCTGCTGGCGGCACTCCGCAGCGATCGCCGGGCAACTGGTCTTCTGGTCGATCAGTTGCTGGAGAACACCAAAACCGTACTCATGTTGCCTTTTTCAACCCTCCTCCAGACCTTTCCCAAGATGGTGCGCGATATTGCCCGCGAACAGGACAAGGAAGTGGACCTGATGTTCACCGGCGGCGATGTCGAGATTGATAAACGGATCCTGGAGCAGATGAAGGATCCCCTGATCCATCTCCTGCGCAATGGCATCGACCATGGGATCGAGGCACCGGACGTGCGCAGGGCCCGCGGCAAGGCCCCTCTCGGCACCATTTCCGTAACCATCTCGCCGGCCGAGGGAAACCGGGTCCAGCTTCTGGTTGCCGACGACGGCGGCGGAATAACGGCGGCAAGCCTGAGGGAGGCGGCCGTTCAACGCGGCTTGCTGTCGGGAAAAGAGGCAGGGAGCCTCGATGACCGTTCATCCCTGGCGCTGATGTTCCAATCCGGAGTTTCGACGAGCAAGCTGATCACGGATCTCTCGGGACGCGGCCTGGGTATGGCCATCGTGCAGGAGGCGGTCGATAAACTGGGAGGCGTGATCACGGTCAACACCACTCCGGGCAGGGGCACAACCTTCCGGATCAGTCTGCCCCTTACGCTGGCCACCTTTCACGGATTGCTTGTCGAGGAAGGCGGCCACCGTTTTGCCGTCCCGATGGCGAATGTCGAACGCGTGCGCCGGGTCAGGAAGGAGGAGATCCGGACCGTGGAGAACCGGGAAACCCTCATGATCAATGGGGCCCCCCTGGCGCTGGTGCGCCTGGGCAGAGCACTTGGGATGCCGGATACCGGCAACACGGCGACGGAAAACCGGCCGCTTTGCTCCGTGATGGTACTGGCCGCCGGACATCAGCGCATGGCCTTTGTGGTCGACCGGCTGCTCCATGAACAGGAAATCCTGCTCAAGGGGCTCGGCAAACAGCTGACCCGCGTCAGGAACATCGCCGGAGCCACCGTGCTCGGCTCGGGCACGATTGTCCCAGTCCTGAATGTTGCCGATCTGTTCAAGTCCGCCGTGGAGGCGCCCTCCGTCGCACAGCAGCAACCCGGGATCAAACCCGGAAAAAAATCCATCCTGGTGGCCGAGGATTCCATCACCTCCCGCATGCTGCTTAAGAATATCCTCGTCTCGGCCGGCTTTGAAGTTCACACCGTGATTGACGGAATCGAAGCCTGGACGGCGCTCAAGGAAAGACGTTTTGACGCCGTCGTCTCGGATATTCAGATGCCGCGTATGAATGGATTGGACCTGACGGCCAGAATCCGGCATGACGCCACGCTCACCGAATTACCCGTCGTTCTGGTTACCTCGCTGGAATCCCGGGCAGATCGTGAGCGCGGCATTGAGGTGGGGGCCAACGCCTATATTGTCAAGAGCAGCTTTGAGCAGAGCAATCTGCTGGATGTGATAAGGAGACTGCTATGATTCGTGTCCTGATTGTTGATGATTCCCGTGTCGTCCAGACCCTTCTGGCCCATATCCTGGAGTCAGACTCGGAAATTCAGGTCATCGGCACGGTATCCGACGGGAAAGAAGCACTGGCGTTTGTCGAGCGGCAGAAGCCGGATATCATCACCATGGATATCCATATGCCCGAAATGGACGGCTACGACGCCACCCGCCGTATCATGGAATCAACACCGGTCCCCATTATCATTATCAGTTCCACCTGGGAGCCACGAGATCAAGCCTCATCCTTCAAAGCGCTCGAAGCCGGAGCGCTGGTATGCCTGCCAAAACCACCGAGTCCAGGGCATCCGGACTACGCGAAAGCCTTGGCGGAGATCATCTCGACGGTTAAGCAGATGGCCGAAGTGAAAGTCATCCGGCGCTGGCCGAAACGTCCACCTTCGCCGGCGGTCCCGATCCCCGCCATGCCGCTCCTCAAGCAACCGGTGCAGATTGTCGCCATCGGTGCTTCCACCGGGGGCCCGGCAGCCATCCAGCAACTGCTGGCAGCCCTGCCGGCCGACTTCCCCGTGCCTATCCTGATTGTCCAGCACATCGCCCATGGATTCGCCCGGGGGTTGGTGGATTGGCTTAACAGCGTTTCGTCACTGCCTGTCTATCTTGCCACAAACCACGAGCCCATCTGGAAGGGGCGTGTCTACGTGGCGCCGGACGATCTGCAGATGGGCGTTGCGGATGGCGGGAGAATCCTGCTGAGCCACGCACCGCCGGAACATTTCCTGCGCCCCTCGGCCTCCTATCTTCTTCGTTCGGTGGCGGAAACCTACGGGCAGGCGGCCGTTGGCATCCTCATGAGCGGGATGGGCAAGGATGGAGCCGTTGAGTTGAAACTGATCAAGGACACCGGAGGAATCACATTCGCTCAGGACAAGGAGAGTTCGGTCGTTCACGGCATGCCGGGTGAAGCCATCCGCCTGGGGGCGGCAAGCCACATCCTTCCCCCTGCGTCCATGGCGGCCGCCCTGGTCCAGATAACGCGGGAACCCCAGGTTGAAACCCTCCGCCCGCGGCTCAGACGGGGTCCGTCTGAGCCATGATTGGAAGACTCAGGGTAACCTGGGTGCCTCGCTCCCGTCCCGGAGGAGGGCTGCTCAGGGAGATCTCGCCGCCGTGAAGGCGCACAATGTCCCGGCAGATGGAAAGTCCCAACCCAACGCCGGGGATTGATTCGTTGATCCGGTAGTAACGCTCCATGATATGGCACTGATGTTCCGGGCGAATCCCGGCGCCATTATCGGTAACCGTCAGCGTCAGAAAGTCCGGCCGGGCGGGATCCTTCCGCAAGGCCACCTCCACCGTGCCGCCTGCCGGTGTATACTTGATGGCATTTTCCACAATATTATGAAGAGACCGTTCCATTTTTTCCACATCCCATTCAATGGTATCCCTGACGTCGTCGAGGGAAAGGGAAAGCGTCACCGGCTTTTTTTCGGCATCAATGGTCAACAGCGCCACGGCCCGGCGGACAAAATCAGCGACAGGCTCCCTGGTGCAATGCAGCACCAGCGTTTTGGCCTCGAGTCTTCCGACATCCAGAATTTCCTGCGTGGTATGGAGGATCCGTTCAATCCCGCTTTTCATGAGGGTCGCATACTTTATCTGTTGTTCAGACAGCGGCCCTGTGATGCCTTTCAGCATATTCTCCACGGCATAACGCAAGGAGACAACCGGCAATTTAATCTCATGCGAAAAATTGGAGACGAACTGCATCTTGGCCTTGTCGAGCACATCCAGGCGCTCCATCGCCGCGTGCAACCGCTCTTCCGCCCGCTGACGCTCGGCCAGTTCATCCTGCAAGGCCAGATTGGTCTGCATCAGGGCGGCGGTCCGCTGCAATACCCTCCGCTCCAACTCCGCAAGGGTCTTCTGTAATTCCGCTTCCACGGATTTGCGTTCGGTAATGTCCTCGACCAGACCATCATAGCCATCCACCCTGCCGGAATGGGTCCGGTGCTGGACAATCGTGTTCCGGACCCAGCGCGTTGTACCATCCTTGTTCAGGATCCGGTGTTCGATCGGCGAGAGCCGTTCGCTGGAGATGATCTGCTCGATATAATTCACCACCGCCTGCCGGTCTTCCGGATGCACCATGTCAATCCACAGGAAAGGGTTCGATTGGAATTCCGCCGGGAGATAACCCGTCACCGCCTGACACCCCGAGCTGTGATTGGTATGTATCGGCCTGCCTTCCTCGAACTGCACCGAGTAGGTGTAGGTTGGAATCGCCGATAAAAGTTCCCGGTACCGTTGATCGCTCTCCCGCAGGGCCTCCTGCGCCAGATAGCGTTCGGTAATATCACGGGAGATGCCGAACGTGCCCACGATCCGCCCGGCCTCATCGTGGAGCGGCATCTTGGTCGAACTGCACCAGGTAACCCTTCCATCCGGCCAGGTTTCCTTCTCCTCCTTGCCGATGATAGGCTGCCCGGTCGCGATGACCTGCTTTTCGTCCTCCAGCGCCGCGCGGGCATGCTCCTCGGAAAAGAAGTCAAAATCCGTTTTCCCGCTGAGAGCCGCCGAATCAGCCATCTTGCACGAGTCAACCTTGGCTTTATTGACAAGCACAAACCGGCTCTCCAGATCCTTGAAATAGATCCTGTCGGGAATACTATCCATCAGATTGATCAGCAGGCGCAACGCCACCGGCGCGGTAACCCCGGCGCCGTGCAGTTTCGGGCTAACGCCATTGACAACGGCCGCCTCCAGCACACCAAGGGTGGAGGCCCCTCGTTTGTCCTGATCCTGCTGCTGGTTATTTTCTTCCGCTCTCATATCGGTGCGGTCCACATCACCTGTATCTGTAGGCAGTTTAAGTATCCTCGATCATGGTGTCTATCAGGGAAACCCTGATTTTTGTTGCCGTCGTCCATGGGGCACCTCTCCGGGTGTTGGCAATTGACGGTAGGGCCCGACAGCCTTGGCGGGCCGCGGGTTGTAATGCAAAGACGGCGGGCCTGGCAGTCCCGCCCTACCGATAATACGGCAACGGGGCAAACACCCATGACCGGAGCGGCGCTCGTCCATGACCCTTGTTGGAAATAAGTGGTCTCCAGCATGTCATTGTGCCACAATTAACCTCAGTCAAGTTTGGTTCCTTGCGTAGACCATATGCAATCCGAACGACCCATTCTCTTGATGGTGGAGCAGAGCCCGGCCCAGGCGCTCGAAAGTCGCCGTGTCCTCGAACAGGCGGGCATTCCCGTTCTCCTCGTAAAGAATGTTGCCGAAGCGCTGGCGGAACTCCAGCAACATCCGGAGGCAACGGAAGACAAGGTGCAGGAGCGGACGCGGGAACTGATGAAAGCCAACGAGGAACTCACCTCGACAGCCCGGAGATTGGAAACCTATGAGCACATGCGGTCGGAGTTCATCGACAACGTGTCGCACGAACTGCGCACGCCGCTGGCGTCCATGTCGGTGGCAATCTCGAATCTCCTGAAGGGCATCCTGGGGCCTCTCCCGGAAAAACTCCAGCCCTATCTGGTCATGCTGGCGCAGGAATGCGAGCGGCTCAAGGAGACCGTTGCCACCATTCTCGACATGGGGCGGATTGATGCGCAGACCCTCGTGCTGCACCACATGAAATTGCCATTCCACGCCTGGGTCCGCCGGGCGGCCGGCGCCCTTCGCCCACCGGCCGGGGCTAAGCGGGTGTCACTGTCTATCACCGACGGGGAGGTGCCCGGATTCGTGGATGCGGATCCGCTCAAGGTGGAGCGTGTGATGGTCAGCGTGATTAAAAATGCGGTTCATTATGCGCCGCATGAGGGGCATGTGGATATTGAGGTGGCCCGCATCCGCCAGGATGCCTGGATCGAGATGCGCGTCACGGACGACGGCATCGGGGTGCCCCCGGAACACCTGTCACGGCTGACCGAGCGATACTACAGGGTCGGCGAGTTTGTCAGCGGCACAGGTCTGGGACTCGCCCTCTGCAAGGAGATCCTCGAGTGCATGGGAGGGGAGATTGAGATCCTCAGTCCTCCGCCTGGCAGACCCAAAGGCACCCAGGCGCTAATCCGTCTGCCGCTCGCACCCCCGCCCGCCGTTCTTGCCGTTGATGACAGCAGAACCGTGCAAATGCTGCTGGAACGGCACCTGGAGTCCCGCGGTTACAACGTTACCACCTGCGGGAGCGCGGAGCAGGCCCTGGCGCTTCTGGCGACATTCAAGCCTGATCTGTTGATCGTCGACTCCATGATGCCAGGCATGGACGGGGCGGAGCTTATCGCCCGGATCAAGTCGGATCATGCCTTGCGGTATTTACCCGTCATCATGATCACAGGGGCTGAGATTAGCGGATCTCATCGGACCATCCTTGAGGAGTTCAGGGTTCCGGTGCTTGGCAAACCGTGGGAACAACAGGAACTCATCGCCTGTATGGAGGATGCCATCTATGGCAAACACTATTTGGAACGGTAGGCAGCCCGGACCAAGACGGCGAAACTCCGCAATGACACCCCCTGACGGTGCACCATCATGAAAAAATCCTCTCACTCCCGTCGGCCCAGCCAGCCCTTCCGGTAAAAAAACACCCCCATCCCCGCCGCCAACACCACACAGATACCCCAGAACGCCACATACCCGTATTCCCAACTCAATTCCGGAATGTGCTCGAAGTTCATCCCGTAAATACCCGCCACAAACGTCAGCGGTATGAAAAAACTGGCCATGATGGTCAACACCTTCATGACCTCGTTCATCCGGTTGGACACCGCCGACATGTATAACTCGTTCAACCCCGCCGACATCTCGCGATGGGTCTCCACTATATCCATGATCTGAACCGTATGGTCGTACACGTCGCGCAGATACAACTTCACCGTCGGCGAAATTCCAACCGCTTCATCCCGCTGGAGGTCGGTAATCACCTCCCGCATCGGCCATATCACCCGCCGCAACAACGACAACTCGCGCTTCAACGTATGAACCCTCTGATGCACCCGCTCCGACGGATTTTCAAAAACATCCTTCTCCACACCTTCCAGTAAGTCGCCATACCGTTCCAGAATCGGGAAGCAGTGATCAACAACCGAGTCCAGCAGGGCATAAAGCAGATAGGAGGCGCCATTGAGCCGCAGCCGCGAATGGTTTCCTTTCTGCAGCCGTTGACGGATCGGATCCCAGACATCGCCTTGCGTTTCCTGAAACGTGAGAACAAGATCATCAAACAGGAAACAACTGACCTGCTCATCCAACAGGCGCTCCTCGCTCATCCGGAGCATCCTCATGACCAGGAACAAGGAGTGGTCATACATGTCCACTTTCGGCCGTTGCGGAACCCGCAGGACATCCTCTGCCGCCAGGGTATGAAACCCGAAATGTTCACGCAACAGGTTCACCGTGTATGGATCCAGTCCATCCACATTCATCCACCGAACCCGGCTCCATTCCGGCCGCCCCTCCTTGAGAAACCCCGCCAGATCGGGAACTTCCCGCTGCTCAACCCGGTCAGGCCCATAATCAAAACACCGGACCCGGATCCGTCCCTCCGGCGGCGGCCGATTGACCTCCCCGATGGACTCGATGCCCGGCGTATCGCCCGGCCGCTCAGGAACCGACACGGACCGCCCCTTGCTTATCCCCGGCAGATTAACCATGGACCCGAACAAGCGCCCCAGCTTATCCATGCCATTCACCAATGGCGCCGCCGCCTCCATAGCCAACGTCCGCGCCAAGGGTTCGTGATTTGTCGGTTTCTTTTTCATGGAACAAACTCCCCTTATTGATCCTCAAGCCGGAACTCAAAAACAAGCTCGCATTCCGCCTCAACCGCTTTCCCACCCTCTCGTGCCGGTCGAAAGGTGGCCTTGCCCACCGCGGCCACGGCCGTCCGGTCCAACTCTCCATACCCGCTGCTTTTTGTCAACCTCGTCTCCCTTGCCACACCCGACGCATCCACCCGCACCCTCAGCGTTACCCGCCCCTCCTCACCCCGTTGCCGGGCCGCCAACGGATACCGCGGACGCGTAAACCCTGATAATTCAGGAAGCACCGCCCCCTCGCTGACGGCACGAACTCCGACGCCAGCCGTTCCGGCTGATGTCGGCTCCGGCAGTAAATCAACCCATCGGGCCGCCCCTTTCGCCATCGCTTTCGGCCTCGCGTCGGATGGCGGCACACGGGATTCCATCGATCGATGTTCCGGTATATCCGGCATGGAGGCATCGCTGAACGCAACAGGACGTTCTTCAACAGACACCTCCTTCTCCACAGAAACCGCTTCGTGCTCACCCATCGCCATGTCCGGTATCCGCATCTCGACTGGACGGCCATCCATACCCATGGTGTCACTCAAAAGGGGATTGGGTTCAGCCCGGTCAGGCAAAAATCCAACCATCAACAAGGCCAGGCCGTGCAACAGCACGGCAAGGACAAATGCAATCGTTAGATCGGAATTCCGCTTCACTGGCCTTTATCCGGCTCAACCAGAAACGACACCTGCGTAATACCCTGATGGCGTAATCGCGCTATCAGTTCCACCGCCACGCCCAGATCCGCCGTCCGGTCGCCCTTGATCAGCACCGGCAGGCCCGGATACAACCGCGTCAGGGCCGCCGCCTCCGGCAGCAGTTGATCCAACGTCAACACCCGGTTCTCCATGGCCAGCGTATTGGAAGCCGTGATCGAAATGACCATGCTCTTGCCCGCCACCTCCCTGCCTGGACCGGCCGGTAGCGCCACCTTGACGCCGCGTTCCATCGTCATCCGGACCATGGCGTAGATAAAGAACACCAGCAGCAGGAACATCACATCGATAAGGGGCACGATATCCACGCGCCCCTTCCTGTTTTCATACCCGCTGCTTAGCTGCATGGGCACGTCCCCTTCGATAGGCCACTTCGAACTGCGTGCCGATCTGCTCAATCCGTTTGGTCGCCGCCTGGACACGCGCGACAAAAAAGTTGAACGCCACCAGCGTCGGCAGGGACACAACCAATCCGGCCGCCGTGGTAATCAGCGCCTCGGCAATTCCCGCACTGATCGCACGGGGGTCCCCCATCTGTGAACTCCCCAGCAGATCAAAGGAACGGATGATCCCCGTCACGGTCCCCAGGATTCCCAGCAGCGGCGCCATCGTGACAATCGTATCCAGAATGGCCAGCCCCCGTTTCATCCGGTCCACCTCATCCGCCGCCGCCACCTCCATGCTCTCGCGCAACCCGTGCTCGCGATGCGCCAACCCCGTCAACAAGACCCGCGCCACCGCATCGGGCTGCTGCGCCGTCAACGCCAGCGCCTGTTCATGCTCAGCCTGTTCGGTAAGCTCAAACAACCGGTCAATCAGGGGGCGGCTCTCCCGGCGTTGCTCACGCCACCAGAAGAGCACGCGCTCGATGATGAACGTCACCGCCACCACCGAGCAAAGCAGGAGCGGCCACATCACCGGGCCGCCCCTCGTGAATAATGTCACCGCTGTATTCATCATCTTAGAATGTCATTCTGATGCCGCCATACCCGGCTCGTCCCGGAGTTCCATACCCGAAGACTTGTTCATACTCCTCATCAAAAAGATTTTCAACTCTTCCGAACAGGGTCACGTTGTTCCGCACGTCATATTCCGCGGCCAGGGTGGCCAGCAGGTAACGATCGAGCGTGACGGTCTCGGAAGTCGCAAAGTCAATATCCGCACTCTCGCCAACGACCATCAGGCTCGCCGTCGCCCGCGCCTTGACGGTAACCGCATAGGTCGCATCCAGCGTCGCCTTGTTCCGCGGCCGCCGCTCCAACACCTTCCCTGTCTCTTTGTTCTCCGTCTCCGTATAGGTGTAGGACCCCCGCACGGTCAGATCCTTCACCGGGCGTGCCGTCACAAACGCCTCCACTCCCTGCGCCTCCGCTTCCCCGATATTGTTGTATTTCGACAACGAGTAATCATAATTAATCAGGTCTTCAAATGCGTTGTGGAAATACGTGACCCCCACCGTGAACGCCCCGACCATCAAATCCTGCTCCACCCCCGCATCCCAGCCACGACTGGTTTCCGGATCCACATCAGGACTGCCATAAACGGAATACAACTGGAACAGCGATGGCGCCTTGAATCCCGTCCCATAGGATGCCTTGATCCGCGTCCCCGTTCCCTTCACCGCATAGACCGGGGCCACCCGCCAGGTACTTTCCGACCCGAACGCGTTGTGGTCATCCACGCGCATCCCCGCCACGGCGGAGAACTGACCTGCCGTCACATAGTCCTGCACATAAGCCGCCTTGTTGCGCGCCGTATGCTGGTCAAACCGGTCGATATACCCCGCCGCCTCGTAAACGGATTCAGCCTTCTCCTCTTCATACTCCAATCCCGCCGTCAGGATATTGTTCTCTCCCAGATAGAGATCATGCTGCCAATCCACCTTCGCCAACTGGCTGTCAAACGAGGAACTCCCCATGCTGCTGAAGTCGTCACGCTGATGATCCACCAGCGCTCCACCCACTCGTTGCCGCCACACACCATCGAACAACTCCAGCCGCCCGTTGCCGCTGACCAACAACCGTTCCTGTTCGGCGCGATCATCCGAGTCCACCGGCAGTCCGTTCTCAAACCCGTCATAGTCGCTGTTGGACCGGCTCCACCGCACCACCGCATCAGCCCCGAACTCCTCCGCCGGTGTCCAGCCGAACCGCCCGGACAACTCGGTGCGGTCATACCCATCCTTTTCCGTGTTGCCATTCTTTTCGCTCGCACTGGATATTCCATCGGAATCCTCCCGCGACGCGCCCACGGAAAAATTTCCCCGCTCGTTGCCGCCGCGCACTTCCAGGCTCTCGTTCCAGGTATTGAACGAACCGCCCTCGACCTTCACATTTCCACCGACCGGCCCCTTTCCCTTCTTGGTGATGATATTGACCACCCCTCCGATCGCATCCGCGCCATACAGCGTACTCTGCGGCCCGCGCAACACCTCGATCCGGTCAACATTCTCAATCGGAATTTCCGAGAGGTCCACACCCCGGCCCGGCTTGACGGGATCGTTCAATTCCACCCCATCCACCAGCACCAGAATCTGCTCCGACTGCGATCCCCGGATATACCCCGACGCAATCCCGCCGCGTCCACCGCTCTGGTTCACATCCATCCCCGGCACCCCGCGCAGCGCGTCCACAATCGAAACACACTGCCGTTCACGCAGTTGGGCGCTATCCACCACCGTCATGGAACTACCCACCGTATTCGCTGGCACGGCCACACGGGTCGCCGTCACCACAATGGGTTTCGATGTGGACACAGCCACATTCGTTTCTCCCATCGCCAACCCGCCCGCCAATACCACCGCCATCACCACCACACCTTGCCTCTTTTTCATTCTCTGTCACCTTTCTCCATGCTTGCTGTTGTTACGACGGTGGAGTCCGTATTCATCATCCAGAAGTTTATCCGAATTCATTCGGTCTTCTGTCTTCTGACGACGACCCCACTCCCCTCCCGTCTCCCGCTCCCTTCAGTCGTGTTCTCGCAAGACCAACGCTCTTTCGACGCCCCAAAACAAAAAACCTTCGATCCCCGCCAGGGAAATCGAAGGTCTGATTCTGAAATGGAAAACGTCTCACCTTCTCTTCCGTCGCGAAAGAGTAACGAGGCGGGATCAATCCCTCCCGTTTAATGAACATGAAACAAAACGTCTTCTGGCTTCCGGCTTCAAACCTACCACCCAGCCTTCCCCCCGCCTTTCAGTGGGAGTGGCCCTTGGGCTTCGTATCCGGTTACAGCGGCGCGACCGCATCCGATTTTCACGGACTTCCGTTCTTGCTTCACGACTTCTGGTTGCCAAAGAACTGCCCACACAATAGCACAGCAAAATCACAAGACAAGCCCCATCTGGAGCCCCATCCCCCGTCGGGTTTTTGCTTGTAAGGCCAGTCTTGCTCTCCTACTGTCTCCCCATTTCCTGACAAGATCCTTATGGAAAGGAACCTTTCATGTTGACCGCGGAATGGCTGGCGAGAGTGGAACAATGGCAAAAGAGTCTGCCGTCCTTCGTGTTTCGTAAACTCGATACGGTGTCCGTCGAGGGATTTGTGACCGACCGGCAGTTGTCGCCAACCGAGGCCGCACGGATGCGGTTCAAAGCCATGCCGCCTGGAACCCCCTGGGGCGCCAAATGGGAGTACGCCTGGTTCCGGACCGCCGTCCGGATCCCGCCGTCCGCCCGCGGCCGGCGCGTGGTTTTCTTTTTCGGTACGCCGGGAACCGACGGCGTCGGCCTGCTGGGGGCGGAGGCACGCGTGTTGGTCAACGGGCGGGAAGCTGGCGCTCGTGACCGTTGCCATCCGTTCATCACCATGACCCGCAACGCAAAACCCGGCGAAACCTTCCGGATACTCATGGAGGCCTACGCCGGCCACCCTTTCGCCTGGGAAGGCGGACCGGTGCTGCATGGCACCGTCAAGATCCCCGAATCCCCCGCCACCCAACAGGTTGTCCCCGCCAGCAGTATCGGCCTCTGGGAGGAGGACGCCTACCAGCTCTGGATCGACGTCACAACCCTTCGAGAAACCCGCGACAACCTTCCCGCCGACCATCTGCGCGTGTCGGAGATTGACGAGGGGTTGCGCGACTTCACCCTCATCGCCGATCCGGAGCTGCCGTGGGACGAGGCCATCGCCTCCTTCCGCGCCGCCCGCAAGCGCCTCCGCCCCCTGCTCGCCTGCCGCAACGGCTCCACCGCACCCCGCCTGTACTGCTTCGGCCATTCGCACATTGACGTGGCATGGCTCTGGCCCCTCGCCGAAACGGAACGCAAGTGCGCCCGCACCTTTGCCACCCAGCTCGCCCTCATGGAGGAGTACCCGGAGTTCAAGTTCCTCCAGAGCCAGCCGCATCTCTACACCATGACGAAGCGGCTCTATCCCGGACTCTACGCCCGCATCCGCGCCGCCGTCCGCCGCGGACAGTGGATCCCCGAAGGCGGCATGTGGGTCGAACCGGACACCAACATCACCGGCGGCGAAAGCCTGATCCGCCAGTTCCTCCACGGCAAGCGGTTCTTCAAGGAGGAATTCGGCTTGGAATCGCGCCTGATGTGGCTCCCGGACGTCTTCGGCTACTCCGGCGCCTTGCCCCAGATCATGGCCGGCTGCGGCATCCAGTACTTTTCCACGCAGAAAATCTTCTGGAACTACAACAACAGCGACCCGTTCCCGCACAATACCTTCTGGTGGGAAGGCATTGACGGCACCCGCATCTTCAGCCACATCCACAACGACTACAACTCCGAGACCCGGCCGTCGGCGCTGTGCAGGCGTTGGAACGAGCGCGTCCAGAAGGACGGGTTGATCAGCCGTATCGTCCCGTTCGGATGGGGCGACGGCGGCGGCGGCCCCACCCGGGACCATCTGGAATTCCTCCGGCGCACCCGCGATCTCGAGGGCGTTCCCCGCGCCGAAATCGCGTCCCCGCTCAAGTTCTTCGAGATCGAGTCAAGACGCCGCAAGGACTGGCCGGTCTACGTCGGGGAACTCTACTACCAGTGTCATCGCGGCACCTACACCAGCCAGGCCCGCACCAAGCGCGGCAACCGGTTCTGCGAATTCGCGTTGCGGGACGCGGAACTGTGGGGCGCCGCGGCCGCCGTTCTCAAACACTTCCGCTACCCGGCCAGAACCATGGATGTTGCATGGCGGGATCTGCTGCTGAACCAGTTCCACGACATCATTCCCGGCTCTTCCATCGAACGCGTGTACCAGGAGGCCGAGGCGCTCTACGCCTTGGTGCTGGACACCGCCCGCTCCACCGCGGAAGCCGCCGCCTCCCGCTTCCTCCGCAAACAAGCCGGCGCCATCACGGTCTTCAACAGCCTCTCGTGGGAACGGAATGCCCTCGTCCCCCTCCCTGCCGCGTTCCGTGGCGCCGAAGGCGACGGCCAGCCCGTTCCCACCCAGAAGGTCGGATCCACCACCTATGCGGAAGCCTGCGTGCCCGCTTGCGGATGGACCACGCTGGTCCGCGCGCCCGCGGCCCCGCCCGCCGCCAACACACTGGCCGTCACAACGACCCGGCTGGAAAACGAACACCTCCGCGCGACCCTGAACACGCGCGGCGAAATCTCCAGCCTGCTGGACAAGGCGACAGGCCGCGAACTCGCGGTGACACCCATGAACAGTTTCCGCCTCTACCAGGATATCCCCCGCGACTACGATGCGTGGGATATAGACTCAACCTACGAATTCAAGCCGATCCCCTTGAAGGAACCCGCCGTGGTGGAAGTCGTCGCCACCGGCCCGCTCGTCGGCATCCTTCGCGTGCGGCGCAAGCTGAACCAGTCGGAAATGACCCAGGAAATCCGCCTGCGCCGCGGCAGCCGCCGCATCGAGTTCCACACCCGGATCCAGTGGGCGGAATCGCACAAGCTGCTCAAGGTCAACTTCCCCTCTACCATCCATTCCGACGACGCCCTGCACGAGATCCAGTTCGGCCATCTGCGGCGCCCGAACCACAGTTCCCGCCCGTTCGACGCCGACCGTTTCGAGGTGCCCAACCAGAAATGGACCGCCGTGACCGAATCAAACCGCGGATTCGCCGTCCTGAACGACTGCAAGTATGGCGTGGATGTCGCGGGCGGCAGCATCAACCTGACGCTCCTGCGCGCCCCGCAAGCCCCCGACATGCATGCCGACCAGGGCGAACAGGTCTTCACCTATGCCCTGTACTTCTGGAACGGGTCGTTCATGGAGTGCGACGTGGTGCGCGAAGGATATGAGCTCAACGTCCAGCCCACGCTCCTGCCCGGAGCCGCCGGAACCGCGTCGCTGATGTCGGTGGACGCCCCGAACATCGTCATCGAAACGGTGAAGCCAGCCGTGGACGGCTCCGGGGACGTCGTGGTTCGCCTGTACGAGTCCAAGCGCGCAGCGACAGCCTGCATTCTTGAAACAACCCTGCCTGTGAAGAAGGCCTATGTCACTGACATGCTGGAGGAGCATCCCGTAAATCTGCCGGTCCGCCGGGGAACCTTGCGCCTGTCATTCCGGCCGTTCGAGATCAAGACGGTCCGGCTGTCCTTCGCAACTTTCCCTTGAGACAGTCGCGGCGCGTAGCGCCCCTTCACACATTGAATTAATTCCTGTCCATCATCTCTGCAGTTTCATCCCCCAACGAGACTGTCGAAGAACTGCTTCACCGTCAAATTGCCACCA
>CAZSSA010000054.1:7446-16449 GCA_964609375.1 uncultured Verrucomicrobiota bacterium | reverse complement strand
CTAAATATCGGGTTAAGCGAAGCGGAGGCCATCGGATTGAAGCACATTCTGCAGGTGGGACTCTTTTTTGTCACCTTCCACACCCATTTGTTCCCCATCATGCCAAGCGACAATTGACCGGGGGGCAGGGCGAGCAAAGCTTTTACGCCTTCTCGACCAATTGGGTGAGACCGCGGTGTAGATTTCTGATCACCGTATTGGTGAGGGCTGTTGGTGTTTTGCCGGAATACGCTTCCAATCGGGCATCAATCAGCCCTGTTTTTCTAGAAATAATCCTTAGTTTTTCAAAAGCTTTTTTCGACTCGATCGTGTCCTGGGGATACATGGTTTTTATGGAGCAATAGTCGGGCAGAATCGTAATGATGTTGCTTCCTTCAGGCCGGGATAATCCTCTTTCAGGATCACAGAACACAAATTCAAATGAATCTTTTGTGCTATTGATATCGTCTCCTGACATGACCGGGCAATAGGTTAAGAACCAGATGCCGAAATATTCGGCCATTGCCGAATGTTCCTGAGAAGTGTCCATTGATAAAAAATCGGCGGAAACGCTGTGCTTTTTGCTGAACAACCCGAGAAATAAAGCGCGGGAAGTGGCGATCCTTCCAACGCCCGAGGCGGGTCGCACATAGCGAATATTGTAAATCTGATACAGTTTGAGATCGTCGGCGGTTATTAGGGGGTGATCCATAATGTCAACTCCATATGGAATGATTATGGATGATGAAAGCTGAAGTATGAAGGAAAAAGTTGGAAGGGGGGGGTAATGGTAAATCAGGGGAAGTTGATGTCCAGTTGGGTGGTGAAGGTGTTGGAGCCTGCCAGATCCGGCTCATTCCATATATCATACCCGAAGATTAGGGATACGTTTTTGGAGAAGGCCCAGGCTGCGCCAAAACTCAGGCCGCTCAGGGCGTTTTCGCCACCTTGGTAATCAACAGCGATCCACAAGTTGTCCGAAATCTCACTCATGGTGCGGTCCCATGAAAGCAGGATGCCGGTATTGGCCTCCCTGCCGCTCGTGTCGAGCAAGACCTCCTCATTGCCGCTGTAATAGCCTGCTGAAAAGCGGCCGAGTGAGGGAAAGGCGCCGAATGCTGGAATGGTTTTCGCGGCTAAGCCGTAGATGATGTTCTGGTCTGTCCGCGTCGTGCTATTCTTTTTTGAGTTGGTTCCAAAGTTAAACCCGCCCGCCGCAAGGGCCGGGGAGTGGGAGAAGAGTGAACCTTCGGCCACGCCAACCTTGGCGTTGAAATAGAACGGATCATCATCATAGGCGGTTCCATTCACGAGATAGTCGGCGCCGATTTCCGCCTTGACGGTCTCAAATGGCAGTACGCCGACAGTGATTCCGGCATCAAACACATTGGGATCCCGTTCACCATCGGTGAAATGTCCGTTGGCGGAGGATCTGAAATAGTTATCCAAACCCAAGTGCCAGACATTGAACGGTTGGATGTCAGTAGACGGAATCCAGACCTGTGTTGACGGGGTGGCCAGGCTAAGGCTTGTATATCCGACGCAAAGGCTGACCATGATCATGCTTAAAAGTTTCTTGTTCATCGTGTTATCGCTTTCCTGTTTGTTGGACTCGAGAGGCTATGTTTTTTTTAGGGGGCGTCGACCGTCTTAGGCGGTCAACACCCCGTCACTGCCTGTTGTTACCCGATGGCTTCTCCTCCAGTTTCGCCGGTCCGGATGCGTATGCATTCCTCCAGATCGAGAACGAATATCTTGCCGTCGCCGACCTCTCCTGTCCGGGCGGCGCCGGTGATGGCATCGATAGTTGGCTTCACGAAATCATCGTTTACGGCGATTTCGAGTTTCATTTTTTTCAACAAGGTTCCGGCTTCCTTATGGCTCCGGTAGACCTGGGCAATGCCGCCCTGACGGCCGCGGCCCATGACACTCGTGACGGTGACGAGGTGGATTTTGTTATCGGTCAATCGTTCCAGAACTTCGTCCATCCGGTCGGGTTGAATAACAGCGATGATGTACTTCATGATTATATCCTTCCTGATGTGATTGATTAGTCGAGCATGGTGTATCCGGTTTCGCGATGATCGGTCAGGTCAAGACCGATCCGCTCAGATTGCTCCTTGGCCCGCAGGCCGATTATTTTATCCACGAGTTTCAGGAGCAAGAAACTGGCAACCCCGGAGTAGGCCACGGTGATGGCCACGGCTTTACACTGAGTTAAGAATAAAGCGGGGTTTCCGTAGAACAGGCCGTTGGCGCCGGCACTGTTGACGGAGGTGGTGGCCCACAAGCCTGTGGCCAATGCTCCCCATATTCCGCCCACGCAGTGCACACCGAAGGCATCCAGGGCGTCGTCATATCCGAGTTTTTCCTTCACGAAGCTGACGAACAGGTAGCAGACGACCCCGGCTCCCATGCCGATACCGATGGCTCCGCCGACATTGACGAACCCAGCCGCGGGCGTGATGGCCACCAAGCCGGCCACTGCCCCGGAGATCAATCCGAGCACTGTCATCCGTCGATTAAACGCCACATCCATGACTGCCCACGCCAGGCCGGCGACGGCGGAGGCCACATGGGTTACCACAAAGGCATTGGCCGCCAGGCCATTGGCGCCAAGGGCGCTTCCCGCATTGAAACCGTACCAGCCGAACCACAACAGGGCGGCGCCCATGACGGCGAACGGAAGGTTATGCGGGGGAGAGAGTTTGTGGGGATATCCCAGCCGTCGGCCAAGGACCAAGGCTGCCACGATGGCGGCGATACCCGCGTTGATGTGAACAACAGTTCCGCCTGCGAAATCAAGGGCACCCATTTTACGGAGGAAACCGCCGTTACCCCAGACCCAGTGGGCCACGGGATCGTACACGATGGTGGTCCAGAGCAGCATGAAGGCCACGAACGCTGAGAATTTCATCCTCTCGGCAAAGGCACCGATGATCAGCCCGGGGGTAATCACGGCAAACATCATCTGGAAGATCATGAAGGCCTGATGGGGGATGGTCCCGGCATAATCGGGATTGGGGTCCAGCCCCACGGTCTTCAGCAATGCCCAGTCCAAATTGCCGACGAGTCCCTTGATATCAGGGCCGAACGACAGACTGTACCCGAGCAACACCCATTGCAGACTGATGGCGCACATTAAGAAGAAGCATTGCATCAAGACGGAGAGCACGTTTTTTCGACGGACCAGACCTCCATAGAAGAAGGCGAGCCCCGGTATGGTCATTAACATCACCAATGCCGTGCTGATCAGTACCCATGCTGTATCGCCGGAATTCACCACCGGGGTGATGGGTGTTGTTGCCGCGGGATCCTGTGCCAGAGCGGGCAGGGTTCCTGCCAGAGTCATGACCGATCCCATTGCCAGCAATCCTAATAGACCTCGCGTTTTCATCTATCCTCCACTTCTTGTTTACAGTTGTTGTGTCCTACAATTTCTGACACCATTCCCCAGTAACATTATGTGTGCCAACTTCGAGTGGCGCATGAATAGAGGTGCATAACGCATTGTATATGATGGGGTTGTGAGTTCGATGGCCGCATGAATCCTGCGAATGACGGGCGCTGAACCAATACAATTATGTATCATATGGCAGGGAAATGACAGAAACGTATAGCAGGTGGCGATGGGCGCCGGGGTGAGGCGGGTCAGGACTGGGTATTATGATCGATAAGGGGCGTGTTGAAGGCGGTAGCACTTCGGAACACGAGTACGCTTTGCTCGATCGCATTGGCGGCCAGAAGTAGAGGGCCCCGGTCAGGAGTGGAGCGAGCGGGATCGATGATTCGAACGACATGCGCCCATTCGGCGGCATGCGGCATGATTTCGAGCAACAGATTGGGTGCCTCCAGGAAGGCGGCTTCATTCAGAAAACTCCCCGTTTGTTTTGGGAACAGGGCGAGGTAAAGAATGTTTTGCTCCACGATCTCGTTAAGAAAATGGGTGCCGAGAGAAACGTCGGGGATCAAGTTTTCGCGCATGGTGACAATTTCGCAGAGGACGGAAACCCTGTTGACTTCGGCGTAGGTGACGGGGATGCCAAGTTCCGGCGAACTGGTTCCCCATCGGCCGGGTCCGAGGAGCATCAGGCTGTGCCGCGGATTTTGGCGGGCGTTGATGTGCCCGATGATCCTGGCCAGTTCGTGGCGGCGGGACAGCGTGAGGTTGGCGTATGCGGAGGGCACGATGTAGATGAGGCGGTCAATTTGTTGAATCCGGCTGTGCCCGATGACAGCGCCATGTGCTTCCAAAAGACGCGCCTCGGGAGGGACATTGATTTCCGGCATTTCCGCCCGCTCAACCCCTTGGACATGCAAGGGACGACATTGCAGCAGGTTGATCCGGTAATTGTCCCGGTCGATGAAGTTAGCGGTGAATTCGATATCGACGGGATGGTTGTATGCCTGTTCCAGTGTTTGCAGCATGGATCGCAAGACCTGAACGAAGGTGGTGCGGGTGAGCAACCGATCAAACGTCAGAATCCACTGGGTATGGGCCGAGGACTCTGTGCCAAGGTCCGGGGAAGCAAACATTTCGACGGGAAGCCCCTTGAGTTCGCTGAGTAGTTCCTGGAAAGATCCGGAGACCTGGCGGTTGGCGGGCAGGTCGAGGTAGTCAACGCGTTTCTGGGAGTATTCGCAAACCTCGTCGAAGTTGGCTTCCGGCCGTACTTCCGGGGCGCTCAGGGAGACCACGCGAGTGTAGTCATCATCCGAGCGGTCGACGGCACGGGTGCCCAGGCCGAACACGAGACGAAGGACGCCGGCCTTCGGGTCAATGCGTTTATGCCAAACGTAAGGGTTGTAGGAGAATCCGACGCCGGCCATATGGGGAAGGAAAACGGATCCGTATGACTCGCCTGAGACGCGCATGATCAGGAGAGCCATCTGCTCGTCGTGATCGAGCACACCGCGCCGGAGGCGGTAATTCAATGCCGTTTCGCTCATGGCGCTGGCGTAGATATGCCGGATGGCGTCCAGCAGGGCGTGAAGCCGTTGTTCCCGGGTTCCCTGGTTGACGCAGAAAACGCTCTCGTATTTTCCGGCGAAGGCATTTCCATAATTATCTTCCAGGAGGGAGCTGGAACGAACGATGTAGGGTGATTCTCCGAAATAGTCGATGATCTCGATGAACTGCTGCATCGTATAATCGGGGAACTCGCCCTTAAGGATGCGTGCACGAGCCTCTTCGATGCCTTCGAGAAAGGTATCCGGATGTCTCTGTTTCTGCCGGATTCCCCAGATGCCGTTCCGGACGAGAAGCGTATAGAAAACATCCGAACCGACGAAGAACGAGTCGTGAGTTTCGAGCAGGTTGTTCAGGTCCGGATTCGACTTGCGCAGGATGGCCCGGGCCAGCAACATGCCGATGGCTTTGCCGCCGATCTGTCCGATGCCGATCATGCGGTCGCGGACGCTGAGGACATCCGTGATGGTCATGTATTGGGTGATCAGTGCGATGATGGCTTCATCCTTGGATAGCACCATGCGGACCAGACGGTTGAACAGATCTTGAATGTGCCCCGGGGAATCCCGTCCAGCCTGGGCCTCTGCCACGGCGGTTTCCGCTTCTTCGAACAGGCGGCGCCAGAAACCGCGGCGGCTGTCCTTCATTAATCCCGGCCAGCGGGCCGAGGTAAGAATATCGGCGATGATGGCGCTGCTGGTGATGGGGATGAACTCGTTGCCTGCCCCCCATCGATGAATCGTATTCATGGATGAAGAGGAGCGGTGCTGAACCTTGATGGGGCGGATATACAAACTATTCTTGTGGCGAAACACATCGAGCAGGAACTGAGTGGTTTCGGTGATGGGGTTCAATGCGTAGCAGGCATGGTAGTTCCGGTAGAGGGCAAAATAGGTGACGGTATCCAGATCAAACAGGCGGGGGCAGGTAAGCACGAAGAAGTTGCCCAGCATCTGGTCGGCCTGCCATTGGGAAGCCAGGTCGGAGATGCAGTCGAACACATAGATGGTGCCACGGCCGGCGGCATTGATGACCTCGTGGACGCGGGTGACGAATTGCTCGAAGCCGCCGGCGGGTTCGAGGCGGTAAATTTCGGCGCCGCCATGGTCCGGAATAAGTTGTTCGTGGGAAGCGAAGCGGAAATAGATGAGGCGGCGATTGGCCCGGCGGGCCGCCTCCACATAGGGCTCCACCAGTGCCTTGTAGTCGGCAATGGATTCAACTTTCCAGACAATGTTGTCCCCGGGCATTACTCCCTTGAGGACGTAGTCCAATCCCGGTAACCCTGTTGTCAGCGCTGTGGGCATGAACATTTGACTCCCAGAAGCCTGACTGTACTGTTTGGGTGCAATAAAGGAAAGCCGCAACTCTACGGCAGTGGTGGCGGGGGAACGGCGGGCGGGAAAGAGCCGTGGGCGGCGATGTCATCCTTCCGCCCACGGCACCGTCTGGTTACGGGGTTGTCAGACCAGGCCCTGATCGAGCATGGCGTCGGCAACCTTTACAAAGCCGGCAATGTTGGCGCCGGTCACATAATTTCCAGGCTGTCCATATTCCGCGGCTGTTTCATAGCAGGCCTTGTGAATGGACTTCATGATTCCGTTCAGTCGGCCGTCGACCTCCTCACGGGTCCACGAAAGCCGCATGGAATTCTGGCTCATTTCCAGGCCTGATGTGGCTACGCCGCCGGCGTTGGCGGCTTTGCCCGGCCCGTAGAGGATTTTTGCCTCGATGAATGCATCCACGGCGGCAGGTGTGCTGGGCATATTGGCGCCTTCGCTGATCACGTAGCAGCCGTTTTTGATGAGCGTCCTGGCGTCGTCACCATTGAGTTCGTTCTGGGTAGCCGATGGGAATGCGCATTGGCAGGGGATGGCCCAGGGGGTTCGATTGTCGAGGTACTCGCCGCCGAACTTTGCCACGTAGTCACGAATGCGACCGCGCTTTACGTTTTTCTGTTCCATGACCCAGGCCAGTTTTTCGGCGGTAATACCGTTCTTGTCGTAGATCGAACCGTTCGAGTCGGAGAGTGAAACCGGCTTGGCGCCCAACTGCAGCAGCTTTTCGACCGTATATTGGGCGACGTTGCCGGAGCCTGAGACAACGCAAACCTTGCCGGCGAAGCTCTCTCCCCGTGTCTTCAGCATTTCCTCGGCAAAATAGACGGCGCCGTATCCGGTTGCTTCCGGGCGGATCAGTGAGCCGCCCCACTTTAGCCCTTTTCCTGTCAAGACACCGGTGAACTCGTTGCGTAGACGCTTATACTGGCCGAACATAAAGCCGATCTCGCGTCCTCCCACGCCGATGTCGCCAGCGGGCACATCGGTGTCTGGTCCGATATGGCGGGAAAGTTCGGTCATTAAACTCTGGCAAAACCGCATCACTTCCGCGTCTGATTTGCCCTTGGGGTCGAAATCCGAACCGCCCTTGCCGCCGCCCATCGGCAGTGTGGTCAGCGAATTCTTAAAAATCTGTTCAAAGCCCAGGAATTTCAGGATGCTCAACGTCACGCTCGGATGAAATCGGAGTCCGCCCTTATAGGGGCCAATGGCGCTATTGAACTCCACGCGATAGCCGCGGTTGACCTGAATTTCGCCGCGATCATCCTGCCAGGGGATTCGAAAGATAATCTGGCGCTCTGGCTCGACAATCCTCTCAAGAATCTTGGAGTTGCGATACTTTGCGTGCCGATCAATAACCGGCGTCAGGGATCCCAACACCTCCTTGACGGCCTGGAGGAATTCCGCCTCCCCGCCATTCCGTCGTTCAACCAGATCCAATACATCCTGAATATGTGACATTTGAGTACTCCTTATAACAGTTACAGAATCTCCTACCCTTGATGCGGGCATAGAATACCGTAAAAATAATAAGAATAATAATAAAAGAGCGATGTGTTTATTGAAATTACGGCATGATTGCCGTATTATTTCGAAAAGAAGCAGAGGAGTGGCTATTTGTCTGAAATATTACGGCATGATATATGGCAATCAATATGAAGATAAATGAACGGGTGCGCGGAGCGATATTAAGGGCGTTGGTGGCGGTTGGCGATTCTGCCGGGGCCAGTGTGGTTCGGTCGTATTTGCAGGCGGAGGGGGTGACGCTTCAGGAGCGGACGATACGCCTCTATTTTCTACGGATGGATCAGGAGGGATTGACACGGCTGGTCAGTCGGCGGGCGGGGCGTCTTATCACGGAGCGTGGTCGCGAGGAGTTGGCCCGGGACAAGGTCATTGAAAAAGTTGGATTTACGGCATCGCACCTGGATGCGCAGGCATATCGGACTTCGTTTGATTTGAAGACGCGAAAAGGGATGCTGGCCTCCCTTAGCGTTCGGGTACCGAAGGCGTCCCTGCTGCGCGCCATGGAGGAAATGAAATACGTTTTTTCGCGCCGACTGGGAGCGGGAAGTAATGTGGTAGTGGCGAAGGAGGCTGAGCGGTTGGCTGGGCCGGTGGCTATTTCCGGACTGATCGAAGTGGCAACGTTAAGCAGTGTCAGCCTGACCTCTGTATTAGTGACGGGAGGTATTCCCGTGGTGCCCCGGTTTGGTGGCTTGTTGGAGATTCACGAGGGGCGTGCGCTGCGCTTTGTTGAACTGATTGATTACCGCGGTTCGACGATTGATCCTGTCGAACTTTTTGTACGCGCCAAAATGACCCGAATCCGGGACTGTGCCCGGACTGGATCTGGTCTTGTTGGGGCGGGTTTTCTTGAAATTCCTTCCGTGGCGTTACCAGCGGCTCAACAGCTTTGCCGTGTGGCGGGGGCGGCCGGCCTGGGGGTTCCGCTGGGGTTTGGGTTACCGGGGCAGGCATTCCTGGGGATACCCGTCCCGGCGAACCGGGGAGGACTGGCGGTGCTCTCGGGGGCTAATCCATTGGCGGCCCTCTATGAAGCGGGGGTGATCAGCCGGTTTGAACCGTATTCCGGCGTCATCGACAGTAGCCGGTTTGAGCCCTTCCATGAAGTCCGCAACCGGTTAACCGTCCGGTTGTAAGGCGGTCGGGTTCCCGCCCGGTGGCCGCGGTCGGAGTTGCGCCGGAAATGAC
>CAZSSA010000054.1:0-7346 GCA_964609375.1 uncultured Verrucomicrobiota bacterium | reverse complement strand
CGCCGGAAATGACCATTGACAAGAGGGTGGCCGTATATTAATGAGTGAGTACTTACTTATTCAAGAAAGCGACTCGAGGCCATGTCAAGACCGGTATCCATTCAGAGGGACGCGATTCTGGACATCGCCCGCAAGGTGTTCATGCGGGACGGTTACCGGGCCAGTACCGCCAGGATAGCCAAGGAGGTTGGCATTTCGGAAGGGTCGATCTTCAAGCATTTCAAAAGCAAGGCGAGCCTGTTCCTGGCGGCGATGGAAGTGGAAGCGGGGGATCCGGCGTGGGAAGAGCGACTTCTGGCCGGTGCCGGACGGGAGGAGCCTTGCAAGGCCCTGGAATCGGCCGGACTGCAGCTTCTGGAGCAGATGCGACTTACGCTTCCGCGACTGATGATGATCAACTCCAGCGGGGTGACCATTCCCAAGCATGATGTCAGGGATGAACTTCCGCGGCCATTACAGACGATGGATGTCCTCCGCCGTTATTTCACGGCGGAAGTCCGGGCGGGGCGGATGTCCATGGCTTCGCCCCGAATTCAGGCCCATTTGTTTGTTGGCGCCCTGGCTCATTATGCCTGGTGCGAAACCCTGTTCGATTACCAATCTGGACCGCCGGCGATGTATGTGCGGACGCTGGTGGATACTGTCTTGAAGGCAACGCTTGTCGGGACGGGTGCGATTACCGGACGGCAAGGACAACGGAGACCAGCGTCCCGCAGGGACTCAAGGCTGTTGCCGCCTGTATCCCGGGGATGCTTATGAGCCACAACCCATGAAAAAATATTTCATCCCTTTTCTTCCGATCATTCTTCCGACAGTGGTGATCACTGCCTGTGTACAGGCGCCGCTTCCCCGGTCTCTCCATGAAGGATGGACTCCGCCGAACGATACCCGGAAGGCTGATGCTGTCTGGCAGGAAATCCGCGACCGGAAGCCGAATCTCGATAAACCCTTGTCCCTTTTCAATCTGGTTGATCTTGCCCTTGAGAACAATCCTGCTACCAGCAAGGCGTGGAATGAAGCCCGGGCGGCATCAGAGCAGGTTCGCTATGCTGAAGGGTATTTCATGCCCAGCCTCACGGCCGTTGGGGGATTAACGCGCACGAAAATAGAGGCCGACCCTGCGAGTTTTGATGAGAGCAAGATGTCGTATGGGCCGGGACTCCAGTTGAGCTATCTGGTGTGCAATTTCGGGGGAGGGCGGAATGCGGCTGTAGAGCAGGCGCTTCAAACGGTCTATGCCGCCAATTTCGCCTACAACAGTGCCATTCAGGGAACCTTACTGTCTGTGGAGATTGCCTATTATGGCGTCATCAGTGCGCAAGCTGGCGTTGAAGCCGCCACGACGAATGCCGTGGATGCCAAAAGCATCCTTGATGCTGCCACGGATCGGCGTGATGTCGGACTTGGCGTGGATCTTGATGTTCTCCAGGCGCAGGCGGGTTACGACCAGTCGCTTTATGCAATGGTTGCCGCCGAAGGGCAGTTGAAAATTGCCCAAGGGCTTCTGGCGCAAGCCTTACACTTGCCCGCCGATACGCCAGTCAGGATTGCCATTCCCGAAATGGCGCTTCCCGAGTCGCTCTCGGGAAATGATATTCGTCGGATCATCGATGAAGCGCTGGCCCGCCGTCCGGATATTTCCGCGCTACGGTCAACGCTTGCCGCACGGGATGCCGCCATCCGGGTTGCCCGTGCTTCTCGATGGCCATCGCTTTATCTCAATGGGTCCGTGATGCGCAATACTTACGAGTTATACGGGAATGGCCATCGCGACTCGGCTGACAATGATTGGACGTACACGGGAGGCGTTAACCTGAAGTGGAATCTTTTTGACGGCCTCCAGACCTTGAGTTCCGTTCGCACTGCCGAATCACAGGCGGAGGCCATGCGGGCGCAACTTCGTCAGGCGGAACTGGCTGCCAGTGCTGAAATATGGGCTCGCTTCCAGAATTACGAGACGGCGCTTCGAAAACATGAATTCAGCACCGTTGCCCTGAAAAGCGCTGCCGCCTCCCGTGAGATGGCTCTGGAAAGCTACAATGCCGGGGTCAGAACACTGCTCGACTTGCTGAATGCCGAAAACCAACTATCACAGGCCCGCCGCCAGCAAGTTGCCGTGCGGCAGGAAGTCTTTACGGCATTGGCTTACCTTACCCATGTTACAGGGCTCATTGAAAAAGGGCACACAGGCATCAAGTCGCTTAAACAATAAAGGCATCGGGAAGATTACATTAATGGCATTATTGATCTTTTGGATGTAGGCCGGGATTGTGTTCCGGTGCGCCGACCGGCCAGGGTTGGCCTGCAAGGGCCTTGTCGGGGCGGGGTTGCTCGCAACGAGGTGCGTAGAGGGAAGCGTACGAATACAGGGAGAATTCAGGATGAAATCAAAACTTCAACGGTTGGTAACGTTAATCACCATTAGCGCCGTGGCGCTGATGATCGGTGCCTGCGGACGGAAAAAAGGCGTCCCGCCCCAGCCGCCGCCGGCAATGGTCAAACTGGCAACGGCGATTCAGGTCAATACCCCTGTCGTCATTTCGGCCTACGGGCTGATTCAAGATCGCGAAAGTGTGGATGTTGTGCCGCAGGTGTCCGGGATGCTTGTCTCTATTCTTGTGCAAGAGGGCGCGGTGGTGACGAATGGCCAGCCGCTCTTCCAGATTGATTCGCGCGACTATCGGATGCGGGTTCAACAGGCGGAAGGCATGGCGGCTGTTGACCGGTCGAATCTCGACCTGGCGCGCGCCACGTTGCAGCGCAACCAGCCCTTGCTCGAGAAACGCCTGATTGCTCCCGACCTTTTTGACGCGATCAAGGCGAAAGTGGCCTCCCTGGAGTCTCAACTCCGGATGGACGAAGCGCTTTTGGACCAGGCCCGGCTTAATCTTTCGCGATGCACCATTCTGGCGCCGATCAGCGGCATTTGTTCGAAGCGGTATATGGATGCCGGGAACCTTGTGGCTGCCGGAATGTCACGCCTGACCAACATTCGCAGCTATGATCCCTTGCGGCTCGAATGCTCAGTTTCGGAGCAATACCTCCCGGCGATTCGCAGTGCCATGGCGGCGGGTGCTGTTGCTGTTTCGGTTGTGCCCCGGGGCGACACCAACAGTTATCCCGGAATGCTGTCGTTTATGGATAATGCGGTCAATCCGGCAGCGGGAACCATTTTACTGCGCGGGGAGATTCCGAACCCGGCGATGAAGCTTTGGGCCAACCAGTTTGTTGATGTCCGGATCACGGTGGCATCGCTCCCGGATGCCGTCATGGTTCCCGAAAGCGCCGTGCAGTTGGGGAAGACGGGGCCCTATCTTTATGTGGCTGGCAATGATCAGAAGGTCGTGCTGAGGCCGGTAAAAACGGGGGTTCGCCACGATGACTGGATTCAGATTACTGAAGGGGTTGCCGCTGGTGAGACGGTTGTTTCGATGGGGCAGCTCAGGTTGTACCCCGGGGCGACGGTTATGGATGCGGCGAAGGCGCCCATGGCGGCCACAAAGGGAAAAAGCGTAAAATAAACTCACCTCAACCCACCCGCAACGCTGGCGCGACGAGCCGGCGGGGCAGGTTCTCTCCCTCGCGTGGAGAGGAAACAGAACGGAGACAACAATGACTTTTTCGGAACTTTTTATACGACGCCCTGTCGCTACCATTCTGATGACTGTTCTTTTGGTGGTGGGCGGGGTATGGGCCTACTTGAAACTTCCCGTCAACAGTCTTCCAACGGTTGACTATCCGGTGATTCAGGTTACGGTGGCGTACCCTGGCGCGAGTCCGGCCACGATGGCCGCATCGGTGGCCACCCCGCTTGAAAATGAATTCACCCAGATCAACGGGCTGCAATTCATGTACTCCGACAACAAGCAGGGGGTCAGCACCATAACGCTGACCTTCAGCCTGAACCGGGATGTGGATTTAGTGGCGCCCGATGTTCAGGCGGCCATTACGCGGGCAGCCAAGAACCTGCCCAATGACCTGCCCAGTCCACCCGTCTATCAGAAGTTCAACCCCTCCGATTCGCCGATTTATTACGTGATGCTTTATTCAGAAACGATGCCGCATGGCGAGCTTTACGACTATGCCAGCCACGTGGTTTCGCGGAAGCTCAGCATGATTGAGGGGGTTTCCAAGGTGGAGGCCTTTGGCGCCAAACGTGCGGTCCGGATTCAGTTCAGTCCTGAGAAGATGGCTGCCTGCCAGATTGGTGTGGATGAGTTGGCGCTGGCGCTCAAGGCTGGAACGGTGAACATTCCCGGCGGGAGCTTGAATGGCGCTTCACGAACCTACACGATTGAACCGCAGGGGCAACTTCGCACGGCCCGTGAATTTGAGAACCTGATCATTGCCAATCGGCAAGGGGCCCCCGTTCATTTGCGTGATGTGGCCCGGTGCGTCGACAGTATCGGCAACGACCTGGTGAACATACGGTTCAGTCCTTCTGGCAGGCCGGATTACGAGAAATGCGTGGTGATGCGCTTATCCCGTGTGAGCGGGGCCAACACGGTGGCGGTAGCTGAACGAATAGCCAAGGCGCTTGAAGAGGCGAAGCGTGAACTTCCCTCCACGATCCAGATGGAAACGATGTTCAATGGAGCCGATCCCATCCATGAATCCCTGCTTGATGTGCAGGTCACTGTGATGATTGCGTTGGTGATGGTGGTGATGGTGATCTTTTTCTTCCTGGGCCGGATTCGGGAGACCATTATCCCCAGCATTGTCCTTCCAATCTCCCTGCTGGGCACCTTCCTCATGATGATGCCGTCGGGGTTCAATCTCGATACGCTTTCATTGATGGGAATCATTCTGGCGGTCGGGTTTCTTGTGGATGACGCCATTGTGGTGCTGGAAAACACGGTTCGTCATCTTGAGGAGGGCATGAAGCCCATTCCGGCGGCACTAAAGAGCATGAAGGAAATATCCTTCACGGTCATCTCCACCAGTGCGGCGTTGATCATTGTATTCCTTCCGTTGGTGTTCATGACCGGCGCCGTGGGACGCAACCTGAGGGAATTTTCGCTGACGGTTATTTTCGCCATCATTGTTTCCACCGTTCTGGCCTTGACGCTGTCGCCCATGATGTGCGCCCGGATTTTACATCACAAAAAAGAAGCCAATCGGTTTCAACGGGCCATCACCGGGTTCATTTCGGGGATGGTTCGGCTCTACGGGCGTGCGCTTCATTTTCAGTTGCGGCACAAATGGCTGGCGTTGGTGGCCTGGGCTTTTTGCATGATTGGCGCGGTGGTCTTGTACATGGTGCTGCCGAAGGCCTTTTTGCCGCCCGGGGACAGCAGTTTCATCATGGGTCCGATGCTCATGCCCCAGGGTGCTTCCACTGAGCAGATGCAGGCATATCAGGCCAAGGTTACGTCGATCCTCAAGAAGGATCCCGCGGTTATCAAGCTCGGTAGTGTGACGGGGTTCATGCCCGGTTCCGACCAGAGTATGGGCTTTGTGTTCATCCGGTTGACCCCGCCCAGGGACCGGATACCGATTGATCAACTGGCGATGAAATTTATGATGCAAGTGTCTGCCATTCCGGATGGTTTTTGCGCCTTCCGTCCGGTGCCGGTGCTCAAGATCAGTTCCGGGGGCGATCCTACGGCTGTTGGCAGTGACTATGCGTACATGCTCAAGGGGTTGGATCGCGAGACTGTCTACTCGGCGGCATTGCAACTGCAACGGAGCTTGAGCACGAGTGCCTGCGTGAATCCAATGACAATTCAAAACAGCGTCAAGCTGGGGATGCCGATGCTGAATGTTGCTCTTGACCGGGATCGGGCCTCGGCGCTGGGAATACCGGCCAGTTCCATTGAACAGGCCCTTGCGCTGGCCTTTGCCGGTGGATATGTAACTCAGTTCACGACAGATCAGGACCAGTATCAGGTCATTCCGGAAATCCAAAAGTCCAACCAGCGGCTGCCGGATGATCTGGCGTTGCTTCATTTACGATCCTCTCAGGGAGCCTTGGTTCCCATGAAATCCATTATCAGGTGGAGCGAGACGGCGGGGCCCCAGAATGTTCCGCATGCGCAACAACATGATGCCGCTGTTGTTTCCTTCAGCGCCAGGCCGGGGGTTCCGCTTGGTGATGTTACCGAGGAAGTGGAAAAGATTGCCGCCAGCCTGCCCTCCACGGTCCATGGGGAATTCATTGGCGACGCCCTGGAATTCAAGAAATCCATAGCCAGTCTGGGCGTCCTGCTGTTGATTGCCATTTTCCTCAAGTACATTGTGTTGGGGATTCTTTATGAGAGTTACATCCATCCCTTTACCATTCTCACCACGCTGCCGGTGGCATTATTCGGCGGTTTCTTAACGCTTTATGCGTTTGGCAGTGAGTTGTCGCTTTATGCCTACATCGGGGTATTCGTTTTACTTGGGTTGATCACCAAGAACGGCATTTTGATGGTGGACTTTGCCTTGCAGCGGAAAGCCGAGGGGATGAACAGTTATGATGCCATTCACGACGCCTGTATTGTCCGCTTCCGTCCGATTCTCATGACGGGACTATGTGCCATTCTTGGCACTATGCCGATTGCATTGGGTTATGGAGCAGATGCCTCCAGTCGCAAGCCGCTAGGTCTGGTTGTGGTTGGCGGCATGATTTTCGCTCAAGTGATCACGCTGTTTGTGACCCCCGGTATCTATCTCTATATGGAAAAGATCCAGGACCGGTTCTTCAAGTCGCGGACGGATTTGGAATAACCGCTGTGTTACTTCGGTGTCTCGAGCGCTTTTTCGATGGCGGCGATGACGTCCTTGTCTTCCGGGGTGGTCCGGCTACCGAAGCGGGCGAGGAGGCGGCCATCCCTGCTGATCAGAAATTTATTGAAGTTCCAGGTGATCTTACCGCTGAATTCCGGATTGGTTGTCTTGTCGGTCAGATACTTGTATAGGGGGTGGCAATCGCTACCCGTCACGGAGATTTTTTCGAACATCGGGAAGGTGACGTTGTATTTCAGGGAGCAGAACCGGGCGATCTCCTGATTGGTGCCCGGTTCCTGACGCAGAAAGTCATTGGCTGGGAACCCGAGGATGACGAGGCCGCGATCCTTGTAGGTTTCGAAAAGTTTCTGCAAGCCGGCATACTGGCCGGTGAACCCGCAGCGACTGGCGACGTTCACGATCAATAAAACCTTGCCCTTGTATTCCGAGAGGGGGGCGGCGGTGCCGTCGATCTTCGTCATGGTGAGCTCGTAAAGGCTGTTCATGGTATTGGTCTCCTTTTGTTCTGCGTTGACGGCGCCTGCAAGGAATAGGCAAAGGACGATGGAAGCAGTGATTTTCATGAGTTGAAAGTAGACTTCTTTCGGCAGGGAAGCAAGCGTAAGAGCGGTTGA
>CAZSSA010000053.1:0-16586 GCA_964609375.1 uncultured Verrucomicrobiota bacterium | reverse complement strand
GTGGATTTCCTTGAAAACGGCGGGTGGGTGACGTATGGTGTGCCGATAGACAAGTCGGCCGTGGGTCGGCTAATGGGATCAACAAGAACGAGGAGACTGGTATCATGGCATTGATTGAAAGCATTGTGGCGCGGGAAATTCTGGATTCACGGGGTAACCCCACGGTGGAAGTGGATGTTACGCTCGAGAGCGGCGTGATGGGTCGTGCGGCTGTGCCGTCCGGCGCGTCGACGGGCGAACACGAGGCCGTCGAATTGCGGGATGGCGATAAGAAGCGCTATCTGGGCAAGGGAGTCCTCAAGGCGGTTCGCAACGTGAACGAAGTCATTGCCCCGGAATTGCTGGGGTGGGACAGTCGGGACCAGGTCGGTATCGACATGGCGATGATCGAGATGGACGGGACCGCGACGAAGGGCAAGCTTGGCGCCAATGCCATCCTGGCGGTGTCGCTGGCGACGGCCAAGGCGGCGGCTGAGTATTGTGGATTGCCGCTGTTCCGTTATATCGGCGGTGCCAATGCCAAGGTCATGCCGGTGCCGATGATGAACATCATGAACGGTGGCGCGCATTCCGATGCTCCGATCGATATCCAGGAATTCATGATCATGCCCAAGGGCGCGAAGTCGTTTGCCGAAGGCTTGCGCATGGGCACGGAAGTGTTCCACGCGTTGAAGAGTGTGCTGAAAGGCATGAAACTCAGCACCTCGGTGGGTGACGAGGGTGGGTTTGCCCCCAAACTGGCGAGCAATACCCAGGCGTTGGATGTGATCATGGACGCGATCAAGCTGGCGGGTTACAAGCCGGGCAAGGATGTCTTCCTGGCGTTGGATGTGGCGGCGAGCGAATTTTATGATGCCGGCAAGAAGCGTTATGTGTTCAAGAAGAGTGATGGCTCGGTACACACGGCTGAGGAGATGGCGGCGTTCTATGCCAAGTTGTGCGCGAAATATCCGATCATCAGTATCGAGGACGGAATGTCTGAAAACGACTGGGATGGCTGGAAGAAGCTGACCGAGAAGTTGGGCGACAAGTGCCAGTTGGTGGGTGACGATCTGTTTGTGACCAACACCAAGTTCCTGAAGAAGGGGATTGATCTGGGCATTGCCAACTCCATCTTGATCAAGGTGAACCAGATCGGGACCTTGACCGAGACGCTGGACGCGATCCGGATGGCGACGCAGGCGGGTTATACGGCGGTGGTGAGTCATCGTTCTGGCGAAACAGAGGATGCGACCATTGCGGATATTGCCGTGGCGACGAATGCGGGCCAGATCAAGACCGGGTCGTTGTGCCGTACGGACCGGGTGTGCAAATACAATCAGCTATTGCGCATTGAGGAAATGCTGGGCGATTACGCCGTGTATGGCGGTGTGATCTAAGGAATGAAGTCGTCATCGGGGCCGCGGCTGACGTGGTTCCGATGACGGTTTGCCTGTGATTGTCGCCGTGTGGATATGGACAAGGCGGATGGGTTGCGATCATGAACTTCTGGGTGATGCTCTATCGGTTCGCATGGATCATCGTGATTGTCTGTTGTGTGGTGGCGGTGATTTGTGTCTTTGTGCCGCGTGCCCATACCCAGCAGGAGTTGCAGAGGCGTAAACGTTCGCTTGAGGACAATAACGCACGACTGGAAAGCCGGATCCGCCAGTTGGACGAGAAGCAGCAACGATTCCGTACGGATCCGGAGTTTGTTGAACGTATTGCCCGTGAGCAGGGAATGGCCAAGCCGGGCGAGACCATTTTCCGTTTTCCATCCACCAACAAGGTATCGGGAGCAAGGCCATGATGCGATTTGCATTCACCAAGGTGGCGTTGATCGGTGCCGGGTTATTGTCTTTGACGGGTTGTATCAAGATCGATTCCACGCTTGATATTGATGCGGAGGGGGCTGGGACCTGGCGAGTCGTTTACGCCATGCCGGGTCACATGATTCGACAGATTGAAACAACGCGCGGCATGGTCAGTGATCTTGACCGTGTGAATAAGGGAGACAAGCGGAGAAGGTCGAGCCGCGCAGACGATGTGCCTTATCTGTTTGATGAAGCCGTGGTGCGCGAACGGTTTAACATGCTGGATAAGCAGGGGATCATGCTGACCAAGTTGCAGACGCGGTCCCAGGGGGGCTGGCGTTACGTTGATCTAACGGTAACCTTCACACGGCTGGAGACATTGTTAAATCAGCCTTTTTTCGATATGTGCGGGTTTGTGTTGTCGGGTGCGGGGACAGGGAGCTACAAGTTGGTGGTGTCGTTGCCTGAGATGGGGTTGCCGAGCGAGTTGCCGAACGTGGACGATCCACAGGTGAGCGAGAGGGTGTCGCCATTTCTGAACGGGCTGAGGGTAACGGCGCGTATTGGCATTCCCAGTGAGATCAGGAACAGTAATTCCGTTAGCAGTGATTCACGGCGTGCGACGTGGGAATGGGATTTTGACAAGGATTCGCGTGTTTTGAATCGGCTTGCGCAGGAGAAGTTGATTCTGGTTTTCGACGGGGCGGGTGTGCGTCTGCGTGATTTTTCAAAACCCCTCAAGCGGGAATGAACGTTTTTCAGTTCTTCATTGACAGTGAGTGGGTGTTTTCGCTTAACTGCCCGCTGTTTTGCAACTTGCTTTAGGAGAAACCCCCTTGGATTTTGATTTATTGCGCCATAGTACGGCGCATGTTATGGCGGCTGCCATCCGTCGGCTATTTGAGAATGTCCAATTCGATATCGGACCGTCAACGGACAGCGGGTTCTATTACGATTTCGATTTGGCGCACCGGTTGGCTCCTGAAGATTTCCCGGCGATTGAGCAGGAAATGGCTCGTCTTATCGCTATGGATTTGCCGTTTGAGCGGGTGGAAATGACGCGGGAAGAAGCGTTAACGCATCTTGAATCGGAGCGGCAACGATACAAGATTGAGCGGCTCAATGACATTCCCGCCGGTGAACCCATTACCTTTTACCGATGTGGCGATTTTTATGATTTATGCCGGGGGCCCCATGTGGCGAGTACCGGGCAACTCAAGGCGTTCAAACTGCTTTCGGTGGCGGGTTCCTATTTCCGAGGTATTGAAACCAACCCGATGTTGCAGCGTGTTTACGGCATTGTTGCCGAGTCAAGGCCGGCGTTGGAGGCGCAGATTTTGCAGTTGGAAGAGGCTCTGAAGCGGGATCATCGCAAGTTGGGCAAGGAGCTTGATCTGTTCAGCATCCAGGAGGATGTTGGGCCGGGGTTGATTCATTGGCATCCGAAGGGTGCCCGTATCCGTTCGATCATTGAAGATTACTGGCGTCAGGAGCATTTTAAGGCGGGCTACGAGATTCTGTACACCCCTCACATTGGACGGGCGGGACTATGGGAGACATCCGGGCATCTGGGATTTTACCGGGAAAACATGTATGCGCCGATGGACATTGACGAGGTGTCGTACTATGCCAAGCCCATGAATTGTCCGTTTCATATTCAGATTTACAAATCCCATAAGCGTTCCTACCGGGATTTGCCTCTGAGATGGGCTGAGCTTGGGACGGTATACCGTTACGAGAAGACGGGTGTACTGCATGGATTATTGCGGGTCCGTGGCTTTACCCAGGATGATGCGCACATTTTTTGTACGCCGGAGCAGATTGAGGACGAAGTCAAGCGCACCGTCAAATTTGCGTTGAGCATTTGGCGGTCTTTCGGTTTCACGGAGATTACGGCTTATCTGGCCACGCGGCCGGCCAAGGCGGTGGGAGAAGCCGCCCAGTGGGAGCAGGCGACGCGATCGTTGGAGCAGGCGTTGAGGGCGGAGGCTATTCCCTTTGAGGTTGATGAGGGGGGTGGGGCGTTTTACGGCCCTAAGATTGACTTGAAGGTCAAGGATGCGATCGGGCGGGAGTGGCAGATGAGCACGATTCAATTCGACTTCAATCTGCCTGAGCGGTTTGACCTGGCGTATCATGGTGATGACGGTAAGGAGCACCGGCCGTATATGGTCCACCGGGCGCTTCTTGGCAGTTTGGAACGATTTTTTGGTGTCCTGGTTGAACATTATGGCGGGGCTTTCCCGTTGTGGCTTGCTCCGGAGCAGATGCGGATTTTGCCGATTACGGACAAACAGATTGAAGCAGCGGAACGCACCGCGGATCTTTTGCGCGAGCAAGGGTTCCGTGTGAGTATTGATCGGGGTTCGGAGAAAATCGGGGCCAAGATTCGTGATGCCCAGATATCGAAGATTCCCTATATGCTGGTGATGGGTGGTCGGGAGGTTGAGCAGGGGACGGTGGCTGTGCGGAGTCGTACGGCGGGGGATCTTGGCGCCATGAAATTGGAAGAGGTTGTACGCCGGCTAACTGACGAAGTGGCCGGCAAGGTGATAGGCGAGAACAAAGGGACTGTAAGCGGGTCCGCAACAAGGAGGTAGGCAATTCGTTCGACAGTCAGAGTGAATCACAGGATTCGTGCGCCGCAAGTGCGGTTGCTTGATCCTAACGGCGATATGATCGGGGTTGTCTCGATCAGTGAAGCTATGTCGATGGCGGTACGCAGCGGGTTGGATTTGGTTGAGATATCACCAAACGCAGAGCCGCCGGTGTGTCGCGTGATGGATTTTGGTAAATTCAAGTATGAGCAAAGCCGCAAGGAGCGTGAAGGCCGGAAGCATCAGCATGCGGCCGAGATGAAGGAAATCAAGTTCCACGCGAATGTGGCGGATCATGATTTCATGACCAAGATCAATCATATTCGAGGATTTCTCGAAAAAGGGATGAAGGTCAAATGTTCGCTCTATTTCCGCGGTCGCGAGAACGCCCATCGTGAGATTGGATTCGCGGTGATGACGCGGGTTGTGAAGGAGTGCGAGGATATCGGGCAGACGGATATGGTTCCCAAGCTCATTGGGAACAGTATTATCATGGTGCTCAGCCAGCGCACGACGAAGGTTGTTCCCAAGGCGGAACGTGAGGGATTGGGCACACCGTTGAGCGGGATTCAGGTCCCTGGTGTTGCGGCGAAACCCATTCCTGTGCCGCCAGTGGCGGCAACCGGGAAAGTCGGTTCGAGTACGGAAGGATGACCTGTTGTTGATGCCGTGATGAAGCCCCGACGTTATCCTGCGGCGGGGCTTTTTTTGCTATTGTCGGCAGGAGCCGGGTGGTTCGAGCTATTCGTTCGAAAGATTTGTCTCGGAACCAGTTGACATTGAGAGACGGGTTTTGCTATCAAGCTTAGCTCTTTGCCTGCGGTAGGCAGATTAAACCGTACATTTGATGAGGACCGAGAGATTTATGGCCAGGAAAATCAAAAAACCGACAGCGAAAAAGTCTGTGGCAGTCAAGGTGGTAAAAACGGCCAAGGCAAAACCTTCTGTCAAATCTGCTGTAAAGCCGGCTGTGAGGCGCACGAAAGCGGTTAAGGCGGTGACCAAAACAGTTGTGGCTGTCAAGGCGCAGCAACCGGTAAAGAAGGGTAAAAAGAGTCATTTTAACCGTAAGCACCTTGCCACCATTCAGGACATCCTGATCAAGATGCGTGATCGGTTGACCGGGCAGATTTCCGCCTTGTCCGATGACACCCTGAAATATGTGGATGACAGCTCCTCTGAAGACCGGACGGATGACTTTGATCGTGAGTTTGCATTGAATCTGGTCAGTAGCGAACAGGATTCAGTGTTTGAAATTGACAGTGCGTTGCGCCGGATCAAGGAAGGTGTATACGGGTCTTGTGACACTTGCGGTTGTTTGATTGAAAAGGCGCGACTGCAGGCGCTGCCATTTGCGCGTGCATGCGTGAAGTGTCAATCGGCGTCTGAGAAGGGGCGAGTGCGCTTCCGTCCGTTTGGCGAGGCCCTTGAGCAGGGAGTGGAGCAGGAAGCTCCTGAAATCGTTGAGCCAGAAGAGAACGAATAACTGGTTTGGCGGCGACATAGTGGCTTTTGGCCTGATACCGATCCAACCTATGCTGGTACTGCTTCTAAGCGTTGCCGTGGCGGTGCTGGACCAGATCACAAAAGATCAGGTTATGGCACGGTTTTACCCCGGTGCTTCCCTGCCGATTATCCCCGGTTTTTTTGATCTTGTTTATGTCCGCAACACGGGTGCGGCTTGGGGAATGTTTGGCGGTTCCAATGGCTGGTTGGCCTTGTTTTCAGTTTTAATGCTGATCACGATTGTTATTTTCAGACGGTCATTTTTGAATGACACGCTGGTGCACAAGGTGGCGTTTGGATTGATGGCCGGGGGTATTGTCGGGAATCTGATGGATCGTGTTCGGCTTCACTATGTGGTTGATTTCCTCGATTTTTATTGGAAGGGGCATCATTTTCCGGCCTTCAATGTTGCCGATTCTGCCATTTGCATCGGAGTGGGACTTTACATGATCACGGCATTGATGGCGCCGGCTCATCCGCTTCGGGAAATGGGTGCAAATGGATCCAGTGATAAAACCAGTAAGTCCACGTAAGGCGTACATGCTGGTTGGCCCTACGGCAGTGGGGAAGACGGCGGTGGCGCAGTGGATTGCCGAACGGAAAGGGTGGCCGATTCTTTCCGCTGATTCCATGCTTGTTTACCGCGGGATGAATATCGGGACCGCCAAGCCTTCGGTGGCGGAACGCCGGTGTGTGCCGTACTGGGGGCTTGACCTGGTGAATCCCTCTGAGACCTTCAGTGTGGCCCGCTTTTTGGAAGAAGCGGGACGTTGTCTTGATTCCCTTGCGCCTGATCAGGGGGTCATCGCTGTTGGAGGCACGGGATTATATTTCCGGGGGTTGATTGAAGGACTTGAGACGGCGCCGGTTTCTTTGCCCGAGTCGCGAGCGCGATGGCAGGGGCTGTTGGAAGCGGAGGGAATCGGCGGTTTGCAGCGGGCGTTGCGGGAGCGGAATCAAGCCTGGTATGAAGCGCTATCCGTGGCGGACAAACAGAATTCACGCCGGTTGATCCGGGCCTTGGAAGGGCATGAAGCCGGATTATCCGGGCCTCCGCAGTCCTGGCGGCGAGGCAATGAATCTCCGGTGGTTGTGGGGTTGTCGATGCCGCGCGAGGAGCTGGTTCTCCGCATCGAGGAGCGAGTGACCGCCATGTATAGGGATGGGTTACTTGATGAGACGAGGGACCTTATCCAGGCGGGAAGTGATTTGTCGCCGACGGCGGCGCATGCGATCGGATACGCGGAGGCGATGGCCTGTCTGGGGGGTGGGTTGTCACGCGCGGAGGCGATCGAATTGACGGTGATTCGGACGCGTCAGCTTGTGAAGAGGCAGATGACCTGGTTTCGCCGGCAGATGTCCATTCAGTGGGTTCACATAGGGCGCTCCACGCCGGTTGAAGCGGCGGCGGCAAGCGTGCTTGAGGCATGGGACACAGTCGGGGCTACTCCCCTGGGGATTTAATATGGATTTGAATGGTGAAGAAAACAAGATGAAGGACCATGAGGCGGGGCCGGTTTGTTATCGGGTATGCGATTTGCCGGCACGGCTTCGTCCACGTGAGGCGATTGAGCGGCAGGGGGTGGAGCAGGTATCGGAGGTGGCGCTGCTGGCCGTATTGCTTCGAAGCGGGTCGGCGGGTATGAATGTGGTTGATTTGGCTGATGCCATTCTGAGGCATTACGGGTCATTGACAGCGGTGGCACGGGCTTCGGTTGAAGAATTGGCCTCCAACCGGCGTTTTAAAGGGTTGGGAAAGGTCAAGGCGCAGACGGTGAAGGCGGCCTTGGAATTGGCACGGCGCATGGCGGATGAAACCAAGGATGAGCGTGGTGTATTTGTCCGTTCTCCGGAGGATGCCGCTTCGGTTCTGCGATCGTCGGCGAGAGTATTGGATCACGAGCGGTTCTGGACGTTATTGCTCGACACCCGCAACAGGGTCAAGGGGGCGGCACAGGAGGTGTCCAAGGGGATTTTGGATGCCAGTCTTATTCATCCGCGGGAGGTGTTCAAGCCGGCGATTCAATCGGGTTGCGCCGCGCTGGTTCTCGTGCATAATCATCCTTCCGGTGATCCAACGCCTTCGGCGGAGGATGTGCGGATTACGAGGCAACTTGTGCAGGCGGGGCAGGTCATCGGCATCAAAGTTCTGGATCATGTGGTTCTTGGAAGAAAGACCGGTGACCGGGAGCGTGATTTTCTGAGCATGCGTGAGTCGGGCATAGTGGAGTTTGGAAACTAGAAGGGAGTCCATATGAGTGATATACATTCCACGGCGGTTATACATCCGAAGGCGAAGGTGGGGGATCACGTCACGGTTGGGCCGTTTGCGGTGATTGGCGAACATGCGGAGGTGGGTGACGGATGTATGATTGACGCCCATGCCGCGGTTGTGGGGCATACGACCATCGGGGAGGGGAGTCACATTTATTCCGGGGCGGTAATTGGTGGTGAGCCGCAGGACTTGGCGTACAAGGGGGATGTCTCCCATGTGAAAGTCGGCAAGCGGTGTACCTTGCGTGAATGTGTCACGATTAACCGCGGGACAAAGCCGGGGACTGTTACTGAAATTGGGGATGACTGCTTTCTGATGGCAACGGTCCATGTGGGCCATAACTGCAAACTTGGCAAGCGGGTGATTATTGCAAACGGGACGATGTTAGGCGGGTATGTTGAAGTGGGTGATTTTGCCTTCATCAGCGGGGCTGTTACCATCCATCAGTTTGTCAAGATCGGGCGATTGGTCATGGTGGGAGGGGCGGCAGGGTTGTCAAAGGATGTTCCCCCGTTTTGCCTGGTGCAAAGCATGGGTCGAAATATTGTGGCGGGTTTGAATGTGGTTGGGTTGCGTCGTTCCGGGTTTACGCCTGCCGAGCGAAAGGTGGTCAAAGATGCCTTTAAAACACTTTACCTGTCCGGCCAGAATGTGAGTCAGGCCGTGGCGCAGATGAAGGGTCTTTTTACTGAGGGGCCGGCTGCTGAATTGGCCGTATTTGTTGAGCAGGCGCACCGAGGGATCTGCCGGTTTGCTGTCGGGGAGGAAGCGGAGACGGAGTAAGAGAGGGAATACCTCCAGGCACGCTGTTTTGGCAAAAAAAGCTCGCACTTTCTGTGAACATGATAAAATGCGCACCTTTACGTCCCAATTGGCATTGTCCTTTCGGGTGATTTTATGGGTGCAGCTCGAGCCAAGTTAATTGTAAGTGGTTGGAATACAGTTCGTTACGAACTGTTAAATTCCCGTATCTGTGATCTGGGGCTACGGATACGGGGCGGGTCGATTGAACCGTTGATCCGGCAGGTTGAGCGGGAATTACTCTTAAAAGGGATTAAATTCCGCCCTATGTTTTATCTTTCGGATGGCTGGGGTTGTCCGGATCAAGTGCCTGCCGTGGGGGTCCCCTTTTATCTGGCTGATCGGCGACTTTCCAGGATTGAAGAAGAGCAAACGGGGGAGATTGAAGACCAGCGGACGGCGTTGATGCTGTTGCGGCATGAAGTCGGGCATGCGATCAACTATGCCTACCGGTTATGGGAGTGGCCGGGGTGGGTGGATGTTTTTGGAAAATTTTCCAAGCCTTACCGGGACACCTTTATGCCGGACCCGTATAGTCGGGACTTTGTCCGGCACCTTGCGCATAGTCAATATGGTCGTAACTATGCCCAGAAGCATCCGGACGAGGACTTTGCCGAGACCTTTGCGATCTGGTTGACGCCGCGGTCGGGGTGGAAGACCAAATACCGGTTTTGGCCGGCGATCCGGAAGCTGAATTTTGTGGCGAAAATGATGAGGAGTCTCCGCCGTAAACCTGTTCCTGCCGCGAGTGAAGGAGCCTTGCTTAGTCCTGTGGATTCCATGACCATTCAACTTGCCGAGCATTATGGACAGCGAGCGGAACGATACCGCGCGGCGGCACAGGGGTATGTGGATGATAAACTGTCCGGCGTGTTTCCGCGTGTGCGTTCGCGAAGCCAGATGCAGGCGGGACTTCTGATTCGTCGTCAGCGTCAGCGCTTGGTGCAGCCGGTCAGTACATGGTCGGGGCTGGCGCCTGAAGAAGTGAACACGATTATGGATAAGTTGGCGGATCGGGCGACGCAGTTGAGGCTCCGGTTGCCACGCAGCAAGAGCACGGAAAAATTGCTTGAGATCACGTCCTTGGTGACATCGCTCGCCAAAGACTTTGCCTATACCGGCCGGTTTACCGGGTAGGGTTACAGCATGGGGATGCCAACATCGAAGGATGGGCCTTCGAGGGCAATCTTTACGATCTGCTGTAGCAGGTGGACGTAATCAATTCCTGTCTTTTCTGCGGAGCGTGCCAGGGAGACGCTTTCGTCGAGGGATGGGTTGCAGTTAACCTCGAGTACGCGGGGCTGCCCGTTTTCATCCAGACGAATATCCACGCGGCCATAGCCCCAGCCGCCGACAGCGCGAAATGCCCGCAGGGAAATGGAGCTGATTTCGCGTGCGAGATAGGGCTCGACCTGGGCGGGACATGTGACGGAGGTTTTCTGGTATTCAACGCTGTCTTCCATCCATTTGGCCGCATAGGACATAATGGGTGGAATTTCCTTTGGCAATCTTGAATAATCAACCTCGGCCAAGGGGAGAACCGTCAGTTTCCGTCCGCCAAGGATTCCGACATTGAATTCCCGGCCGGGCAGGAAGCGTTGGGCGAGGGCGGGTTGATGATAGTGTTTCAGGATTTCGCGCACTTTCTCCTTTAGCTTGGCTTTGGAGAAAACGACGGAATCGCGGGCCAATCCGATACCGGCATGTTCGCGGCTGGGCTGGACGATCACAGGGAAATGCCAGCGGCAGCGATCCACATCGCCGATTTTCTCCAGGAGTTCCGTATTGGGCGGGATGGGAATTCCGGCACCCTGAAGGAGACTGGCCGACATGTATTTGTAGCGGCTCAATCCGAGGGCCAGGGCAGGGGAGCCAGTCATGGGGAATCCCATCATTTGCACGAGAGCGGCCACCCGCATTTCGTAGAGGGCGCCGTGGACAACGTCGTCATACTGATTGAAAACGACGTCGGGGCGAAGCGTGCGGAGACGGCGTTGGAAAGCGAGAAGATCGTTTGCCAGTGAGACAATGGTGGCTTTGTAGCCGCTTTTCCGGAGGACGCGAGCCATGTGCCTGATCATTTTCCGCAAGTCATCCGTTGACCCGCTGTCTTCGGGGACTTCGGGTGTGGCGGATGCCCCTGAATTATAAACAAGGGCGACATGGTAGCGTTTACTCTGTTTCATAAGCTTTTTCATCGTCATGGATATTGTGATCGTTTGGACTGTAGGCTAGCCATGAGGCGAATGCAATGATGGATTGAGGGGGTGTCGTGTTTTTTGCATAATCAACTCGGATGGCGGATGCGTGGATGCGATGGTTCAGGAAGTGCTTTTGGTTGTGTGGTTACTATGGTATGTTGTTAAGACATTGGGTGTTAAGTTTAGATGAATGTGGAGGAGTGGGATGATTACTGAATTGGCAAAAGGTGTTTATTGGGTGGGTGTGACAGATTGGGGCATCCGGAAATTTCATGGTGTTGAACTCTCGGTTCACCGGGGGACGACCTATAATGCCTATTTGATCAAGGATGAAAAAACCGTGCTTGTGGATACGGTGTGGGGGCCCCACGCGGGTGAATTTGTGGCGCGGGTCAAGGAAGTGGTCGATCCTGCCACCATTGATTATGTGGTGGTCAATCATGCGGAGCCGGATCATTCGGGCAGCTTGCCGGAACTGATGAAACTTTGTCCCAAGGCGACGATAGTGGTTTCCAGGAACGGGGCGACAAGCGTTCCCGGGCACTATCATCAACCGTGGAAATTTCAGGTTGTGAAGACGGGAGACCGGTTAAGCCTTGGCAAACATGAACTCGTTTTCCTTGAGGCCACCATGTTGCACTGGCCGGATACGATGTTCACCTATTTGACGGGGCATAACATCCTGATGTCCAATGATGGATTCGGGCAGCACTTTGCAACGGCATTTCATTTTAACGACCAGGTGTGCGAAGCGGAACTTTATGAGGAGTCGCTCAAGTATTTCGCCAATATCCTTACCCCGTTTAGCGATCGTGTTTTGAAGAAAATTGATGAACTGCTGGCGTTGAAACTGCCGGTGGATATGATCGCTCCGAGCCATGGGGTCATTTGGCGGAAGGATCCGCTCCAGATTGTGAAGCGCTATCAGGAGTGGGCCTTGCAGAAACCGAGCAGGCGGGCGGTGATCGTGTATGACACGATGTGGAATGCCACGGAGAAAATGGCCAAGGCGATCAGTGAAGGACTGACGGAGAAAGGGGTTGATAACAAGGTGTTCCACGCTGGACTTTCGGACACCAACGACCTGATGGTGGAGATATTTAATGCCGGGTTGGTGGTTATCGGATCCTGTACGCACAATAACGGGATTCTGCCTTCGCTTTCGCAGGTTCTTGCCGAAATGAAGGGGTTGAGATTCCAAAACAAGATTGGGGCGGCATTTGGTTCCTATGGGTGGAGCGGAGAGAGCGTGAAGGAAATAGAGGAGCATTTCAAAAAGTGCTCGATTCCGCTGGCCTGTGATGGCATCAGGATCAAGTGGCAACCGGGAGTTGACGAGTTGTCGCAATGTCGTGAGTTTGGGCGTCAGGTGGCGGGGTCGTTAACATCATCATAAGGGGTGTGTATGACAAAGCAAAGCGGCGATCAGGCAGGGGATTGGGATCTTGAGGAGTGGGAACAGGCATTGACGATCGATGTCGGGGCGGCTTATGTATGTCGCCACTGTGGAAATGTTGTCATGGTGACGCGCGGCGGGGTCGGGGTAATGGAGCTGATTTGTTGCGGGACGCCGATGGACAGGATTGATCCTTCCGAAAGAGCGGGTGGTCGATGACAACGGCGGCAAATCCGCGTGGGGTCATTTATCGGTGCCCGGTGTGTGGTTCGGAAGTGATGGTTGTGGGAGACCGCATAGGGGAGTTTACCCCCCGATGTTGTAATAAGGGCATGAATGTGATGAAGCAACGTGCGATGGTGTACCATTGTCCGGTGTGTGGTGCGGAAGTGGCCATGGTGAGGAAAGGGCGAGGCGTGTTTGAGCCCCATTGCTGCAATCGTGATATGGAGCTGTTGGTGGCGTAATTACAATGGGTGCGGCTCTCCGCCGATTTGCCCTCCCGTGGACATGTCAGAAGAAGGCTTCTGACAGCACTTGCTCTGCGGCCTGAATCCATTGGGGATCGAATTGCCGGCGAGGGGGGAGCAGGATCCTGAGGCGACGTGACGCTATTTGTTGATTGGCCATGATGCCGGCATAGCGGTCAACCAAGTGGGATGGTGATTTTCGAATTACCGCTATCAGTTCATCCAGAAGGTCCAACGGCTCCTCGATTCTTGGAACCAGCACAAATTGGAACAAGCCGTCGGGTTGTTCCTGAAGGCAACGATGGATGAAGGTTGCCAGGGCGGTTCGGTATTGGAACAAGTTTGAACCGTCAATCAGGTAAGTGCGGCGGTTTTCCCGGCCTGGAAGTTCGGCGTGAGGGAGAGCGGAGGCTTCCAGGGGTAGTTGTTCATCAAACAGGTCGGGAAGTTTGCGCCCAATAAATCCCTCCGTGGGGTTGTCTGATCTGAGTCGAGGGTGGCAGGCGATCAAGTGCTCAATGCGAACGATGTCCCCGGCGGATAGCGAGTTGGTGGAGGTGACGGCATAGGGGGGGAGCGTGAGCGCCCGGCATTGCCATTGGTGACGTCGATCACGGAGTTCGGTTCCCGGGAGCAGAAGGGTCTGGAGGCATTGGATATTGGTTTTCGGCTGGCGCAGGCTCCAGGCGATGGTGTTCCGTACCCCCTTCAGGTCCTGCAAGGGCAGGGCATACATGACATCGAGCGTCACCTTGATGCCGTGACGTGAGAGCAGTCGGATGCCGCTATCGAGTTGGGCCAGACGGGTTGGGCGGCGGATTTCGCGAAGGACATCAGGGTCGCGGCTTTGCATTCCCACCTCTATATCCGTGAAATTGGCGGCGGCGAGAAGGCGGGCGTCATCCGGTGTCAAGCGTTCAGCCATCAATTCGGCAAAAAAGCGAAGATGATGGTTGCGATTCAATTTGACGAGTTCGTGGAGGATGGCGTGGAAGTGAGGATGGGCGTTGAATGTGGGATCAATAAAACGGATTTCGCCGGCGCCCATGGCGTGCAGGGCCCTAATTCTGGCGACGACGTGTTCAGGTTCCAGAAATGAAACATGGCGGCGGAGATGGGCGTAGCGGCAGTAGGTGCAACGCATTGGGCAGCCGCGCGAGGTTTCCATGTAGGCCATTCCGTTGTGATCCGGGGCGCAGGCGGAGCTTGCCACGGGAGGCAGGACGTCGCTCAGCGTAACGGATGGGGGGGGCGTGTGCCCCCACCTGTATCCGTGGTTGCTTTTTACGGCGACCGTTGTGAAGTCGGGTTGACGACCCGCTCGAACGGCCTTGAGGATGGCGGGGAAGACGGCTTCGCCTTCGCCGGAGACGGCGACATCGGGAACGCCGGAATGGTAGAGGAAGGGATGACGACGGGCGACTTCGGGACCGCCGACGATGATTTTAGTGGCTGGCCGGATGGCTTTGATAAGACGCAGCAGGCGGAGGGTCCATTCGATATTCCAGAGGTAAAGCGTGGCGGCGATAACGTTTGGTTTTTGATGAAGGATGGCGTTTGCAAGGGTGGGGGTATCGGCACGGTCAAGGTGTCGAGGTAATCGCATGAACCGGTGATAGCGTGATTCGCCGGACGTGTTAGCGGCGTGTTCAAGGTAGGCGGCGGCCAGCATCAGGTTTTCCGAGGGTCCCGATGTATCGTTATCCAACTGCGGGAGTTGAAGGAAAAGGACTTTTCGCTGGCGATTCATGAGTTGGGAGGGGGATGGGTTTGCTTCACTGATCAATACTCCCGGCGAGCCAGGTTGCGGATGCCCAGCCATAAGGGGATGGCGGTGGCGGTTACGGTGATGACGACCAGCCAGATGGCGGCGATGAGGTTGCCTTGGATGAAGGCCTTGTCGGTGATGCTGCCGATGATGTGAAAGTACCAGATGAATCCAAAAGGAGCAATGGAGGCAAGCATCAGGCCGAGGCTCAGGGCGAGATTGATGGTGCCTCCGAATCCGGAGATGATGGCGACCGGGTTGGGTTGCTTGAGGTCGAGGAAGATGGCGCCCAGCCCTGTTGACAGCGCGGTGACGGAAATGGATATGCCCACAGCGACGCCAATGGAGATGGCTTTGAGGCCTGGGCCGATTTGAAGCATCCATGCGGCCAGGCTCATGAGTCCAGCGCTGACGAATACAATGGTGGTGGCTGACAGCAGGAATTTGGTGATGAGGATACGGCGCATTCCCGTCGGGGCCAACCCGAGAATCCAAAAGCTGTGACCCTCCAGGCTGAGTTGCGGGAAGACGAAGCGGGAGGCGAGAGAGCAGATGACCGAGGCGACGCTGAAGATGTTGAGGAAGACGACCAAGTTAAGCCAGATGACCGGCATTTGATCGTAACGGAAGGCGCGGAAACTGCTGAAGTAGATGGCCAGCAAGCCGAAGAAGATCAACGCCTGTGACCATTGAAGCGGGTCGCGGAGGAAGGTGCGGATATCCTTGAGGATCATGCCGCGGATATCGTGGGGGAGGAACTGCAGGGCCGGTTCCAGCCAGCCGAGGAGTTCGGCGGGGCGGCGGCTGATGCTGGTGGCTCCCGCCACTCTCTGGTAGGCGGCAAAGAAGGTGTGCGTTCCCAGCCATTGGATCAACAGGATCAGCATCATCATGTTGCTGGTCAGGGTTAGCCAAAGCAGGGCGCCGTGCTGGTATTCGCCATTGGTTAGCGACATGATGCCTTCGGCGATCCAGTGGTTGGGGGCGAGCGGGTGGGATGCCATCTGGAGCCCGGGTAACAGGCGATTGAGAATGAAAGCGGTTTCATCCTGCATGTTGACGTGACGAACCCCGAGGAGCGGCTTGACGGTCAGGGACAAGGCGATGAGGGCGAGCGAAAGCCAGATGAGGCGGTTACGGGGGGCCCAGCGGACGATGACGAGAGCGATGACGGTGCCGATAGCGCCACAGAGGAAGACGTAGGGGAGTGCAAACACGACGGTCCAGAGCGCGAAGATGGGGCCAAGGTGTTCAGACCATGTGTAAGCGATTGTGAACGGGATGATCAGGAACATGAAAGCCCAGGAACTGAGCAGTGTGGATTCCAGATACTTGTAGGTGATGATTGAGCGAGTATCAATGGGGGAGGTCAGCAGGAATGCGGTTTCGCGGGAGCGGAACGTGGTGGAATAGGAGGTGACGATATTAGACATGATGAGCATGCCCCCCAAGCCAAGATAGAAGAGAGAGAACAGGCGACGCGTGATCATAAAGGTGCCGCCGCCCAGTGCGGAGAGAAATTTGAAGGCGTCGAGGAAGAGGATGAAGAATCCACCCATAAGGCCACAGGCGAAGGCGAGAATGAAAACGACCTTGAAAACGGATTCGCGCCGTAGAATACGGCGGAGATTATTCATCTCGTCGATTTTTTTGAGCCAGAGGCATGTGAGGGATGTCATGGTGGGGGGGGGTGGGGGTTTGGGGTTCAGGGTTCAGGGTTCAGGGGTGGGAATGGGGGAGGAGGGGGAGGGGGGGGTGATGGTTGATGGTTAATGGGTG
>CAZSSA010000052.1:0-16821 GCA_964609375.1 uncultured Verrucomicrobiota bacterium | reverse complement strand
CCTGTCTGTCATCGCTTGGCTGGAAAGGCAAGCCAGTCCTACTGGGTTGAACGCCAAAACGACAGGTGCGGATGGTCTCCGCACGTGGGCGGACTTGGGTCTCCCGATGTTCATCTTCCTCACTCGCCTTCCCCGCCGTCTCGACGATCTGGCACGCCGTGGTATGGCTCCGTGCTGGTAGGGTCGAACAGTTTATTTTTCGTTTTGCTGGCATCAGCATCCTCCTCGATGGTTGTCACGGTTTTCGAGGATAAGTGCGATGATGTCCAGTGGGGGGGCACTGGCACTAATTGCTACAAACCGTAATGCTTGTGGAAATACTCGTACGCCTCGTTAAGCTTCTTCATCTCATCTTCGGCGAGTCGTTGAAGTTTCTCTCCCAGATGGTTGACTTTATCAGGGTGATACGGCCAGCGGTTGTTTTCAGGTAGGACTCCCGACGTTCGGCGTCTTCTTTGGAAAAGAAATACTCACAGAAGATGAGACGGAATGGCCGTCGGGGCGCCGTGGAGGGGGATTGGCCGTGAAAATGTTCGGTCAGGCGGCGCTGCAGGTCGGTTGTGAAGCCGACGTAGAAATTGGTGTCGTGCATGGACATGAGGACGTAGACGCAGTATTGGAGCTTGGAGGGCACCCCGGCAGTAGAGCAAAGCTCACTGCGGGGCGCAAGAGCGAGATGAGGAAAAAGCAGGAAGAGAATCAAGACGTGCGATGACCGCAAGGTAGCCTTGTTTCTCTCTTCGGGGAACCGAGAAACAAGGGGGAGGGCAGTGGGCAGTAGAGCCTTCGGCTCACTGCACCGCCAAGCAGTGACGCGAAGCGTCTACTGCTTGGCTCGGGCGACAGGGCTCGAACCTGTAACATTCTGGTTAACAGCCAGACGCTCTACCATTGAGCTACGCCCGAACAATGGCTTTCTAAAAAACAAGGGGCGAATAATACCAACGGTTGCCAAGATGTCAACCCGCCGTTTTTCAAATCCATTAGGGAGGGTGGATGGGCAAAGCATGGCTTGTGAAAATATTAACGTTAAATATTTGACGATGTGAGTAATCCTGATATTATTGATCTCCATTTGTTGTGGTACTCCGGTGAAGCAAAACCAACATGATGATGGAGGTTTGGTATGAAGCAGGGAGGCGAGACGTTGACCGAGGCAAAGTGTTGCGCCTGTGGCAAGCAGGCCAGTGAGGCCGACATGATGATACGGCTGGATGGAGTGCTTGCGGAATATCGCGACAAGCCAGGTTCATTGATTCCCGTGTTGCAGATGGCGCAGAGCATGTTTGGCCATCTTCCGGAAACCGTGCTCAAGCGCGTCAGTCTTGGACTGAATAAATCCTATAGCGAAGTGGCGGGTGTTGTCGGATTCTATTCGTTCTTCACGACGGTGCCGCGGGGCAAGCATGTGATTCGCGTGTGTATGGGGACGGCTTGTTATGTGCGTGGCGGCAAGCAGGTGCTGGATGCGCTCAAAAGCAATCTTGGTATTGATGTGGGGCAGACTACCGGGGACCGGCTCTTTACGCTGGAGGTTGCACGGTGCTTCGGCGCCTGCGGGTTGGCTCCAACGATGGCCATCGATGAAGAAGTCTTCAAGCGGGTGCGTCCAACAAAAGTAGGTGAAATCCTTGAGCCATACCGACGGAATTCCGTCGAATCAAAGGAGGTCAGCCATGCCTCGTAAGACGAATGATATGATTCACAGCCGTGCGGACCTGGACAAGATCAAGGCGAACGTGCAGGGGTTGATGGCGATACGGGAGAGCCGTGATGCGGGGGTGGGGGATGTCGCCAGGAAGCGGACGGTGGCCGGGGAAATGCATGTGATGTTGTGCTTTGGCACAGGCTGTATTTCGTCAGGGGCCGTCGAGATGAAGAAAGCCATGGAGGCGGCGATCAAGAAGCACCGCCTTGCCGACCGTGTGCGGTTGGTGGAAACGGGGTGCAACGGTTTCTGCGCGGGTGGCCCGATTGTGGTCGTTTATCCCGGCGGGACATTCTATCACAACGTTGGGCCTGACGATGCGGTTGAAATTGTGAAGGAGCATCTGGTGAAGGGCCGCACCGTGGATCGCCTGCTTTATCATGATCCCGTCTCCAGCAAGGTCATTCCGAAATACAAGGACATTGATTTCTTTGCGAAGCAGAACCTTCGGGTCTTGCACAATAAGGGACTTATCTCCGCCGAAAGCATGGAGGAGTATATCGGACGAGACGGGTACTTTGCCCTGTCGCGGGCGTTGACTGAAATGACGCCGGATCAGATTGTCGAGGAGATGAAGAAATCCGGATTGCGCGGACGAGGTGGTGCAGGGTTTCCCACGGGCGTAAAATGGGAGTTGTGCCGCAAGGCGAAGGGGGATCAGAAGTATATCTTGTGCAACGCCGACGAAGGGGACCCCGGAGCGTTCATGGACCGGAGCCTGATTGAGTCCGACGCGCACGCGGTGCTGGAAGGCATGATGATTGGCGCACGGGCGGTTGGAGCCTCCATCGGTTATATCTATTGCCGTGCGGAATATCCGCTTGCGCTGGAGCGGTTGAATCACGCGATTGCCGAATGCCGTCGCCGGGGATTGCTGGGGAAAGGCATCCTGGGAACGGACTTCAACTTTGATGTGATCATTGCCCAGGGGTCCGGAGCCTTTGTCTGCGGCGAAGAAACGGCGTTGATGCGTTCCATTGAAGGGAAGCGCGGTGAACCGCGTCCCCGCCCGCCTTTCCCGGCGAACAAGGGGCTGTGGGATAAGCCTTCTGTGCTCAACAATGTGGAGACGTTCGGCAATGTGCCGCTGATTATCCGTCATGGGGCCGACTGGTTTCGTTCGGTGGGTACAGGCAAGTCCACGGGAACGAAGATTTTCGCCCTGACCGGCAAGGTCAACAACGTTGGATTGGTGGAAGTGAACATGGGGACGCCGCTGGGCAATATCATCTATGATATTGGTGGCGGTATTCCTGGCGGCAAGAAGTTCAAGGCGGCGCAGATCGGAGGCCCCTCCGGTGGTTGCATTACCAAGGAGAACCTGAACGTTCCGGTGGACTACGAATCCGTGGCGGCATTGGGCGCCATTATGGGGTCGGGTGGTTTGATCGTGATGGACGAGGACACCTGCATGGTGGACATGGCCCGTTTCTTCCTTGAATTCACGCAGGAGGAATCGTGCGGGAAGTGCGTACCGTGCCGGGTGGGGACGAAGCGCATGCTGGAGATCCTGGAACGCATCTGCGAAGGCAAGGGGAAGCAGGGGGATGTGGAGGCGTTGATTGATCTTGGCAGCAAGATCAAGGATACGGCGTTGTGCGGATTAGGGCAGACGGCGCCGAACCCGGTGTTGTCCACGATCCGTTATTTCCGCGATGAATATGAAGCGCACATCCGCGACAAGAAGTGTCCGGCAGGGGTGTGTCATTCATTGGTGAAGGCTCCCTGTACGAATGCCTGTCCGGCGGGAGTGCATGTGCCGGGGTTTGTCTCGTTGGTAGGCGAAAAGCGCTATAATGAGGCGTTATTGTTGCATCGCGAGCGGAATCCATTGGCGGCGGTTTGCGCGGCCGTGTGTTTCCATCCGTGCGAGAACAAGTGTCGCCGGTCCTCGCTGGATGCGCCGTTGTCGGTGCGGGCCGTCAAGCGGTTCATGATCGAGCAGGAAAAGAAGCCGCAGATACCCGAGGTGAGGGCGAATGCCGCCAATGCCAGGAGGAAGATGGCGGTCATTGGCGCCGGTCCGGCTGGGTTGTCGTGTGCCTACTTCCTGGCCCGGTTGGGGTACAAGCCGACTGTTTTCGAGGCGCACAAGGAGGCGGGCGGGATGTTGGTGCAAACGATACCGGCCTACCGGTTGCCGCGTGAAATGCTGGCGAAGGAAGTCCGGATGATCCGTAGCATGGGAGTGACGATCCAGACCGGGCAGCGGTTGGGTCGGGACTTTACCCTGAAGTCCCTGCGGGAGAAGGGATTTGAGGCGGTGTTTGTCGGGGTTGGGGCGCCGTTGGGCTCCAAGCTCGGCATTCCCGGAGAGAATATGCCCGGCGTGGCGGATGGTGTGGAGTTCCTGCGGGAGTACAACCTGAGCGGGACGGCCAAGGTGGGCAGGAATGTGGCGGTCATTGGTGGCGGTAACGTGGCGGTCGATGTGGCCCGAACGGCATTGCGGCTCGGGGCGAAGTCGGTGACCCTGGTGTATCGCCGGACGAGGGATGAAATGCCGGCCTACAAGGAAGAAGTCGAAGAGGCGCTGCGCGAAGGCGTGAAGATCGAGTTCCTGGTGGCGCCCACGGAGATTGCGGCCGAGAACGGACTGGTTACCGGTTTACGGTGTACCCGTATGGAGTTGGGTGAGTTTGACCGCAGCGGCCGGCGTCGTCCAAAGGAACGCGTGGGCGATGAATTCGAGATTGAGGCCGATCAGGTGATTGGCGCCATTGGGCAGTCCTTGCCGTCCGAGGAAATTGTGGATGGGACGGGGCTGAAGATCGGGCGATCTCATTTTCTCGACGCTCATCCTGTGACCGGACAGACTTCGGTTGAATGGATATTTGCCGGTGGCGATGCGGTGACGGGGCCATCGTCTGTCATTGGCGCCATCGCGGCGGGTGAACGGGCGGCGGTGGGAATGGATCAGTATTTGACCGGAGCGTCGCATGCCTTTTGGCGGACGGAGAAGACGGTGGACACCTCCTTTGATCCCGATGCCGATCCGGTGATGTACGCGCGGCCAGCGCTGCGCATGATTCCGGTTAGTCAGCGGAAACGCAATTTCAAGGAAGTGGAATTGCCGTTGTCGGCAACGGCGGCATTGCGCGAGGCGAAACGGTGTTTGCGGTGCGATTATCGAGAGGCGAGTCTTTGCGAAAAGTGAGGTCCAGTTATGCCAACATTAACCATTGATTCGAAAACGGTTGAAGTGCCTGACGGGGCGACCGTGCTTGACGCGGCCCGTAAAGCGGGGGTCAGGATTCCGACGTTGTGCTATCTCGAAAATATTCAGGCCATTGGGGCTTGCAGGCTTTGCCTGGTGGAGGTTGAAGGGGCACGAACGCTGATGACGTCCTGTGTTCTGCCGGCGGTGGAAGGGATGAAAGTTCTGACGCACACGAAGCGGGTGAGGGAAGCCCGTCGGACGGTGCTGCAGTTGCTGTTGTCCGAGCATGCGGGGAACTGCCAGGTGTGCGACCGGAACAACGACTGCGAGCTTCAGGCGGTGGCGCACGAGTTGGGTATTCATGAGTCGCCGTATGAGGGAACCCGGACGAGCGGGGAAGTGGATGACTCGACGCCGGGAATCGTGCGTGACAATGGAAAGTGCATCAAGTGCCGTCGTTGTGTGGCCGTTTGCGGTCAGGTCCAGGCGGTGGGAGTTCTTTTTCCCCAGTTCCGCGGGTTCAAGTCGGTGATTGGCCCCGCCTTTGGCAAGAACCTTGACCAGGTGGCGTGTGTGCAATGCGGACAGTGTGCGGCGGTATGTCCTGTGGGGGCGATCGTCGAGAAGAGCAGTCTGGAGAAAGTCTGGGCCGCCTTGGAAGACAAGACGAAGACGGTGGTGGTCCAGACCGCGCCGGCGGTTCGTGCGTCGCTGGGCGAATGCTTTGGGTATCCGGCCGGGACGCTGGTGACCGGCAAGATGGTTTCGGCGTTGCGTCGGCTGGGATTTGCCACGGTGTTTGATACGAATTTTACGGCGGATCTTACCATCATTGAGGAGGGGATGGAGTTGTTGAGCCGGCTGAAGAAGGCGGTCAAGGAAAAGCAGGAGGTTGCCCTTCCCCAGTTTACGAGTTGTTCGCCGGGGTGGGTCCGGTACATGGAATATTTCTATCCGGAGATGCTTGACTGTCTTTCCACCTGCAAGTCGCCCCAGCAGATGTTTGGAGCGATTGCCAAGACCTACTGGGCCAAGAAGGTCGGGAAGAAGGCGGAGGACATCTTTGTTGTTTCGGTGATGCCGTGTCACGCCAAGAAATCCGAGGCCGAGCGACCGGAGATGAACTCGAGCGGTGTTCAGGATGTGGATGCGGTGTTGACCACCCGTGAGTTGGCGCGAATGATCAGGGAGGCGGGTATTGATTTTGCCGCGTTACCGGATGGAGCAGTGGACCGAATCCTTGGAACATCCACGGGGGCGGCGGATATTTTTGCCAATACGGGCGGGGTGATGGAAGCGGCGCTGCGGACGGCATGGGAAGTGATTACCGGAAAAGAGCTGCCCTTTGTCAACCTGCACGTGAATCCGCTTTCCGGATTGGAAGGCATCAAGGAAGCGGCGATCACGATATCAGGAACGGTGCCGGAATGGTCGTTCCTGGAGGGCGTTACGCTTAAAGTGGCGGTGGCATCCGGGTTGGGTAATGCGCAGAAAGTGGTTGAGCGCATCAAGGCGGGAGAGGCGGCGTATCATTTTGTGGAAGTCATGACCTGTCCCGGGGGGTGCATTGGCGGGGGCGGGTCACCGCGCATGACGACCAATCAAATCCGGCAGAAGCGGTTGGATGCGTTGTACCGGGAGGATGAGGGCAAGAAGTTGCGCAAGTCCCATGACAACCCCAAGATCAAGCAGATCTATGGCGAATTTCTAGGGGTTCCGCTTGGGGAGCTTTCGCATCATTTATTGCATACGGAATACGTGAAAAGGGAGCGTGTGTAGCAGTGTTATTCGATTTGATGAGTTAATCTTTTGGAAAGGGATAGTCAGTATGGCGACGATTTTGATTGTGGATGATGATGTTGGACTGGTGGAGTCGTTTTCAGAGATTTTGAAGCAGAAAGGGTATGCCACGGAAGCCGCCTATAACGGGGAAGAGGGATTCCGGAAGGCGACGTCGGGCAAGCCGGACCTGATTCTGCTCGACGTCATGATGACGAGGGAGAATGAAGGGTTTGAAGTGGCGAAGCAACTGAAGTCGGACCCGGCCACCAGGCATATTCCGATCATCCTGATCACGGGGATCCGCAAGGCCAAGAATCTCCCGTTCGGCTTTGAGCCCGACGACGATTGGTTGCCGGTCAAAGCGGTGCTGGAGAAGCCGGTTCCTCCGGAGGCCTTGTTGGCGCATGTTGCCGAGGCGTTGAAGAAATAGAATGAACTCCAATGAGCTGCAGGCAGTGAAGATTCCGGCTTCCGTGGTTCGCCGTTTGCCTAAGTACTTGACGCATGCGCAACAGTTGCGTCAGGCGGGCGAGGAATGGGTGTCGTCCTCTGAATTGGCGGAAGCGCTCAGTTTGACGAGTTCGACCGTTCGTCAGGATCTTTCGCATATTGATTTCTCCGGCATTTCCAAGCGGGGGTATTCGACGGCCGGGCTTGAGGCGGCATTGGCGGCGACGCTGGGTGCGGATCATGAGATCTGCTGTGTGGTGGTTGGTGCTGGAAATCTGGGGAGAGCCCTGGCGCTGCATGAGGAGTTCCTGCACCAGTCGTTCAATATCTGTGCCATTTTTGACAACAATGCGGCGCTGATTGGCAAGCGTGTTGGCAAACTGGTGGTGATGGGGATGGATGAACTTCCGGCCGTGGTTTGCGGGCAGGATGTGGATATTGGCATCGTCGCGGTGCCGCCGGAGGTGGCCCAGCAGGTGTCGGATCGATTGATTATGGCCGGGGTGCGCGGGTTGTTAAACCTGACGACGGCTCATTTGATTGCGCCACGCAAGGTGTCGGTGGTGGATGCGCGTATTCTGGCCAGTTTGCGGGAACTGGCGTATGCCGTGAAAATCAGCGAGCCGCGGTTTTGATGCAAGTGCGTGATGGGCAATTTTATTACAGTCGATGGATATGGAACAACGAGAGGGAGGAAGAGGAATGAATAAACCGATGGAACGGTTGCGTGAGCTTCGCCAGAAGGCGGAGCAGAAACTTTTTGAGGAAAAATATCAGGCGCGCATGAGGATTACGGTGGGGTCAGCCACCTGTGAGAACGCCGCCGGAGCCAACGAGGTCTTTGCGCGGTTTGAACAGTTGATCAAGAAGCATCAGCTGAAAGACGTTGTCCTCAGTCGGGTAGGTTGTACAGGCAAGTGCGACATGGAACCGGTGGTGACGATCCTGAGCAGCCGGACGATACCGAGCAAATACATCTACATGAAGCCTGAGAAGGTGGACAAGGTGTTCGAATCGCATGTACTCAACGGGGTTGCCGTTGAGGAGTTCACCATGCGCTATGCGGCGGGAATTCATTCCGCCAAAACGGTGATCAGCGTTTGCGGGGGCGCCCATTGCCTGAAGGGCAATGCCATCAGCCTGGAACGGCTATTTGCCGATGAGGTGGCCAAGGCGGGGTTGGGCGATACGGTGGCCATCACGACCTCCGCCTGCCATGGATTGTGCGAGGTGGGTCCCGTGGCTTTTGTTTATCCCGACAATATGCTTTACCAGAAGTTGACACCCGAGGTGGTGAAGGCGATCGTGAAGCAGCATTTGGTGGGCAAGCGTCCGGTGGTGGCGAATGTCTGGCAGGGTGAGCGGTTGACCAACCGGTTTTTCCCGGTATTCGGCGATGTTCATTTCTTCGGCAAGCAATTGCGGATGACGTTGAGGAATTGCGGGATTATTGATCCTGAGAGCCTGGATGAATATCTGGCGGTGGGTGGTTACAAGGCGGCGGTGAAGGCACTGACGGAGATGACCCCGCTGGATGTCGTCAATTCCATTACAAAGTCGGGGTTGCGCGGGCGCGGGGGCGGCGGGTTCCCGACGGGCTTGAAATGGAATTTTGCGTTATCCCAGAAGAGCGATGAGAAATTCATCATCTGCAACGCCGACGAAGGTGATCCGGGCGCTTTCATGGATCGCAGCACGATCGAGGGTGACCCGCATACGATTGTTGAAGGCATGATCATTGGCGGTTATGCCATCGGGGCGAAACAGGGGTATGTCTATATTCGCGCGGAATATCCGCTGGCGATCAAGCGTCTTGAGATGGCGATTGAGGCGGCGAAAAAGGCGGGCTTCCTTGGGAAGCATATCTTCGGGACCGACGGGGAGTTCGACATTGAAATCCGGCTCGGGGCGGGGGCTTTTGTCTGCGGCGAAGAGACGGCTCTGATCCGTTCCATTGAGGGCGAGCGCGGCATGCCGCGGCCCCGGCCACCGTATCCGGCGGTCAAGGGGTTATGGGGCAAGCCGACGGTCATCAATAATGTGGAGACGTTGGCGAATGTCCCCGTGGTGATTCTGGATGGGCCCGAGTGGTTCAGTTCGATTGGCACCGAGAAAAGCAAGGGCACCAAGGTGTTTGCGCTTGCCGGCAAGGTATGCAACACAGGGCTGGTCGAAGTGCCGATGGGGACGACGTTGCGCGAAGTGGTGTATGAAGTCGGAGGCGGCATCCGGGATGGCAAGGCGTTCAAAGCGGTCCAGACCGGAGGGCCTGCCGGCGGCTGTCTGCCGGAATCCTATCTGGATACGCCGGTGGATTACGAGTCGCTGACGGCGGCTGGATCGATGATGGGTAGCGGCGGCATGATCGTGATTGATGAGGATTCCTGCATGGTGGATATGGCGAGGTTTTTCCTCGACTTTACGCAGGATGAATCCTGCGGCAAGTGTACCCCCTGCCGTGAGGGCACCAAGCGCATGCTGGAGATTTTGCAGCGGATTTCGCAGGGGGAAGGCAAGGAGGGGGATATCGAGAAGTTGCTGCGACTTGGCGACACCATCAAGAAGACATCGTTGTGCGGGCTGGGTCAGGCGGCGCCCAATCCGGTGATCAGCATGATTAAGCACTTCCGCGAGGAGTACGAGGCTCATATCCGCGAAAAGCGGTGTCCCGCAGGAGTTTGTTCCGGGCTGCTGACCTATACAATCGATGCCGTCAAGTGCATTGGATGCGGGGCCTGCAAACGGAAATGTCCGGTACAGTGCATCAGCGGGAAAACGAAAGAGGTGCATGTCATTGATGCAGAGCGATGCATCAAGTGCGGCCAGTGTTTTGAAGTGTGCAAATTTGACGCGGTAACAAGGAAGTGACCATGACAACGGAAAAGAAAGTAACAGTGTGGATTGACGGGACCAAGGTGACGGTGCCTGAGAAATTCACCATCATGCAGGCGGCGGATGCCGTGAACATCACGGTGCCGAGGTTGTGTTTTCATCCCGATCTGAGTGTGATCGGGGCCTGTCGGGTATGCGTGGTGGAGGTGGAAGGCCAGCGGAATCCGGTGGCGTCATGCACCTTTCCGGTCGCCGAGGGGATGAAGGTGAAAACCTCGTCCCCATTGTTGCGCCGGCTGCGGCGAGACATCGTGGAATTGATTCTGGATAACCACCCGAGGGATTGCCAGACCTGTACACGCAACGGGACCTGCGAATTGCAGAAGCTGTCGTATGATCTGGGTGTGCGCGAGCGCCTGTTCGAGGGGGAACGGAAAATTCACCCGGTTGACACTTCGTCGCCGGTGCGCCGAAATGCCGAGAAGTGCATTCTGTGCGGACGGTGCGTGCGTGTGTGTTCGGAAGTCCAGGGTGTGCATAATCTGGACCAGCAGCATCGAGGGTTCCACAATGTGGTGACGCCGGCGCACGGGCACAACATGATTGATTCCGTGTGCATTCATTGCGGGCAATGCGTGAACGTTTGCCCCACGGCGGCGTTTGTGGAGCAGGATGCGACGGAAGCGGTGTTTGAGGCGCTGTCGAATCCCGACCTGCATGTGGTGGTTCAGACGGCTCCGGCCATCCGGGCGGCGATTGGGGAGGGATTTGGTTTCGAGCCGGGAACGCCGGTGACCGGGAAGATGGTGACGGCGCTGCGCATGGCGGGCTTTCACCGGGTGTTCGACACAAACTTTGGCGCGGATCTGACGATCATGGAGGAGTCGAACGAGTTTGTGCAACGGCTGACCAAGAAGGAACGGTTGCCGCTGATCACCTCCTGTTCGCCGGGATGGGTTAACTTCATGGAGCGGTTCTATCCGGAGCTCATCCCGTTGACCTCGACGTGCAAATCGCCCATGAGCATGTTGTCGTCACTGTTGAAAACCTATTATGCCGAGAAAGCCGGAATAGACCCCAAGAAGATCTTCGTGGTGTCGGTGATGCCGTGTACGGCGAAGAAGTTCGAAGCGCGACGCCCGGAGCACATGACGCCGTGGGGCAAGCCTTACACGGATGCGGTGGTGACCACGCGTGAAATGATCTGGATGCTCAAGTGTCTTGGCGTGGACTTCAAGGATCTTCAGGACGGGTCATTTGATTCGCCGCTAGGGGTGTCATCCGGCGCTGCGGATATTTTTGGAGCGACAGGCGGCGTGATGGAGGCAGCACTGCGAACGGCCTACGAGAACGTGACCGGAAAGGAGCTGACGCATCTTGAGTTTGAGCAGGTTCGTGGTGTCGAGGGAGTTAAGGAAACCACGATTGATATTGACGGCATGGCGATCAGTGTCGGGGTGGCCAACGGATTGCAGAATGCCAAGCACCTGTTGGATCAGGTTGTGAGCGGTGAGAAGGTCTATCACATCATTGAGATCATGGCCTGTCCGGGCGGGTGTGTGGCGGGTGGCGGGCAGCCGTATCCGCCCAGGGGAATGCATGTGCTGGATCCCGAGCTGGCGCGGATAAGGGCCAGGGCGTTGTACTCGATTGACGGGGGCAAGTCGTTACGCAAGTCACATGAGAACCCGGCCATTGCGACGCTTTATGAGGAATTCCTGGGCTCACCCAATAGTCATCGTTGCCATGAATTGTTGCACACGCATTATGAACCCAAGTATCCGCGAGGTGTGAAGTGAAGTCTGATCTGCTGAAGAAAGAGGAAGAAAAGGCACGGGCAATACTCCCCGTGGGAGTGGTTAAGTTCATTGAGGAATGTGGCGCGAGGGCCAGGCATGAAAGCTATCTTATTGCCGTCTTGCACAAGGTGCAGAATGAGCTGGGGTACCTTGGCAAGGAGCATATGGATGCGGTGTCGATCCTGATGCAGATTCCGGCGGCGAAGGTGACCGGGGTGGCCAGTTTCTACCACTACTTCAGTTTCTCCCCGCGGGGGAAGAACAGGATCTCCCTTTGTCTGGGAACCGCCTGTTTTGTAAAAGGCGCCGGTAAGGTTCTGGATAAGCTGAAGGAATTGCTCGGTATTGATGTTGGCCAAACCACGAAGGACGGGTTGTTCTCGATCGATGTGGCGCGTTGTGTGGGGGCATGTGCCCTGGCTCCGGTCATGATTGTGAATGACAAGGTTTACGCCGAAGTCAAACCCGATCAGGTGGCGAAGATTCTGGGGGAATACGGGTTTCAAGCAGCCAGGGTGTCGTCATCGGCGGCCAAGGGAACTGGCATCAAGGCCGTAAAATGAGGTGGGCATGAACAGCAAGAAACGAATCCTGCTGGTGGATGACGACGCTGATTTTTCGGCGTCGGTCAAGGATTGGCTGGAATCCAACGGCTATGATGTGGTGGTGGCTTGTGATGGCGCCGCCGGACTGGCTCAGGCAACCCGGGAAAAGCCGGATTTGATGATTCTCGATGTGATGATGACAACGGATGTCGAAGGCATCGAGATCAGTCGCAAGATTGCTGAACACCCAGAGCTGAAACGGATACCGGTGTTAATCCTGACGGGAGTGCGAGCGGCCAGGAATCTTCCATTTGGGCTTGAGCCCGATGCGAGTTGGCTGCCGGTACGCGCCGTCCTTGAGAAGCCGGTTGCGCCGGACGTGCTGATAAGGGAAATTCAGCGTTTGCTGGCTTCCTGAGCGGAATAAAGAGCGACTATGTCCGGAATGGGTTTTGCACGATGATCCCGTTGTAGTTTTGCCCGTGACTGAGGTCTTCGCTTAAGATTGTCTTGGCATGTGCTCGGCGGGCGGCGGCGAGAATTAGGCCGTCCCAGAATGAGAGTTGCCATCGCTCCATTTCTGCCATGCCAGCCCTGAGCAGGTTTACATCATTTTCCACAACCCGCCAGTGTGTGTAGGCGTCTACGGTTTCCCGTGCGGGGGTAGGAGCAACTCCTTTGCGGCGCAATGTCACCAGTAATTCCTGAAGGACTTGGATGCTGACCCATGGTAGCTGGTTTGACCGCCAGAGATTGGATACTAGATCTTTTGCCTTAGTGTGCTTTTCGCTGGCATCCAAGTCGTGGGCGTAGACAAGGATGTTTGTGTCAATGAAGAGATTAGCGGGCATGGATTTCGTCCCGCGTCATAGGTGTACCACTTAGGTGAAAACCATCGTTCATGCGTTTGATGGCGCGTGACCGTAGTTCTTCGAGTTCGCGGGGTGGTGGATTCATGTTCTTGAGTGCCGCGGTAATCCATGCGGAAAGCGACATATGGGCGTCCACGGCCTTGTGCCTGAGTTCCGCAAGCAAGTCTTCATCCATTCTCAAGGTTAAGTTTTTTGTCATCGCAGTAACTCCAATTCTTTGCACTCATAATGTGTAGCACACATTGTGTGCATTTGTCGATGCAGTAATGTGGCTGATTGATAAAGTGCGGCCATAGATGCTTATATTTGGGCTGGTCGCGGACATATTAAGATTTAGGGTGCCCTGTTTGGTGTGATCAGGATGGTGGCGGTGCGATTTCGTTTAGCCGATTCCGGGGTGTCGGACTGGAATGGAGGATTTTCTGATCCTGCCGTGGCGGTTCTAAGCATTCCGACCGGGACTCCGGCTTGTCGCCACAGAAAGCGCGCCACTTCCGAAGCCCGCGCAAGACCCAGCTCATGGTTGTCCCGGTAGACGCTTGAACCTCGGATTGGGGTGGCATCGGTATGCCCGGTAATCAGGATGGTGTATTCGCCTTCATGACTGGCAAAGATGGCGCCAAGTTCCTTCAACAGGGCGAGTTGGCCTTCATCGAGGTTTGTACGATAGGAAAATAGCGGGGACTGGATGACAATCCGCAGTGAGGCGCCCACCTTGTCCACGACCAGTTGCTCAGTGGTGAATTGTTGAAACTCTTCCGGGGCAATGACGGGCGGTTGTTCAGGGACGACCGGAGAAATGACGGGGGGTGGTTGCAGAGGCAAAGGCTGGGAACGGTTGTCGGAGGTGCTAATGACCGGGGTAGCGGAGCCAGTATCCTGAAGATTGGATATCAACCAGCCACACCCGATGCCGGCCAGCAACAAGGCGATGGCTGCAGCGGCGCCGCCGGCAAATCGCCATGGAGATGAGGCAGGGAGAGTCGATGCCGGCATAGCCGTTGCCGGTTGGGGCTCCACGATGACCGGGCCGGGATGTGTCCGCTCTTCGTTCTCCGCGCGGGAAATGAGCGAGGCCTGATCATCCGTGGCTTGAATGACAATAACGGGTACATCGGCGATGCCAAGGGACCGGGCGGCGACGAGTCGTCTGGCGCCGGCAATCACGACGTAGTTGTCGTCAATCTTGCGGACAATAAGCGGTTGCAGGATTCCATGCTCGCGTACTGAATTCAGGAAGGAGGCGGGTAAAGCATTGCCATCGGCATGTTGGTCCGGGGATAGTTGCACCCTGTCGGGCGAGAGGCGCATGAACCCGGTGCTGGATAGAGTGGCCGCACAGCCGATGTTTTTGGGAAGGCCGCCCATGAGCGAGTCCAGGCCTTTACCGAGGGAGCCGGGTTTGGTTGGCTGCATCACTGATTACTCCGTTGCCATGGTGGCGGGTACCGCCGGTTCGACTGGTGATTGACTGGCCGACTGGATAAATGCAGGGGCTGTCCGTTGAAAGGGTTTTTCGAAGGGTGATGGCATGCGGAATGCAGCGGGATCATCCTCGTCAGTGACATGATCCTTGCGCCGGAACATGAATTCCTTTGCCAGTTGACGGTAGGCGACAGCGCCGGTGCAGTTCGGATTATAGGCGGTGATGGGTTTGCCGTAGCTGGGGGCTTCACTGAGCCGGACATTGCGGGGGATCAGGGTCTCATAGACTTTGTCGCCGAAATGCCGGACGACTTCCTGTACGACCTGTTGGCAAAGGTTTGTGCGACCGTCGTACATGGTCATGACAATGCCTTCGAGGGTGAGACCTGGATTGACGCCACCGTTATTCAGTTGATCGATGAGGCGGGTCATGACGGTGAGTCCTTCCAGAGCGTAGTATTCCGACTGAAGAGGGATGACCACCGAATGGGCGGCGGCGAGGACGTTCATTGTCAGGATACCGAGGGAGGGAGAACAATCCAGAATAATGTAGTGGTAGCGGCCGGAGGACACGATGCCGGCGAGGGCATCCCGAAGGCGGTGCAGGTAGTGGTCTGCCCTGGCGATCTCGATTTCGGCCCCGGCCAGGTCAATTTCAGACGGGATCATGCTGAGATGTTTAAACTCTGTGGACTGGATGAGATCTTCGGCCTTGGTTGCCCCGAGGAAGGTACTGTAGAGACTTGAGCCCGGTGTTTTGGGAAGGCCAACGCCGCTGGTCGCATTGCCCTGGGGGTCCAGATCCACCAAAAGGACTTCTTTGCGTCTTTCCGCAAGACAAGCGGCAAGATTGATGGCTGTCGTTGTCTTTCCAACACCACCTTTCTGGTTTGCAATGGCCAAAACAGTTGTTTGCATGACTATAACTTTACCTGTGAAAAGGGGGACAGTCTACCCATCCTGACGGAAGAGGAAAGCAAGATATTATCCTCTTCCTCCGCGGCGGCAATGGCGGCAAACGATATCAGGAGCAGAGAGGGAAAGTACTCGTAGTGCCACGGGATGGGGGCTGTGAGCGCCACAGCCATTCCTGCAAGTCCAAGGTAGAGCAAGACATCGGTTTCACTCTGCAATCGCCGCCATGCAAGGATGAGCGGGCCTGTGATTGCCAAGATGGTCGAGGCTTGTAGCAGCCATTCGAGATGCGTTTTCCTTAACATAAAGGTTAAGCCAATGGTTTTGGCACTGAAGCTGCCATAACCCCTTGTGAAGTCCCACTTGCCCAGCCATGAATAGTGCCGTACCGGGGCCACAATGAAATCATAGGGGTCAAGTATTAGAAAGGGACCACAAATCAAAAGATACGTGCAAATGGTTATGATGGAAAATGTTGCCGCTGTTCTCAGACTGCAAGTGGTCCGCAACCAGTAGATGGCCATTATCGGAGCATACACCACGGCTGTCTGTCTACTGGCCAGGACTATTCCGAGGAAAATGGCTGATAAAAAGGGGCGCTTCATCAGTATCGAAGCAGCCAGCAGAGACACCCAGAACCATTGTGGAGGTGTATGTGCGATGCCCGCGAAAGAGATGAGTTCATTTGAGAACAAGAACAAACTAAGTCCAGCCAAGGATGGCAGCAGTATCGATTGTTGTTTCAAGGGTGATGTTGCGAATGATCGAATGATAAATAGTCCGAAGATCGATGCGATGCCGACAACACAACCGATGTGAATCCATCGCAAGTCGATGCCCAAGCCATAGGGGATCAGGTATGGCATCCATAATCCGGGCCAGAAGGTCAGGGGTAATTTCCAGGGCATCAGGTAAATTTTGTCGTAAGGATTTGCGCCGGACGCCAGTGTGTTGCAGGCGTTATTGATCAAGGGCAGCATGTCGGCAATGTTAGGTTTGATTGGGGTTCGTGCAATATGTGCCCACCGGAGGAAGCATCCCGCCGTCGTCATGATCAGTACGATTGCACAAGATATTGTAATCCTCGCGGGCCGTTTGATCCTGCATAGCGTGGAAAGCAGGGCCTTCGCCCATTTATCAATGCGATTGAAGAAGCTATCCTCTGCGGGCTTCCATGCAACGAGAAGCAGTGAGATTGCCAAGTAGATGATTGCCAGTGCGGCAAATCCGTAAGTTTTAAAAGGAAAGTAGCCGGAAATGCGGAATCTAGCATCCATTATGAAATACAACACGCCTGACAAGAGTAATATGAAAACCCATCTGCCTGTTGTCG